>NZ_CP034752.1:2460000-2767500 GCF_004295645.1 Limnobaculum zhutongyuii
AATTGCTGTTCCATCGCTGGTTTGGCTAGTCCCCTTGAAAAACAAATTTCAGGCCCCATTTAATAAATAAGCCTGATGATCGATAGCTCCCCTCACTGTGGGAGCTATAATTTTTATAGGCCATACTCTTTTTTAATTTTTGTTGGAGCAACCATGAAAACGAAACTGAATGAACTGCTCGAGTTCCCATGTTCTTTTACTTATAAAGTGATGGGCCAGGCACAACCTGAGCTGGTCGACCAGGTAGTGGAAGTGGTACAACGCCATGCGCCTGGCGATTATAACCCTCAGGTTAAACCCAGTAGCAAAGGAAACTACCACTCCGTCTCTATCACTATTAACGCAACGCATATTGAGCAAGTAGAAACGCTATATGAAGAGCTGGGTGATATCGAAATTGTGCGTATGGTGCTGTAATTAGCCAACAAAAATACGTAATAAATAAAACGGACAGATTTCTTCTGTCCGTTTTTTATTGGTCTAAATAATCCATTGTGTAACCCTTCGTGACGATTTCCCTCCGCCTTCAGATTAAGTGTTTTATTACTCTGTTAAATATCTTGTTATGGCTACTTCAGCTGCCAGTGGCAGAACTGGGTCGTCGACACTATTCTTGAAATAAGGAAAACCATCGACCGTTTTACTTCCGATTATTAAGAGAGAGGCTATATGATGGAAGTCCAACCTTATCTGTTTTTTGCCGGTAACTGTGAAGAGGCATTGCAGTTTTACCAGCGTAGCATTGGTGCCAGAATCACCATGATCATGCGTTACAGCGAATCGCCCGACGCGCTACTTACCCCGGTTCCCGATGAATGGAAAGATAAGATTATGCATGCCAACGTCAGCGTAGGCCATTCTCAATTTATGGCTTCGGATGGTCAGTGTGACCGCATACATCCTGAATTCAACGGTTTTAGCCTCTCTCTGAAAGCGGACAGTAAGATCGATGCTGAACGCTTGTTTAAGTCACTCGCTTCCGGGGGAAAGGTTAACTTGCCTTTTCAACGCACTTTCTGGTCCAGTGGTTTTGGCATGCTCACCGACCGGTATGGCGTTGGCTGGATGATAATGAGCGAAATCGGCACCTGATTGGTGTCGTATTAACATCAATGATATCCAACACTTCAATAGAGTGGCTCTCTCCTATTGCTTTAAAAGACTGAATCTTCCGATTTCGTCTGGTGGTCTCCTGAAACGGTGGGTATAATGTTTTTACCATTTTTGCAACGTTATGATGACCTCCTTGCAACAAGACACCATTATATTACGTCAACTTGGGGTACAGCCCTATTTGCCCGTATCTCAGGCGATGCATGCCTTTACCGATCGTAGAGAAAGTACGACATCTGATGAGCTATGGTTGGTCCAGCATCCGCGAGTATTTACTCAGGGTCAGGCCGGCAAAGCCGAGCACGTTCTGGCTGCCGGTGATATTCCTGTAATTCAGAGCGATCGCGGGGGCCAGGTCACCTATCACGGGCCAGGCCAGCAAGTGATGTATATCATGATTGATCTGAAGCGAAAAAAGATGGGTGTCAGAGAGTTAGTTACCGCCCTTGAACAGACAGTGATCAGGACGCTGGCTCACTTTGATATTCAGGCAAAGGCCCGCCCGGATGCTCCCGGTGTTTATGTAAATCATGATAAGATCTGTTCTCTCGGATTACGCATCCGTCGGGGTTGCTCTTTACATGGATTAGCCCTGAATATTGATATGGACCTTGAGCCATTCACCCGCATTAATCCCTGTGGCTATGCCGGTATGCAAATGACGCAGGTAAAACAGTTAGCTGAATCAGTCCGCTTTGAACATGTTCATCCTGTTCTGATACAGGAATTTACACAATTACTCGGTTATCAACTCCCCGAGCCAAGCTATTGGAATATTAACGACTATGAGTAAACCAATTCAGATGGAACGCGGCATCAAATATCGTGATGCCGACAAAATGGCACTAATCCCGGTGAAGTCGGTGGAGACTGAGCGTCAGGAGATGCTACGCAAACCTGAATGGATGAAAATTAAGTTACCCGCAGATTCAAGCCGCATTCAGGGAATCAAAGCCGCAATGCGCAAAAACGGATTACATTCCGTTTGTGAAGAGGCTTCCTGCCCTAATCTGGCCGAATGTTTTAACCATGGCACTGCAACCTTTATGATTCTCGGCGCAATTTGTACTCGCCGCTGCCCTTTCTGCGATGTGGCCCATGGTCGCCCAATGGCACCGGATGCTAATGAACCACAGAAGCTGGCGCAAACCATACAGGATATGGGGTTACGTTATGTGGTTATCACTTCAGTTGACCGTGACGATCTGCGGGATGGTGGAGCACAACACTTTGCTGATTGTATCAGCGCTATCCGTGATAAAAACCCAACCATTAAGATTGAAACGCTGGTCCCTGATTTCCGCGGCCGGATGGATCGGGCATTAGACATACTTACCGCAACACCACCAGATGTGTTCAACCATAATCTGGAAAATATCCCGCGTCTTTACCGGCAGGTACGTCCGGGCGCTGACTATAGCTGGTCACTAAAGCTGTTAGAACGCTTTAAACAAGCCCACCCTGATATTCCAACTAAATCAGGATTGATGGTAGGTCTGGGAGAAACTAATCAGGAAATCATCGAAGTCATGCGTGATTTACGCGCTCATGGCGTCACGATGTTAACTCTGGGACAATATCTGCAGCCAAGTCGCCACCATCTCGCGGTTCAGCGCTATGTTAGCCCTGCTGAGTTTGATGAAATGAAAGCTGAAGCCATGGCTATGGGGTTCACTCACGCAGCCTGTGGGCCTTTTGTTCGCTCGTCATACCATGCCGACATGCAAGCAAAAGGTGAAGAAGTAAAATAACTGAACTAAGAACCTGCTGTATTTAGCCAGTAAATTAATTTCATAAAAAAGCGTGCAGTTCATTGCACGCTTTTTCATTTATTAAACCTGGAAAGCAGGCTAATCAGATAATTACTTTTTATTCTCTACCTGTGGAGCAGCTTCATTGGTTACATCTGTGGATGGCGTATCATTATCCATCGCTTTTTTAAAACCTTTAATTGCCGCGCCTAAATCACTACCTAAAGTACGTAACTTATTCGTGCCAAATAACAGAACGATCAGCGCACCGATGATCAACAATTTAGTAATGCTTATACCAGCCATATAAACCTTCTTACTTTATCTGCTGTCGATTTCTTCGACATAATTAACCCTACTTTCTTTGTACGATAAATATCAGACAAGCACAATTTTGAAATGTAACAGATTAAAACAATCCATACTTATCAACTTGCTGATATTTACTCAAAACCCGAAAATAACACCGTCAGAATAACCACGCCCCACTGTACCAACACTGAAAGTCCAGCCCGATGCAGCAATTGACGAGCACCTGCCCAGCGAGAATCCAGACTACGGTTATTTTCCCCTTTCTTCCCCCAGCACATATTGATCGCCGTATCAAAAATCTCAGTTTTTTCGGGAAAACGATAAAGGATATTGAACAGGTGAGAGTCCATCCACAAGCGCCAGCAATAGTAGTGACATGCAAGCCCAAGCATTAAAGAAACAGCCAGCATCACCACGGAATAGTCAGCGAAAAATAACATAAGCAATGCAAATAACATGGCAAATGCAGAAAGCGCCGCAAAATAACGCCAGCTATTCAGCGTAGCGATTAACACTTTTCCGGCGATCGGATGCTCGGTTATCATTCAGTTCCCTTTCTGGTTATTAAACTAAGTAACGCTTAGCCCAGCAATTCAGGGCTTTCAGATGAGACTCTCTAAAAATAATCTTTGGACGAGCCTGACGAATCATCGCTTCAGCCTCTTCAATGCTGGTCACTCGCTGCTGCTGTAACAACCAGGCCGCCACCACAATCGCACTACGCGATAATCCCAATGCACAATGAACTAACACTTGCCCATGGGAACATAACTCATTGAGCGCCTGTACGGAATGCTGTAGTTCCTCCTCACTCGGCGCCAGTAAATCAAGCTGTGGGCAGGCAATGTAAGCAACAGCAGGAATACGAGTGCTCCTTTGCCATTCTGAAGTCATATCCAGTACCGCCTTTACCGATACCGCATGGCGTGGGTAACTGCCTAGAAGGATACCCTCCGTAATCTGATTATTTCGATCGTATTTAGCACTGAAATAACGGAATGAGCACCATGCACCAATTTGATAAGGCGCTAACAGAAAACGCGCTGAAGGAGACATATTACCCGCTGCATTCTTTTGAAAAATCGCACTCCCTAACCCGCTATAACCTAACGCTACCATCAGCAATGCAACCGCAGGCCATATCAGTATCCAAAAACCACTTCCCAACCAGTAAGCCAGAGCGGCTAAAACCAAGGCGGCTGAAGAATAGTAAAGCGCTAACCGCCGGGCAAAGGGATCCTGACTTGGTTGCCAGCGCCAACGGGTAGCCACAGGCAAGGCATAACTAATAATAATGCCAACAAATAATCCGGTAACTACATCAATAAAATGATGCTGCCAGGTGGTCAACACAGAGATACCGATTAAGGTAAACCAACCGTGTAACAGCCAACGCCACTTTGAAGAAGTATGGGGATAGAAACGCAACCAGAGTAGCCAAAGCAAAATAATGTGCAGCGATGGCGCCTGATTATAGGGAAGATCGAACATCTCCAGTTGCTGAAACAACCAGCCGAACATACCGTCGCTTATTGGCCTGATAAAACTAAATCTTAATGGAAAAAGCAAAAAACCGACACAAGCGGCAACGGAAGCAACGGCCAGACGCAAGCCATGCACCATTAACTCTCGACGAGAAGTACAAATAAACAGTGAAATGCCATACAACAGATCGATGCTCCAGTAAGGAACAATGGTCCATGGCCAAAAAGGAATTGATGACTCCCAGCTAAATGCCAGTACAGCAACATCATCCCGTGTTGCTGTATATTGATTCACCTGTCCATAGGTTAAAAAGAAGAAAGGTGCTAAAAATAGCAGCCAGATACCAGCCCTTAACCAAAGCTGCCGGCGAGAATCAGGATTTAACGTTAGTTCATTCATTCGACGCACTCAGTCCATGATACGCCGTCATCCGGCACTATCGTTTGCATTCTCAACGCTTTTATCGCGTTGTTCTGACGTTATCATAACTAATCACGCTGATTTAGAAAGTGCTTTCGATAATGTTTATCGCTTTGCTTTGTCAGAAAATATTTCACGCAGCTATCATCTCAATAGCATCATATTCTGTTTTTAACTTTAGGAATGAAAGATGGTACATATTATTTATAACAATAATATCTTACGTAAAATTAAAGAAAAAAATGAAAAATAACAGAATTGACATCGTCATAAAAAGAAAGTAATAAGAGAAAGGAAAATATTATTTTGCCCCCACCGGGAAATAAAAAACATTTCCCCGGTGAGAGTCCTGGTTATTTAATTACCCAATTTTTAATGGATTGATCGCTTTAATAATAGCTGCAATACCATTGAAAACCGAATCAATAACGGGTGCGCCTACTTGAGCAATACTATTCACACCAAAATCACCAATACCTTTGATTAAATTCAATCCACCGTCTGCTAATGCTCCAATTGCACTTCCAATAGCGGCACCGTATTCACCTTTATTTCCTGGAGTATTACCGATATCAATAGCATCGCCAATCCCCTGACCAAAATCACGAAAAGCATCAGTAAAGATTCCTGCGCCGGATACAGATTCAATTTCTGCTACTGTTAATTCTCTCATGGTAAATCTCCTTTCATATACAAAATCGCTGTATGCGATCTATCTTAGTTACTAACTATTTATTTAATATTAATGATTATCTAATATAAATAATCATCCGTTATTATTTGAGGGAAATATAACCAACAAATAATTCTTTTAATTAAGTTAGCAATCTTCGTTTTGTATATTTATTTTTTAACACATGAAGCACATTAAGATAAACATTTTTTCACAAAATAATGTTTTTTGTTAAGTTATGCACATAATAGTCTTAACAAATAAATTGAAATGAATAAACACCTAATTCTAATAAGCCAAATAACAATAAAAATTACCATTACTTATTAAAAATAAGCATTAAGCAATAAAAAAGGCCCTTAAATAAGGGCCTCAGAAAAAATATTATTTAAAGACTATTTAACCCGCACCGCAATTGAAACACTGAAAATACCCCAGTCATCAATCAACTGAATTTTTTTCTCGAATCCGGCATGTTCCACCATACTGTCCATCTCTCCCTGTGTACGACAGCGCATCACCCAAGGTTTTCCGCTCTGATGGCTGGTCAGGGAACGGGCTATCATTTCAAGCTGCGAATGCCAGGGTTGACCGGTATATACCAGTAGGCCGCCTTCAGGAATGGTATCCGCTAATCCTAATAATGAAGCCTGAACATCTTTGTTCTCAGGAAATAGCTCATATAATCCGGAAACTATTCCCAGCGTTGGATTTGGATTCAGCTCAGCCAGACTCTGACGGTCGAAAGCATTACCCACAACGAACTCTGCCTTCTCTGACAGATGACGCTCAGCAATCATCTTTTTGCCCTGTTCCACATTCAGTTCGCTGTAATCCCGTAGAAGGATGGACTCAATATCCTGTGCATCCCCTATCGCATCCAACACATAACGGCCGTGCCCTGCAGCAATATCGACAATACGTACCGGCATATTACGCTGCTTAAGGTCGCTAATGGCCTGGCGAATTAAGGTTTCAATATTTGCCTTACGTTGACGAATTCCACGCCAGCCAATGCTATTCAGATACTGCTTATCAATGAAGCGCCCGAAGCTGTTGCTGCCTTCAGGATGATTACGATAAACATAATCCAGAGTACTGCCCGAATCAAAACCCGTTTCAAAACCGAGGCGTACACCTTTTGATGCTTTCCCCAACGAGGACATAGCAGAGGTGAGCCCATGATAATAGTAACGTTTTATCGAGTAATGCGGCAATGGTGCCATTAACTCACGATACTTGTCCGCATTAGCACTCCAGCGATCCTCTTCACTATAATCATGGCGTTGAGGTGCCATAGTAAATAACTTATCGATGAACGCCCGAATTTTATCAAATGCCAGATGGCGATCTTTCTCACCCAGTGTATCGTGATAAAAACCGCTCAAAATATGTTTCTCTTTAACCGGGGTATTCAATTGCTGATAGAACTGATGCTGAGGCTTATGATGCACCACATAGTCATCCCCGGAGATCAGTAATTGAGTTGGAATAGTAATCGCAGAGGCATCCGCCACGATGCGTTCTGAAGTGCTGTACAGTTCCAATAGTATATTGACTGCAATAGCACGGGTAATCAGTGGATCCTGATTAAAAGAGTCAACCCGCTCCTGATCGTGAGTCAGATATTTTCCTTTAACATAAGAGTTCACATAGAACAAACCGCGGAAACTCTTCATCAGCCCCAAACCTGCCCGGGCAAACGGAACATACAATTTGACCTTAAACGCCGGAGAAGCCAGAATCAGTCCGCGAATTTTTGGAGCATAGTCATGGGCCCAGGTGGCTGCCAGCACCGCACCAACGCTCTGTGCAATCACAATCACGTTTTCCATCGGCACACCACTATCAGCAGAAACATAGCGAACAAACTCATCCACATCCCGCACCGATGTTCCTATACTTGGACTATAGCCCCGCTCTCCTGCTGTTTTACCATGACCACGGGCATCCCACGCATACATAGGCACATTTGGCATATTCAATTCATCAACGATGTGTTGCAAACGACCAGAATGTTCATGTCCACGGTGAAAAAGCACAATCACTTTATCGGCTGTTCCTTCATCCTGAGGCCAGCAACGATAGAATAACTCCGTTCCATCAGAGGTTTTAAACCAATTCTCCGTCGCAGTACGAGGTTGCGCTAAACTCATGAATCTCTCCCTTGTGCATTATTTTGCAGCGATTCAAATCGCTGTTTTAAATCCGATATAAAGACTGATTTGTCTGAGCGACAATAAACAGGCTCATCAACATAGACGTCAATAAAAAAAGGAACAGGTATCCATTGCCCTTTTCCCATAGCGCGCCCCAGTCCATGCATAAATACTGGCGTTACCGGTACCTCTGGAAATTGCTGACACAAATACCAGAGCCCGGACTTAAATTCAGATAACCGTTCAGGTTCCCCACGAGTACCTTCAGGAAACAAAACTAATATTTTTCCTTCCTGCAGCGCCTGAACACATCCAGCCAGAGGGTCGCTCTGTTTTGGATCGCCCCCCCGCACAACGGGAATAATGCCAACCACTCGGGTAGCAAACCAAGCCACCCAGCGGTTTTTCAGGAAATAATCAGCTGCCGCAGCCGGATGTACCAGATGCACCTTTGATAGAGGAAACAGTGTTAATAACGTTAGTAAATCCAGATGACTATTATGGTTAGCAATGATAATTCCCGGCCCTTTTATCGGCAGTCGTTTGCGATTGGCAACGGAAACCCCCAACCATGCCAACACTACCGGATAGGCGATTAACACCACAAACAGCAAACGCAATAGTCGGTTCATTCTGACCTCCATCGCGAATTAATAGTGTAAATAATATAAAACGTGAAAAAACAGCGGCGCGGTATAAATCAATGAATCCAGACGGTCCAAAATACCACCGTGCCCCGGCAGCAATTTACCTGAATCTTTTACGCCAATATCACGTTTAACCGCGGACATCACCACATCACCAATAAAGCCGGTTATACCAATTAATAACCCAACCAGCAGCGATTCCCAACCACTTAGCGGCGTTAATATTCCCCCCAGTAACCAGGCCAGGAACATGGTGGTTACCACCCCACCCACTAAGCCTTCCAGCGTTTTATTCGGGCTGACTTTTGGAATCACTTTGATGCGGCCAAATGATTTGCCCCATAAGTACTGAGCAATATCGTTACATTCCGTCAAAACCACCAGAAAAATAACCAATAAAGGCCCGGTTTCAGGCTTTCCGGGTAGTACCGTCAAATAGGCTACGTGGCTAATCGCAAACACCGTAGTCATTACTCCCCAATGCAGCATCGAAGCTGAATGGAGGAAATCCTTATTATTACCAATCAACACCATCCGCATCGGCAGGAACAGGAACACATAAACCGGAATAAATACCAGGAACATGCTGTACCATTCAATGCCTATCCAGTAATACTGAATCGGGATCGCAATATAAGCCCATAGCAAAGGCATATGATCGGTGCGTCGGGTTGGTATTAGCGTCAGATACTCTTTTAACGCCAGAAAGCTAATAATGGCAAAAATTGTCAGCGAAATTGCCCTGGGAGTAGAAATTGCCAGGGCAAAGACAATCACAATCCACCACCAGGTGTTAATTCTCTGACGCAGTTCTGTCCAGTCACGTTCCGGTGAACGCAGTGACATTACTCGAATGGTAATACTGGCGATAATCAGCAGCGCAAACATGATGATTAACGCACGAATCAAGATTGGGCTCATATTATGGCTCCCCGACTATGAGTTAACCTCTGCCAATGCTCTGCGACAGCGATTCAGGCAGGTCCATGCTAATAAAACAGATACCAAAGAAAACAGTATCCAACTCCATTCCATACATACCGGCCAAATAAAAATAGCCAATGCATAAGCGCCAAAAATCAGCGCTCTGTCACTTTTTCCCATTGGCCCATCATAGCGCCGGGAGGCGCCAATGGTTTGAGCCAGTACACCACAAAATTCGGTCAAAATGGACAGTAATACCGCCAGTAAAACCAGCCACTGCGTTGCTCCCGGCAATAACGCAAAAGGCAAATAAAGCGCGGCATCAGAGATCACATCGCCGGTTTCATTTAGCAATGCACCCAGCTTTGATTTTTGGTTATATTCCCGAGCTAATAACCCATCAATAGCGTTTAGCGCCATACGAATAAACAGGAATATTGGCAGAATCAGAAATAGAGCGGGACGAGGAAAAAAGAAGAGCAGAACGCCAATAGCAACCGATGCTATCAAGGCAGCCAGCGTAACCTGATTAGCCGTTACACCTGCACGAAAAAGACGTTTTAACAGAGGTCTCAATAAGGCCTGAAACCGTGGCTTAAGATCGTATAGAGTCATAAATCCCTGTGACCGCTAAAAGCAACACCTTACTATGTGTGAGTCACGCTACAGCACCCCCTGATGCTAATCAACCAAAAACTATCCGGAACTTATGTTGTAGCATAATTTAATTTGTAACATTTCTCTGCATTGGGCAGGTTATAAGCCCCATAAATCACTTCACACTCACTTCATTAACCCCCGTTATGCTGAACTTATCGTTTTACTGACCCTCGTTAAGCTATGAACAGAACCAGACTTCCCATCTTACTGACAGCATTAGCCATTATCATTGTCGCGTCACTGTTTATCTTTCTACCGAAAAGCTATGGTTATCAGCCACAGTCAGGCGACATCATATTTCACACCTCTCGTTCATCTCAAAGTCAGGCTATCCAGTTAGCGACTCATTCTCCTTATAGCCATATGGGAATTATTCTGTTTAGGAATAACAAACCTTATGTGTATGAAGCCTCCAAACGTGTGCAATACACGCCGTTAAATCAATGGATTGAACGAGGTACTAACGGTAAATATGTAGTAAAAAGACTCAAGCAACCGTTAACAACCGCACAGCAGCAACAGATACAAAAAACCGCGCAGCTCTATGCCAATGCACCCTATGACTTGAGCTTTTCATGGTCAGATGAAAGGCAATATTGTTCTGAACTGGTGTGGAAAATCTATTTTAATGCGCTTGGAATAAAAATTGGCAATCTGCAAAAATTACGAGAGTTTGATCTCACCTCCTCCCCGGTGAAAAAGAAACTGGCAGAACGATATGGCTCATCGATTCCACTGGATGAGACAGTCATATCTCCCGATGCAATATTTGACTCACCGCTTTTAACGCTAGTGGGAAAGAAATAACCTTATAAATTAAAAATAATAGATATTGCTATTTATTAGGCGGCGGTCTATGATGCCGCCGTTTTTTATTCAACCCACTATTCACTGACAAAGGAGGTATATCATGCAACAAATTCAATTAAATACCCTTTGCAGGCGTATCCAGGACTAACCCTACCCGTTACACTCCCTGGCTTCGGCCTGCCAATTCGATTTTATCTTTTCTCCAATATATGGATTGGTATATGGGCAATTTTATTCGTCCTTTATCTGAACGCGTCTCTTATATCGCGTCGGATGACACCTGGATCGAAAGCAACGCGATCCAGCAATTAAACACCACCGCCTCACTGCCGGATATGGTTCAGGTAGTAGGTATGCCTGATCTGCATCCCGGTAGAGGTTATCCGGTTGGTGCAGCATTTTTTTCGGTCAACCGTTTTTATCCGGCTTTAGTCGGTAATGATATTGGCTGCGGCATGGGTCTATGGCAAACCGCCATACCGATCAAACGGCCGAATCTGGATAAATTAGAAAAAAGCATCTCTCGCATGGGGGATTTTGCCAGCTCAGAATGGTTACAGCAGCACCTCCCTGATGAAATGATGGGCTCTGTTTTTTCTGATTCACTTGGCTCCGTTGGTGGTGGGAATCACTTTGCAGAACTACAACAGGTAGATCAGGTTTATCAACCTGATGCTGTCAATCAATTAGGATTGAATCCACAACAGCTTCAACTGTTAGTTCATAGCGGATCGCGAGGATTAGGTCAGGCAATTTTACGCCATCATGTTGAACGTTTTAGCCATAGCGGGCTGATAGCGGGTACTCCTGAGGCAGAAGAATACTTGAGAGAGCATCATCAGGCGCTATGCTTTGCCGAACTAAATCGTCGCCTTATTGCCCAGCGGTTGCTGGAGCAAATAAAGACGACCGGAGAATGCCTGTTAGATATTAACCATAATCTGGTTGAACCCGCACAGGTTAATGACATAGATGGTTGGCTACACCGTAAAGGTGCCAGCCCAGCCAATAAGGGAGCGGTGATTATACCTGGCTCACGTGGGGACTATAGCTATCTGGTCATGCCAATATCATCAGATATCAGTCTTCAGTCACTGGCTCACGGTGCCGGCAGAAAATGGATGCGAACGGAATGTAAAGGCCGTTTGTCTGAGCGTTTATCTCCGGTTCAGTTAAGTCGTACTGAATTAGGAGGTAGGGTTATCTGTCAGGATCGTCAACTGATCTATGAAGAAGCGCCACAAGCTTATAAATCGATTAAGACTGTAATTGATAGCATGGTTGGAGCCGGATTAATCAAAATTTTGGCTCGCCTGAAACCCGTTTTAACCTATAAAACCAGTGGAGGGAGAAGCGAATGATACTATTGCAGATCTCTTCTGCTCAGGGGCCAGATGAATGCTGTCTGGCCGTTGGCAAGGCGTTAAAACAGTTAATAAAAGAGGCTAATGCGGCAAACGTGCTGGTTGAATGTCTGGAAACTGAACCCGCCAGACAACCCGATGGATTTCGCTCGGTACTGATTTCCCTCAGAGGTACGGCTGCAGTACAGTTAGCGGATAACTGGTGCGGTTCGATATTATGGATATGTAATAGCCCCTATCGATCTAACCATGGACGTAAGAATTGGTTTATTGGTGTTGCCCGATTTGAACAAAACAATCCAGACCTGGAAAGTGAAATTCAATTTGAGTCATTGCGTGCTTCAGGTCCTGGCGGACAACACGTTAATAAGACTGATTCAGCAATTCGGGCAACTCATCTTGCTACAGGCATCAGTGTTAAAGTTCAATCAGAAAGAAGTCAACATGCTAATAAACGACTGGCAATATTATTGATCGCACATCGTCTGGAACAGTTGCATCAACAAGCTGGAGCTGAATTAAAAGCGGAACGCCGTATGTTCCATCATCAGATAGAACGGGGAAATCCCCTACGAACGTTTAAAGGAATGACTTTTAAATCGGTATAATTGAAATATAAAAACCGATAAAAAATATGATGATTTAAGATAGAAGAAAGTGGAATTAATAGAACTATTAAGTCATTAATTTCTACAATACCACGCCGTAATTATATCATTACGGCGTGAGTATTAATTAGATTAACAACCTAATTGAGACAGAGTAGGTTTGAAAGCATCCATTGCAGCTTTACAGCTGTTTTTCAGAGCTTCTTTGTCACTCATTTGTTTCCAGGATTCAGTTGCAGCATCCATCTGAGTTTTAAACTGATCGGCCATAGCCTTGTTGTCTTTACCCAGTTTGTTTACACAAGTAGTAATGGTATTAACATACTCATTACACTCAGCTGGTAAACCATTATCCGCAGCCTTAGCAGGCTCTTTTTCACCACAACCACTTAAAGCCAGTAAAGAAAAAGCAACAACAGAAGAAAGAAGAACGCGGGAAGGTTTCATTTATTCATTTCCTTGAAATTTAATTATAAAAATAACAACAACTTGGAACAACATCGTGATTGTTCAGCCCAAATTGTACCACCAAAAAATATCTATGAGTAGTTTTTAACTACGTGACAAAAAAGAAAATGCAACACACTGATATTCTATTTTTGTTTTTTTAATATAGCTTAATAAAACAAAATGTTACTTCGTTTTTAAAAGTAAAAACTAAACACTATCGATAAGCCATTTAAGTAATTTTATCTCGCATTTTCACATAATTTCGAGACATATGGATTGTCATTACCCTGCACCTTTAATATGCGTTGATTCCTTTTGCATTCCCACTCCGTCACGGGATAAAACATATTCCAAACCTCAAACAATTCTGTTTGTTGCTTTGACAAACGGAAGTGATAACGATCGCGCATATAAAAATAGGTTCGGGCAATCATACCTCGCGCTCTTTCCGGTGGTTCCACAGTTTTGTTCTTAAAATCAACCTTCATTTGGCATTGACCATATTGGGTGGCAGGACCATTCCACTGACCAAACTGAAAATTAGAGCGATCGTAGTTAATTTCACCAATGGCAGGCTGTAAATTATGCAGATCGGTTTCCATTACGTTATATATCGGATCTTGTGTGCAATTTTTTCTACCACCATTTTGCCAGCATTGACGCTGATGACCAAACTGCCAGGCAGGCACTACATGCTCCCACTCTATACGACCAGCCCGTTCAACATTTTTTCTAATTTGATATCCACATTCTTCCAGATCGGGGATGCCTTTACGGCCGAACCACTGAATGGAGCAGCCACAATAAAAACTCTGACTGGTATCACGGTGGATATTTATAGCCAGTTGCTTTGCCTTACTAAAACTAATAGGCTTTTCTGCCTCTGATTTTGCTGCCAATCCATATAATGGAATAAGAAGCAGACTAAGGATACTCACCCACCATCTATACCCGATCATATCGTTCTGTATCTGGCCTCATTGAAATCAAGCCCGCAGGTTATCGGATCCTTGATGAGGAAACAAACAGAAATGATGTCTATAAAAAGCATGTCAGAGAAAATAAAACATGATTATTTTAATCACCACAATATATTAGTTAACTAATAATTAACCTTTATAACAATATATCTATAATCAGATAAACTAAAAAAACACAATCAAATTTATTTTAAATAATATATAAACATATTAAAGATAACTAAAACATAAGACAAAACACAAACTGAAACAGTTATCTTAATTTAGTGTACTAAAGAACACCTATTTTAATATAATAAATATGGTATAAATTATTTAAGAAATTATTAGCTAAACCTATTGAGGGGCGATTATGTGTCCTGACTTTAAATTTCAATGCTCAAGGTGTGGCAACACATCATTTCGATCCGACCAACGGGTGGAATCTTTTGATGATATTTATGGTTCAATATGTTCTGAATGCTATAAGCCTGTAGGTATTCATGATATTACTGAACATAAAATAAGACGTATTCAATTGATTATACAAAGGAAAGTAATCCCGAATGTTCCAACGACTTAGTGATAATAAATATCAATTAGCTCTATTACCTTATACTTCCCCAACCTCAATTGGTTTCTTACCTATTGATTTCTATATTTCAAAAAGATAACTATCTAATTATTTTTATGATCGAAATAGAGAAATATAAAACATATCACCGCAATTTCACCATTCGAGTAAAATTATTTATCAATCTCATAACAATATTTTGTGGAAGAGAATAAAAGTGTGCTAAAAATAATCTTTTTTAGCACCAGAAATACTTAGTAACCTGATCATTTTACAAGCAATTAATGAGTGGATTCTATCCGAATAATATCAGCTGGTAGCATCACAGTGTCGAAGATAAAAGAAAAAGGAACATCAAGATAGTAAGCCCGATAACCTCTGTCGGCCTGGTGTACTGAATATTTCACACCGGAGTAATATTCATCATGATACCCCCCTTCAAATCGACTGGCGAAGCTGCCACAACCACCGAGAAATGAAGAGAGAATCGCTAATATAATCATTTTTTTAATCATCTACCCCTCTCCTTTATTAGCCAGATAGTTACAACTGCAGCTCATCAATACCGATTAATTGCAGTCAACCAATTCACCCGTGACTTCCAGTACGCAGAGATTACGCTTGTTTTGAATACGGTAACACCCACTGTCATCACACCAGCGATCGCTGGCATAGGTAGACTCATCAACCTGATAACGATCAGATGAACGTTCTCTGCCAGAAGAATACATACGACGATCGGAGCCGGAAACAACTGAGTTAGGCCTTACGGATTGAGGACGAATAACATAGTCATTACCATGGCAATCACTAAGAGATGCTGTTCGATTACCAGAGGCATCAGTATATTTATCAACACAAACCTGATAACTTTCGGCCTGAGCGATTGGCAAATTAAAGGTTACAACCACAGCGGTAATGGCTAACAATGCCTGCAAACTATATTTCATTCTAATGATTTCCTTTCGCTTACTGATTATCGGGTATCAAAATCGATCATATTTTGGATAACCTCCCGTTATCCAACACATTAATCTTTGATATCAGCTAATCTTTCTTATCTCAAGCAGACTTTCAATTTATTAACAAAAAAATGTCAATTCCCATGTTTAAACGAGAACTGACATTAAGCATGTATACACCATTTAGAATTACGAGCTTGCTAATGCTAGTTTAAGTCCGAATGCCAGAAATAATGTACCGATACATCCGTTGGATAGTTTAGCCAGTCCATAACGCTGGCGAAACATAGAAGCCAGTGTAGCCCCACCAAAAATCAAGACTGAAAGATACAACATACTAAACGCTTCTAATATGCTACCCAAAATAAAGAAAGGAACCGCCGTATTGGGATAGTCAGGACTAACAAACTGAACAAAGAATGAAACATAAAAAATAATCGTTTTAGGGTTAGTTAAACTTAATAGCAGCGCTTTTCTAAAAGTATGCTCTTTGGTCGCTTTTGGTGTTTCAGCTACCGTATGCCCTTCTCTTTTTATTAAGGTTGTATAGAGAATGCGCCCACCCAAATAGAGTAAATAGGCCGCCCCGGCATATTTAACAATGCTAAAAAATAGTGGTGATGTACGGACCAATGAGGCTACGCCAATAAATGCCAGAAAAATCAATGTGGCATCTCCCAGAAAAACGCCAAAAGAAGCTTTATATCCTTCTTTTATTCCATGTTTAGCGCTACTGGTCAGTACAAAAATAGAATTAGGTCCGGGTATTAATGTAATGAAAATAACACCGACAACATAAGTCCAGATATTTATTACACCAAAATTTTCAAGCATTTTCGTATCCGCTCCGCCAAACAGAAAACTTGCCCGGACAAACCCTTAGCCCCACATCTATCCGGATAATCATAATCAAGATACCTTGAACGAGAAATATACAGACAAATAAACCAAAATCAAATCACATTAAAAGATTTTAAAACCAAATAAAACCCAACAAACCAGCAAATAAGATATGAAAACAAAATAAATACAAGAACAAAAAACCAAATTAAAATCAATTTCAGATAAAAACGAAGAATTACTCATATTAAAAAATAAATAATGATTATTTGGGGAGTTATGGAAAGTTTTATGAACTATTTGGTTTACAATCAATGAGAATTGTTATCAATTCTATACAGACAAAATGAACAATGTTAACATTTTGATCCATCATTTGGTTTCTTGCCTTTGAGGTTAGCTATGTTTCTCCGTTTGCCCCATTTATTAACTTTCCTGTTAGTTATCCTATTCAGTTTAACTTCACCCTCGGTACTGGCCCATGCCCATCTGAAACAACAGATGCCCGCAGCAGAAAGCTCCCTGACAACTTCACCAAAAGAGATATCATTAACGTATTCGGAAAATATCGAGGTAAAATTCAGCAAAATAGAGTTACTCGATTCGAATAATAAAGTCATACCTATTGATAATTTACTTCTGGATGCGACTAATAGCGCTCGTCTGATAGCTCCTCTAAAAACATCATTGTCAGCTGGTCAATATACTGTTAACTGGCATGTCGTCTCTGTTGATGGCCATAAAACTAAAGGCAAGTTCCAGTTTATGGTAAAGCCTGATTAATGAGTCTGGACAATTTCTATATATTTTTCAGATTATTGCATTTTTCCGCGGTGATATTATTGTTTGGTATCACCGTGTTTATCCGTTGTCTGAGTCATGGCAATTTTCGTCTCACACTTCAGTACAATTTACGCAGATTATTAACTTATAGCCTGTTAATAGCATTGTTGACTTCAGTTGGACTACTCGCCATACAAAGTGGATTAATGGGAGATGGTTGGCCGGATACCATTAAAGGAAGCGTTATTGCTGATGTGCTCTCAACTACATTTGGTCAGGCCTGGCGCTGGCAGATTATATTTACATTAACTGCATCTGTCTGCCTGCTCCTTCCCATCCACTGGCGTTTGAATCTAATTACCCTATTGGCCTTCTTATTATTAATCTCACTGGGATTTGTCGGTCATGTTACGCTACATAGCGGCGCTATCGGTTGGTTACATCGGGTAAATCATGCATTGCATTTAATATGTGGAGGATACTGGTTAGGCGCGCTTATTCCTTTATTAATTTGTCTACGTTATTTATCCGTTGAGCAGTATCGTTCGGATGCCATAGGCACATTTATTCGATTTTCTCAGGTGGGTCATCTGGCTGTCATTCTGGTGATTTTAACCGGCATCATCAATACTGCACTGATCCTGCAACGCTGGCCAGTTGACTGGTCATCTGCTTATCAACAATTACTCGCAATCAAAGTCTTTATGGTCATGGCGATGGTTATGATTGCCCTGTATAACCGTTATAAACTGGTGCCCAAAATGAATCAGCAAAGTAACAATGCAATGAGATATTTCGTATTTTGCACCTTACTGGAGATCCTACTGGGCATCATTGTACTCTCGCTGGTTAGCGTATTTGCCACCCTTCCTCCAGCCTGAAACTTTATATACCCAAATTTCACAACACTATCCTACTCACATTCCAATATGAAAATCAGAATTGATGATAACTATTTATCTCTATCAGTTAATTTTATGAAAACCATAGTGATAAACCACATAAGCCACTGACAGAGAAAAACTGATAACTACCAGAGATAAAAAAATCGGAAAAAATCGCACATTTTTACCAGCCAACCGGGAGCAAAAACGTATTAACAACGCCAATCCGGCAGGAAAGATAATAAAAATTAATAGGGGCAAACCGGCCATCTGGAATACCTGTAATAAAAGGATAACTTTAAGCTACCCTTTTATTATAGTGTAAAATTAATGAGTTGCAGCCCTGGGATCCGGGCCATATTGATTACTTCCATCTGTTGGTCTCAGCATCAGCGAGGCAACAATGAATACGCCGGCAAGAATCACATAGCCAAAACACCACCATCCGCTCTGACCACAGTCATGTAAACGACGCACGTTATACGACAAGGTGGTTAATATTGTTATCATCATTAGCACACTGGCAACTGTTTCAGTAATTATTCCACTGTTACCAAACAGAATACTGGTTACGCTGGCAGCAGCAAAAAAGAAGACTAACTGTAGCAACAGAAACCTGGCAAAATCCCGTCGTCTCGCTCTACCTTTATAGTCAAAAATTTGCCGATATCCATTTAACCAGGCATTGAATATATCTGACACATTATCACCCTTGAGTTAATTAGCGCTTTTTTGCATATTTTCGTAACCAATGAATCAATATACGTCAGGTTAACAGGAAATGAATATGGCCATTTCGTAAATCACATCCATCATCAATCTAAAAAAGGTTTATTCAAATCACTACCATTACTCACTCAGCTAATGGAAAAACAATCTTAGTTAACCTTTCTAAAAGTAAGGTTAATACGACAATCCCCCGTATCCGAGTGATAGCCTGCTTTTACCGGTAAAATTCCATGGTAAGCCAAACGTGAACTGCCTCCCCAAACCACCACATCCCCCTGCGTCAGTAAACACCTTTGCACACTGTCGCTGCGAGAAAATCCACCAAATTGAAATATGGCCGGTAAACCGAATGACATTGAAACAATCGGATAGTCAAAATTCTTTTCATCTTTATCCTGATGTAACGACATCTTCGCACCAATGGCATAACGATTAATCAAACAAACGTTTGGCTGAAAATCTGGAAAACCACCCTGTACCGCCGCTTCTACAGCCAATTGGTAAAGTAATGGTGCTATAGGCGGCCATGATTTACCGGTGAGAGGATCTTCTGCGCTATAACGGTATCCCTGATGATCCGTTACCCACCCATAATCTCCGCAGTTAGTCATTGCTACAGACATAGCATAACCACCTGGCGTGGTCATATGGCGGAATGGTGAGTATTCAACAACTATCGCTACCTCAGCAAGTATCGCTTTCGCCTGAGGAAGAACAAAATGACGTAAAATCACCGCCCCTGGTGCAAATTCTTCCCGAACTACATCTGGCGGTTCAAGATGTTCAAACAGATCAAATGTCATCGTTATGGTTACTCAAAGCAGGAAGGTCCGACGATATTTTATAATATCGCCGGAAACATGACTGTACAGAATAGTAAAACTGAAAATATTAATTAGAAATGTTTACTTAGTTACAGGGGCTGGTACCGCAATATCCATACCATAAAGACGTAATGTTGCCGGAACATCTTCAACGCCACCGAAAACATAACGTTGTTTAACGCCAGCCTTTTCCGGAATCGTGATATCAAATTCATCTGGTGTTAGCGGTGTTTTTAACGAGGAAATAAACCCATCTTTATCTATAAGAATAAGCGATTTACTTTCATTGAGATTCGACAGGCGAACAATTTTATCGGTATTATTACGTAAAGCCAGCGTCAGTTTATACTCCTGATCCGCTACTTTTTCCGCCGATAAAACCGAGACGGTAACATATTTAGTCAGACTCTCTTTATCTGTCACAATAATTGCGCCATCAATACTACTCCCTGACTGACGACCATCATCGACACCATCTTTCACACCACTAAGCGCATCTTTACCCGCAGCAATCACTCCGGACACAGTACTCTTAATACTGTCTTTCACCACTGAACTTTCTTCAGCCAGTGCTGGCAAACTCATAAATATAGCTAATGCAAGTACGGCTTTTTTCATAAAATATCCCTTGTTAACAATGATTCCTGTTCCAACGCTTTAACTTTAGCATGTTGAAAAAGATATTTACCAGATATCTGCCGCAAGAATCTCGTTACAGAGAAATTCCCAACATATATTACTGAAATCAATTTTCCCGGATGATTTTTAGCACGATAAGTTACCCCATCCCTAAATAACAAAATACAGGTAACTTTAACTGAACGCAGAAAAGAAAAAGCCCTGATGGCGATCAGGGCGAAGCGAGCAATTTAACAGTACATCTAATCAAGCCATTCGGTGAGGATGTGCTTAATCGCTGTATAAATTAATATATAACGATAGGTTAAGTCAATAACAAATTTGAGGTATAGCCCTGATGTCAGTTCAATTGATCGTTATATTCATGATGAGGAGCCGATATTAACTCTTATGATTAGCGCGATAGAGTTCCCATGTATCAAGCTGTATGCCATCTTTAAAAGAACAAACTGAATAACTGCCTTTGGCATTTTGCCTTGGCTGAACTTTACCACCAACGCTGGTGCAATATGTATCAGCGGGGTTTCCTTGCCCACCAATGGCAGCAACATCTTGTGTTTTTGAATCAGTAGAACACCATTGAATCAGTGCAACGACAAATAGCCCTGATGTAATACATGCTACCTTTATCATTTTTCTCATCAACAGACCCCTATTCACTGATATCTCTCAAGCTGGTAAGACACCAACTCAATCTGGCAGAACATTAATAACTATAAATCACATAATCAATTACTGCAGGTGATTATCTACTTATATAACATCAGGGCCCCAGTATTATACTGAGGCCCTGATGTTATATAAATTCACTAACTTAATGATAAAGCTTTACTTCTCGACCATCTCTGAAATTTCATCAGATTTAATCTGATGCTCATTCCCATCCTGATCAACATAACTAGTCATGCCAGTCTCTTTATCTAAAACGGGTTTTCCATGTGAAATGATAATTTGACCGGTATTGGTCGTCATTACATAATCGCTGGCACATGCAGAAAGACCAAATACTAAAACCAGACTCGATAAAATCATTGTTAATTTTTTAATCATGTCAATTTCCCCCTATCGTGCTCATCTTCAGATGATTTTCTGTTATCAAAATTATGTTCACTTTTTAAACATAGCTCAATATTTAAACCAATGACAAACAGGTTGTGCTAAATCGACTAACCATAAACACCATTTTTAGTCTTTTTGTGCGGCAATATGGCGAGGTTCTACGGGGGAAGTGATGAATTGGAGGCATAAAAAAACCCGGGTAAATATCCCAGGTTTTTATTAATAATTCGTTATGTGTTAAGCCATCAGGTCAATCTACATACTGAATTATCAGAAATGCTGATTAGCAAGCAACAACGTTAACCGCTGATGGGCCTTTAGCACCATTCTCGATAGAGAAAGATACTTCCTGACCTTCTTCTAAAGTTTTGAAATTTGTTCCCTGAATAGCTGAATAATGTACGAATACATCTTTGCTACCATCTTTAGGAGAGATAAAACCAAAACCTTTATCGCTGTTAAACCATTTTACTAAACCAGTCATTGTATTAGACATCGTGTATTCCTCTAACTCTTATTAAATTACCATAAATTATTTGATGGTCTGTTTGTCAGTTTTACTTATGGGAACTAATTAGAAGGAATTCTTGAAGAAGTGATATCTAAGATAACGCTAAATGGCGAACTGCTTTAAATTACTATACATAAATAGGTCTGTACTACAAACCGGTGATCATTAAGCCACACTTAGTTAGATTACACAATCATTTCTTCCATTTATTTTCACCCGGATGACATTTTGTGATTAAAAAGCAGTATTGATAAATGAACAACACCTTAATTTAACCAAAAAAATCTGGCACAGAAAAACATAATGAATTTATCAATTTGAATTATAAGATAAAAATAAGATTTACACTTTGCAACTTTGTCTGTGAACAATAAAATCGAATTACTTTAGCCTGTTTATTATTGTCAAAGAATTAAGAAGTACTTAACAAAAAGAATTTATTATCACTATTATTAATTTGGTGTTCGAACTGGCATATGCCATTGTAATCAAAGCGGCGTTCATCATGTCACTGCTACTATTACAATAACAAAAAAATTTAGATACCAAGATGATTATCCCTGTCTACTGATGGGGATATTTTTTTATTTATTCAACTTCCGCTGATATATCGTCTTGACTCAAACGATCCTTGCAGTTAAAGCAAAACAGTTATGCTACGAAGTGACTTTTTCTACTCTCTCTTTTTTGCCATGATGATCAAACAGTAACAAAATGATTACATTCCCCTTATCATACAAAAGAGAAAAAGACATGAGTATTCCTGTATTCGGATTAGGTACTTTCCGCCTTCAGAATGAAGTGGTAATTGATTCCGTCAGTAATGCGCTCGATTTAGGATATCGCGTTATTGATACGGCACAAATTTATGAAAATGAGGCTGATATTGGTACGGCTATCAGTCAAAGTGGCATCAAACGCGAAGAACTTTTTATTACTACAAAAATATGGATAGCTAACCTGAGTAAAGAAAAGTTAATCCCCAGCCTGCAAGACAGTCTAAAAAAATTAAAAACCTCTTATGTCGATCTAACATTAATTCACTGGCCTTCTCCCAACAACGAAGTCTCAGTGGCTGAATATATGGCAGAGCTGGTCAAAGCCAAAGAACTGGGATTAACTCGCCAGATTGGTGTATCCAATTTTACGATTGCACTAATGCAAAGTGCGATAGACGCCATTGGTGCAAAAAATATTGCCACTAACCAGATTGAACTCTCACCTTATCTACAAAATAAGCAAGTCGTTGAATTTGCCAAAAAGCATAACATCAGTATTACCTCTTATATGACACTGGCTTACGGCAAGGCACTACAAGATGAAATCATCAAAAATATAGCTGTTCGCCACAAAGCTACGCCAGCACAGGTTATCCTTGCCTGGGCTATGCAATCAGGTTACGCCGTGATTCCTTCTTCGACAAAACGTGAGAATCTGGCCAGCAATCTTTTGGCTCAGCAGCTGAACCTGTCAGCAGAGGATATGGCTGAAATAGCCAGTTTAGAATGTTCTGACCGTCTGGTAAGCCCAGAAGGGCTGGCCCCAGATTGGGATTAGTATCGTCTAACTCTTAGTTAAAGCGGGTATTATTAACAATACCCGCTAATGATATTTGAGCTTTATACAAATACCTCCCCAAATCTCCATATCAATAAGTCAAACTCCCAATAATTAAAATAATTTCATTACTAATAATATCATTACCACATGACATTTTAGATAAAAATAAACCAACGCTTAATTTAATATAAAATAAAAATAAGACTCCGCTTAATAAATATAATTGATGATAAATAAACAACACGATCGTATAAATACACCATTGACTAATATTCGATAGCCATTAAATTACACCTGTGCAAAAAATAAATTTGCACAGATCATTAAAACGCTTTAGTTAAATGAAATATGAATTTTAATATAATTTTTCTCTCCGAAAAATATAAGGATATGATCATGAGAAATCTGACAGAACAAGAAATTGAACAAGTAAATGGTGCCGGTATCTTTGGTTCAGCTCTGGGTAAACTAGGTCTGGGTGCTGCCGCAGAATCAATCAATAACTTTGAGAACAAAATCATTGAAGCGACTCTGGGTAAGCTTCCATGGATTGGTACCTCTATCGTTAATATGCTGAAAGATCCATTTGGCGCATTTAAAAAGTAAGAGATTAGATAGTCAAACAGCGGGGAATTAAAAGTACCTGCTGTTTTATATAACACCTCACTCACAATATTAACTCCACACACTCGATAAAAATCGCTTACCTAATATTAACAGTATTTATGTATAGAATTTCATTACATAAATTATATAATTGTTATACCCCAAAAAATCATTTCATTAAAAGTTGAAAAACAATATTACCTGGTATAACGTCGGTTGATTCGTTATCTCTTTACTAATTTTATATATGAAAAAATTATCACTATTTTTACTTTTAGGTTTTACTTTATCTATTAATTCATTTGTATTGGCACAACAAGCTGATAATAATAAAGAAATTATCAACCAATCCCCATTGCAAATCGCGTTAGGTGCCATGGATGAGAGTTTTTCAGAGGCCACCAATTTCAAAATTACTCAAGAGGCTTCGGCTGAATCACCAACAACAGCCATCATCACAATAGTAGAAACGCACCTCTTGGACGACTCTTTAGAAGCCATCATGACTAAATTTCATTTAACGAAAAAGAATGAGAATTGGGTTATCAAAAAGAAATCAGTATTATGGAAGTGCAAACCTAACCGAGGTAGCCAAAACTTCACAACCAAACTTTGTAATTAAACCGAGGCAAACAGATGAAAAGAATGATGCCAGCGATACTAATTCTATTACTCACGGCCTGTTCTTCATATCAGGGAACGGGTGTCAGTGGTTCTGGGGGGAGTTCTGGCGCCAGTATTGGTGTAGGTACAGGGATTAGTTTTTAAAACACCAAGTCCTCTATTCATCTTTACTATTTCATTGGCTTGATAATCTACCTAACGTTTAATTTCACGCCAGCAACATTGCTGGCGTGAACGTTAAATAACAATGACCGAAACGACCTATTTCAGAGTCCAGGCATCTTGCCATGCTAAGCCTTTTCCTGGCTCATAATAGGCTGGAGCTACATTACACCATGCGCCATTAGGGAATGGACGACACTGATAAGTTTTTCCACGGTTAGTCGCTATATCCCCTGGTTTCCAGGTTTTTTTCGCTGACCATGCAGGATATTGGTTTGTATCTCCTGATGGCGTTGGTTCAGGAACTGGAGCTGGTTTAGCCGCTGGCATCACTGTCAGTGTATATTCCGCGGCGCTGCTCAATTTCCCGTCAGTAACGGTCAGCGTGAACTGATATTGCTTCCCTTCAGTTAATTCTGGAGCAACAAATGACAGACTCTGTTTATCTTCACCGGTGATAGTCTGACCATCAGGTATAATCCAGCTGTAAGTCAGCTTATCGCCATCAGGATCGCTGGAATTTGCACCATTCAATACAACATGAGCACCGCTGGTTACTGGCCCTGTTGGCCCGGTTAAAACTGCGACAGGAGCGGCATTCGGTACTGGCTCAGGTTCCGGAGTTGGTGTTGGTGTCGGTTCCGGAGTTGGTGTAGGGGTTGGCTCCGGCGTTGGTTCTGGTGTCGGAGTTGGAGTTGGAGTTGGAGTTGGAGTTGGAGTTGGTTCATCACCACCAACAACTTTTACATTAAAGAAATGTTCAACACATTTTCTATAATCACCTTCTTTAAAAGCAGTAAATGGTGTTTGATATCCAACTAACTGACAAGCGTAAGTACTTCCATCAGGTGTATCCGGACTCCATCCCCAATCCTGTTCCCAATAGATTGGTAAGGCACCCGCACCACCCGCATCAAACTGCTTCATATTTTTGCAGCCAAGAACTTCCGAGCCCGGAACCGGTACTTTCAAGTATTTGGTCTGCTCCTGATAGTAAGCTATGCGGTTTAATGACTGAGCGATTTCAGTTGGGCCACCGCACTCTACACCACCATTAATAATTTGAATCGTTACGCCGAATCCCGGAACAAGCCCATTCTCTTTATCATGGGCATTGGGTTGCCAGGTTCCATCAATTACATGCAACATACTTGGTTTTGGTGGTTGCGGATAAACATAAAAGAAAACTGCACTGGCAAGATTTAACCAGGTATCAGCAACTAATTCAGGTTTATCCAGCAGTGTACGAACATCGCCAAACATAGCCTCAGAAAACGGTCCATAGTTGTAGTTATAAGAAAGTTGCTTAGCTCCCCGACCAAAATAACTCAGGAACTGACCATTCTTATCTTTACCACAGGGCCAGGTTTGTCCTTGCCACACTTCCGGATTACACTCTCCGTTATATCCCCCCGGATCTCCTTCTTTCCATCCCATTTCACGTAACCAAACCAATCCTTGTCGCCATTCAGCCTCCGGCTTCCAGCTTTCATGCCCACCAGTTTCCTGAGCAAAATGGGCAAACATGGTTGCCAGTCCCTTACGACAAATAGCATCAGAATCGCGCCCATCACTGTAAGTTCCACATACGGCAGGAAACTTACCAATCGCCTTCAGGAAATTTTCATAGGTATATTCCGGCGCCCGTAAAGGGAATAAGTAATTCCAGGCTTCCGGCGTAATAATTTTCTCTACACGTTTCACGTTTTCCGGGTTAGTAGAACGCCCTGCGGCAATTTGCTCTACAATATCATTGCTGGCGGTACGTATAGATTCTTTTACTTTCTGCATTAATGGATCTTTGGTCAGCTCCTTTTCTTTTTTGTCCAGGTCGCTGGCATTAATTGTATATGGCGTTGCGGTACTGGTGACCTGAAGTACCGCATGAGCAGAGAACGTACTGAATACTATTGCAGCAGTCAGTCCCCCTATAATTTTTATTTTTTTAAAATGCATAGTGTTACCTCTTACCTTAATAAGTAAATACAGATGACAAGCACTTCATTACCCAATTTTTAAGCAACACTATTAATTTAGCTCATTTAAATGAAGTATATTTTTTAAATAATTGAACTTTAGTTATTCATAATCACACGAATTCATGATTAAAATTTATATTTTTAAAAACAAAAAAATTAAAAACACAAAAAATCATAACGATATTAATCAGAATATTCATCATCAAAAGTAATGGTAGTGAAAATATGTTACACAATAATTTTGAAAAATACCTGACACAATAAAATTCAACCATGAGAAATTTAAAAATAAACAATATAAAACAATTTGTTATGAACAACCTGATTCAGTGAAAATTTTATCCATCAAAAATTTAATACATTAGTTGCATTGACATTGAATTTACTAAGATTAAATTCAGACTATTACTCGATGATGATTTTAGATAAAAACCTCACCATAACTTTCACCATTTAATTATTAAATCATTCAAGTCACCACACAAAAATAAAATACTAATCAAGTAATAAAATCGAGTCTTGTTGATAGTAAATAACTTTATCTAAAAAAAGAAAAATATTATCCTCCTTATTTTAAATGCCATTTTAAAACAGTCAGCTAACTTAGCCACTTACTCTTATTCTATTATAATATTTAAGTAGCAATATAATAAAAATCAAGGCAATTGGTTAAGATATATTCAGTATGCTGATGAAAACAGCATTCCCTCCGAATTAACACGTAAAAGCCATTGACTGAGCCCGCAAGAGCCGTATAATTCGACCCCACTGAAACATCTGAAGGTGTTTTTTAGTTATAGTCATTTCTTCTACGCTCCCATAGCTCAGCTGGATAGAGCAACGGCCTTCTAAGCCGTAGGTCGAAGGTTCGAATCCTTCTGGGGGCGCCACTTTACGTTATCACCATTACATACCGCGGGTGTTTTTAACGCTGAGCAAATCACGACTTTCCTTCAGTTCATCATATATCTGGATTACAGTATGGTATTTAGTCTGTTGAGACATGATTGCTATTTGAGTTACTTTAAGATAGTTTTCAGCCTTGTTGCGTTTCAAAGCCCTCTATAAACATGAACAGAATAATGACTAAAAATCATTCACTGCTGCGGTTCATAAATCGTTTAAGTAAACGTTCTTTTGTATGGATACTGACTTTCACCTGCTTATGGTTAAGCACGCAGCTTGCTATTGCCAGTCATGATTGTCGAATGGCGGATGCCGAAGCCACTGTACAAACGTTACATAGTCAGCATACACAACCACTATCCGAAAATCAGGATGATGGAGATTTCTCTCCGTTATGTGAAAAACATTGTTTGCCTGATGCAACGCAAATCGATTCAGGTAATCATGTTGTCGTCGCATTAATACCCGAAACTACCCAGTCGCTGGTTTATTCTCCACAGTCAGAACCGGTTCCCTCATTAAACTGCCTTACCCCTCCAATACAGGAACTGACGGCTGAAATCCGCTTTTGCCGTTTTCGAGAATAGCTCCGGATATTTTCCCCGATTAAGTTTGTTATTCGACTTTTTAACGTGATAAATATTTTTGGAGATCGTAATGAAATCTGGCTTATTAGCTTTAATTTTACTGTTCTGTTCGGGCTCAGTACTGGCTACCAACATAACCATGTATAAATCCCCTACCTGTGGTTGCTGCTCCTTATGGGCGAAAAAGATGGAAGAAGGTGGATTTACAGTAGAAACGGTGATGATAAATAACGACCGCGAATTCTATCAGCTAAAACAAAAGCATAAGATCCCTATGGAGTATATGTCTTGCCATACTGCGGTAGTCGATGGTTATGTGATTGAAGGCCATGTTCCTGCGGATGATATTAAGCGTCTGTTAAAAGAGCGCCCAAATATTATTGGTCTGAGCACGCCGGGAATGCCCGGTGGTAGCCCAGGAATGGATGATGGTTATGAAAAAGAGGCCTATTCAGTAATGACTTTTGATGCCAACGATAAACGTACCGTTTATAGCTCACATTAAGTTTTTTACTGATGACTCAGTGCGAAAACAGCTATTCTCGCACTGAGTCGCACGACTAAATGAACGTCATTTCTGACTAATTTCACCATTTAAGAATTAGTTAAGATTTCAATGCTATATTTATACTTTGAAATAAAATAATAAGGCGTGGAAGTCAGATATGGAAAAGATCATGTACACAACCTCATTTATTATTCTCTGCTCAGTTTTCTATATGGTTGCCATCTGGATGGAATGGGTCAGATAATGATATGCAAACCGAAACGGTTCATAGCCCTTCATTATCTTTGATTTCCCCACTTTTCTAATTAATCACAACTTCTCCCTGACAGAACGCTTCGCTTCTGACAGAATATGACACCCGTTGTTAAAAAATGGATCTATTCTCAGATGTCAGCAAAGATTATTGATGGTAAGGCAATCGCTCAACAGCTAAGAACTGAAATTGCCGTAAGTGTTCAACAACGCCTTCAGGCAGGTAAACGTGCCCCTGGTTTGGCTGTTATTCTGGTTGGTGAGAACCCCGCATCTCAGATTTATGTCAATAGCAAACGCCGTGCCTGTGAAGAGGTTGGCTTTTTGTCTCGTTCATTCAATCTGGATATGACCTGCACTGAAAACGAGCTGCTTGAACTCATTGACTCTCTGAATAACGATCCGCTGATTGATGGAATTCTGGTTCAATTACCACTGCCACAGGGCTTTGATAACATCAAGATTCTGGAACGTATCTCTCCGGAAAAAGATGTTGATGGCTTCCATCCTTATAATATCGGTCGTTTGTGCCAACGCACACCAAAACTTCGCCCCTGTACACCGCGTGGCATTATTACCATGCTGCAACGCTGTGAAATCAATACCTACGGCTTAGATGCTCTGGTTATTGGCGCGTCGAATATTGTTGGTCGCCCAATGGGGTTAGAATTACTGCTGGCTGGCTGTACTACCACCATTACCCATCGCTTTACTACCAATATGGAAAAGAAAGTCAGAGAGGCTGATTTGATTGTTGCCGCCGTTGGTCGTCCTGGCTTTGTACGCGGAGAGTGGATTAAACCTGGCGCTATCGTTATCGATGTGGGTATCAATCGGTTAGAAAGCGGGAAAGTCGTTGGTGATGTGGAATATGAAGCCGCAGCCGAACGCGCCAGTTGGATCACCCCTGTTCCCGGTGGTGTTGGCCCTATGACGGTGGCTACGCTAATGCAGAATACCTTACAGGCCTGCGAGCTTTATCACGATCCAATGTGATGTTGATAGATACAAAAAAAGCGCCAGATGGCGCTTTTTTTACAAGTAAAATAGTTACTTACGACGCCAAACCGTTCCTTGTGGGCCATCTTCCAGAATGATACCCATCTCGGTTAAGCGATTACGCGCCACATCCGCCATCGCCCAATCTTTTGTCTGACGAGCATCGTTACGCTGCTTAATCAATGCTTCAATTTCTGCAACTTCACTGTCATCGGCACTTTGGCCTGCGCCCTGTAGGAAAGATTCCGGAGACTGTTCTAACAGACCTAATACGCCAGATAAACGGCGTAGTTCCGCTGCAAGCTGATTAGCAGCAGCCATATCTTCAGCTTTCAGCCGGTTAATTTCACGCGCCATATCAAACAGTACGGAATAGGCTTCCGGAGTATTAAAGTCATCATCCATTGCTTCACGGAATCGAACTTCAAACTCTGTATTGCCTACGGCTTTTACCGCCTCATCCGTACCGCGCAACGCCGTATACAGACGCTCAAGAGCAGTTCTTGCTTGCTTAAGATTTTCTTCACTGTAATTCAGTTGGCTACGATAGTGACCGGACATTAAGAAATAACGCACGGTTTCAACATCATAATGTTTCAACACATCACGAATAGTGAAAAAGTTACCCAATGACTTGGACATTTTTTCCCGGTCAATCATTACCATACCGGAATGCATCCAGTAGTTAACGTAAGGGCCATCGTGAGCACAGGTCGACTGAGCAATTTCGTTTTCATGATGAGGAAACATCAGATCTGAACCCCCACCGTGGATATCAAAATGTTCACCTAACTGCTTACCGTTCATCGCGGAACACTCAATATGCCAGCCAGGACGACCATCACCCCATGGAGAAGCCCAGCTTGGTTCGCCCGGCTTAGACATTTTCCACAGCACAAAATCCATTGGATTACGTTTTACATCGGCAATTTCAACTCGTGCTCCAGCCTGAAGCTGTTCTAAATCCTGACGGGATAACAAACCGTAATCAGGATCGGTATCAACCGCAAACATCACATCGCCATTGTCTGCCACATAGGCATGATTACGTTGCAGTAACAGCTCAACAAGCTCAATGATTTCAGCAATATGGTGAGTCGCTCGCGGTTCTAAATCAGGTCGGGCAATGTTCAATGCATCAAAATCGGCATGCATCTCTGCCAGCATTCTGGTTGTTAGCTGTTCGCAGCTCTCTTTATTTTCTGTCGCCCGACGAATAATTTTGTCATCAACATCCGTTACGTTTCTTACATAGGTCAGGTTATAACCCAGAAAACGCAGGTAGCGAGACACAACATCAAAGGCAACAAAAGTACGTCCATGCCCGATATGACACAGGTCATAAATGGTTACCCCGCATACATACATGCCGACTTTATCCGCATGAATGGGTTTAAATTCCTCTTTTTGTCTGCTCAGGGTATTAAAAATCTTTAGCATTGGAAGCCTGTTACCGTTTGATTAGTTGATTGGAAAGATATATTGAAACCTGATTATCAGGGCATTGCAAGAGGAACCCCATGATTCATGAGGTATATATCACTATGATGGGGTGTAGCAGAGGAGAGTCTCCTCTGCTACCAATAAACTTAAACCAACCAGAAAGCGCTATTTTACCGCAATACCTTCAATTTCAATCGAAGCACCAAGTGGGATTTTACCTACCTGCAAAGCGGTTCGCGCGGGAGGTGCGCCTTTAAATGCCTTGGCATAAATCTTATTCATGCTGGCGTAGTCATCAATATTATTCAGATAAATATTAACCTTAACCAGCTTATCCAGAGATGAACCACCGGCTTCTAATACTGTACGCAAGTTAGCTATCGCCTGCTCTGTTTGTGCTTCAATACCTTCCACCATTTTTCCGGTTGCAGGATCGATAGGTAATTGCCCTGAAGTAAAAACAAAGCCATTGGCTTCAATAGCCGGAGAAAAAAGCGCCGAAGGTTTAGTGCCTTCAGGCATCACCACATTGCGCTCAGCTGACTGAGCCACACCAACAGATAGCAACACCGTCGCCATCACAACAGACAGACAAGTTTTCTTCAGCATCAAGATTTCCTTATAGATTATTTAACATCACCGACAAATTGGTTATTTCTCAATTTGATAATGAAAAAGCTGCCCGAATAAAATTCTCGGACAGCTTCAGTTGATATCATTTAGAACCAAGGAGATTGGCTCATCACCCCACTATAAAACAGCATCCGCCCGCAAACGGCGGCTGAGAGCACTACCAGCATCAACAGCGTAGCGCTTGTCATGGAAATAGATGATTGCTTATACAGATATGTGGCAACACCGGTTCCGGTGATTAAGCCGCCAAAGATTAACCATCCCATCAAACCTGAGCCTAATACGGCAATAGCGCTACCGATCATCTGGCCTTGTCCATTCAAACCATGGCTGTACCACAACACCACGCATAACATAAGCAACACACCCAGCATAATACCGGTCAACAGTAGCCCCGGAATCTTGCCTTGCTGCGCTTGTTGGCGATATTGATAAACCGCCACCATCAGGCTAATCGTGACAAATCCCAATAATAATGCCGTAGCAATAAAACTGAGGTGAGTTACCAATGAATGCCACATTGGGTGGCTGGCCATTTGATAATAGACCTGAGCCGAAACCAGAATCGCCGCAATCCCCGCCAGAGAAGCAAGATAACTGGCACTTTTCACCAGAGCACGATTGCGGTTAAAACGAAACATGACTACGGCCCAGATGAATACCACGCCATTCAACAGGAAGAACGCCACAACTTCACGACTTAACCAGGAGTGTCCAAGGCCTAAAATAGCGCGATAGGCTCCCAGCGGTGAACCCAGATGTAACAGTGACAAAAACGAACCAACAATATTGATAGCTAAAATAACCAGTGCCATATAGCGCAAGCGGTTAAAACGCGTATCTTCATTCAACCATACTGGTTGAACCGTCATTAGTGCCGTAATAGCAATAATGGAGCCAACGGCCCACTGACACAGTACGGTGAAAAAGACTAAAGGAAGTTCATATTCAGACATGATTGGTATCTCCTTATTCCTTATCACCAGCAGGGATGATCACAATATTCGGGTGGCTGATACGGTGATCCGGCAGTTTGTAGCGCGTTTCAATGCGTGTTAAATCAGCACTGTAACGTTTACGTAACTCATCAATATCACCAAACTGCAATACGCCAGCCGGACAAGACTCTACACAACGAGGCTTCAGCCCTTCATCTAAGCGTTCTGCACACAGGTTGCACTTGCTGGTTTTTCCTTCTACCGGATCAAATACCGGAGCGTTATATGGGCAAGCCATAATGCACATCCGGCAACCAATACATTTTTCATGGTCCTGAACCACAATACCGTCAGGCCGTTTGCTGTAGGTATCTGCCGGACATACCTTCATACACTGAGGGTCGTCACAGTGGTTACAGGACATGCTGATAAATGCCATGCCGTTAGGGTCGTCGAAGTTAAACTCTCTGACGCGACGCCATAAGACACCAGTAGGTGTCGCATTTTCTGACTTACAGGCCATTGAGCAGGTTTTACAACCATAACAGCCACGCATATCGACTAAGAATCCATATTGTCTGACCATGATTATGCCTCCGCTCTGACATCGACTAAGGTACTGTTACAGCTATGTCCTGTGCCCAGTACTTCAATCAAATCGTTAGTCACATGGCTACTGCTGCCCCCCTGCTGTTCCCACCAGCCGTTATCCAGACTGATAACACCGCGTTTAATTTGACGGGTAACAACTGCCAGTGCGCGGTGCTCTCCCCGATGGTTAAAGACGACAGCCCATTCCCCATTACGAATATTACGGCTGGTCGCATCATCCGGATGAATCATTACATTGGGTTGATTACGCTGAACTTCGAGGATCCACTCATTCATACCGTGGCTGGAGTGAATACTACGCGCCAGTTTGCGTTGAACCGCCATCAGTGGGTATTTTTGTGCCAGCTCAGGAGAGCCCTTAGGCGACTCTTTCACCTGCATATAGGTAACAATCGGCGCGAAGTCCTTTTTTTGCCACTCTTCAATAAAGAAGTGGGCCTTTTTGGTTGGCGTGCGGAAAATACCATCTTTAAATGGAATCCATGGAGCATCAACCGGCTTAATTGGCCCCTTACGCAGCTGCTCAATAGTGATTCCGGTTCCGGCCAGACAGTTTTCAATATAATGTTCAATCGGTTGATTAAACACTTCCCCAAAGCCAAAACGTTCTGCCAGTCGGGCAAAAATCCAATAGTCCGGTTTGGCTTCACCTACTGGCTCCACGGCTTTTTCCATCAACTGTACATAATGACTACGAACCCCGGCCATCAGGCTTACATCTTCAAAAATCGTCGTCACAGGCAATACCAGATCGGCATACAGCGTGGTTGAAGTCATCAGGTTGTCGGCAACCACCACAAAAGGTACCTTCTTCAGCGCTTTTTTCACCATATTGGTGTTAGGCAACTGGGTCAGTACCCCCATGGTCATAATCCACCAGAAGTTAATCGGGTGCGGACGATCGTTAACGATCCAGTCACCCACTTTTGATACCGGGATCGGTGGAATCTTTTGTACGTCTTTTGGTGCCGGTAACGGAGCGTTGATTTTCATCATCTGGCGCACACCACCAGCATCACACACCCCACCACCCGCTTTCCCCATATTGCCGGTCAACAACGCCAGATAGAACTGACCTGCCGCCACATAAGTACCAAACTCAGTACGTTGTGCCCCGGACATATTCTGTACGATCATCGATGGCTTATTACTGGCATACTCTCTTGCCAGACGAAGTACCGTTGCGGCTGGCACGTCAGTTTCTGCTTCGACTTTGGCTAAATCCCACTGTTGCGACTCACTGCGAATTAGCTCAAATACCGTTGTGTATTCGGCACTGGTAGGTAGCTCGGCTTTAGTCAGCGCAGGAACAATGCCTGGTGCATCATGACGAACGGTAGTTTGCGTTAAGGTGTCATATACCAGATAGCTTTCCGTATCATCCGGTTTTTCCCGCAGTTGTTTTTTCTGAGCATCAACTAAATAGACGGCCCCGGTGTGCTGACGTAAAAAATCAGCATCATACCGTTGCTCATCCATAATGATTTTTATCATACCCAGCGCCAGTGCCGTATCGGTACCCGGTATAATAGGGATCCACTCATCGGCTTTCGCCGCAGTTTCATTAAAGCGCGGATCAATGACCACCAGACGGGCACCATTGGCTTGTGCCTTGATGTATTCTTTAAAATAGGCCTGCATAGTCACCGCCGGGTTATTCCCCCAGCACAGGATATAGCGACTATCAGCAATCGTATCGCGCATATCTGCATAACGTAATCCAACCATTGGCATCATGGCTGCGGTTACCGCAGAACAACAGAGAGAACCCGCCTGTTTGGTTGAACCACCCAGATAGTCAAAAAACGCTTTCCCCATGTCGTTTTTGATAGAATCCATATTGCCTGCATGGGTAGAGATCAACATGCCTTTATTGCCGTGGGTGGCAATGGTGTCGCGAATGTTTTTCTCAATCAGATCTAATGCCTCATCCCATGAGATGGGCTTAAATTTGCCTTCCCCTTTTTCACCAACCCGAAGCAACGGCGTTTTTACCCGCTGTTTATGATAGACCCACTTGGTGCGACTCATCCCCCGCAGGCAGCACTTCACGTTGAAATCTTTACTGGCTTCAATCTTTTTCAGCTCACCCTGATAGACATAGGCCGTTAAATTGCAGTGTAAACACTCCATCGCACAGGTGGAGCGAAAAGTCTGATAATCGCTGAGCTTTAAGCGAACTCTTGGTAATGGCTTTTTATCCTCACTCACCAGTGAAAACGCGCAAGGCGAAATACTGGCCAGGCCAATTACCCCCAATCCTTTTAATAAGGTTCGACGATTCAGTCTGATATCCGATATGTTTTTCATGATGTTTCCGCCACATCTTATGTTTTATGGTCATCCTCACATTTGCCCGCCTTCCAATTAAATAACACATGAAAGACACTATAAGTTAACCATGGTTAATATATAGTGTACTGATCGAGATCAAATTACCCCTTTATGCTTAATCATTATTGAGCATGGGAAAATCCCCCCCTCCTCCTTTGGGTTAGCGTTATTAGGGGTTATTCTGGTCAGACCGGCTAAAAAAAGGTAAACTCTTGGGTCATTTTCTATTCATATCGTTTGTTGAGGCGTGTTTCGGATGTCAGATACCCAGGGTATAAACTCTGTAGAGATTGCAATTACTATTCTGGAAGCGCTTGCTGAATACGATAAACCAGCCCGAGCCATTGATATTGCGCGCCTGTCCGGGCTATCAAAAAGTCGATTACATAAGTATCTGGTGTCATTGAGTCGGTGCGATATGATTTATCAGGATCCGGAAACCAGCCTTTACTCTCTGGGTAATAAGCTATCCGTATTAGGCGCTGCGGCACAAAAACAGAATGGCACCTTAACCGCTATCAATAATGCGTTATCCCAACTCAGGGATAAGCTCAATATTTCTACCGGTCTTGCTATTCAGAAAGGTAATTTGATTAATCTGGTGCAGTACAATCGCAGCAATAAAAATATTGAGATTGATTACAAAGATAATACGCCAATTCCACTGACCAACAGCGCTGCAGGAAAAATCTTTTTAACCTACGACGAAACCTATAAGCATGAAAAAGTCTTAAGCGAAGAGGAACGGCAGCAAATCATCCAATCAGGTTACTCTATTCGTTTGACAGAAACTGAAGGTATTCCTGGTGCTCGCGCAATTTCTTGTCCTATATTTAGTGCATCAGGACGACTGGTTGGTGCAGCAGTTATGATGGGCTTTTTACCTGATACACATAAAGAGTTACATCCTTTGGCCCTTCAACTTCTCTCGGCAATACGAGACATAAAGCTATAATTATTAAAGATTAATTAGATTAATAATGGATAGCTTTAATGGCGGAATTACCCTAAAGTTCTCATATTTATGCGCAGACAGTCACGATTATCGATATTAATCCGCAATTGATAAATTAATAATTCACCTTGAGTGACAAAACCAGAATAAAGTACTGGTAAACTATTTAAAAATGCTATAAACCAATGGGTGCAGCAATAGACACCTTGAGATACAATATACAGTTGATTGATTAACTACTAAATTTCAGGATATTCAATGATTACTCTTCATACCAACCACGGCGATATTGCGATAAAGCTTTTCACTAAAGAAGCACCAGCTACCGCGCAAAATTTTTTAGACTATTGCCGTAGTGGTTTCTATGACGGAACCCTTTTTCACCGCGTGATCAATGGATTTATGATTCAGGGCGGCGGTTACACTTCAGGTATGGATGAGAAAAACACTAACGACAGCATCAAAAACGAAGCTAACAATGGGCTGAAAAATACCCGTGGTACTCTGGCAATGGCTCGTACCGCTGCACCTCACTCAGCAACAGCACAATTCTTCATTAACCTGGTAGACAATGACTTCCTGAATTTCCGTTCAGAAAGTGGTGACGGCTGGGGATACTGTGTATTTGCTGAAGTGGTTGAAGGTATGGACGTGGTTGATAAAATCAAAAGCGTTAAAACTAAACGCTCTGGTATGCATCAGGATGTTCCGGTTGAAGATGTGATTATCAATAGCGTCACCGTTGACGAAGAATAATAATCATCGATGACCACACTATTTATCGCCGATCTTCACCTCAGTGACAATGAACCGACAATCACTGCCGGTTTTCTCGCTTTTCTGCAAAGAGAGGCTGTCCATGCAGATGCGCTCTATATTTTAGGCGATCTGTTTGAGTTTTGGATCGGCGATGATGACCCCAATGAACTTCATGATATTGTAGCTCAGGCGCTGGCCGAACTGCACGATAAGGGCGTTCCCTGCTATTTTATTCATGGTAATCGTGACTTTCTTCTCGGTAAAGATTTCGCCAAACGTAGTAAAATGGTGTTACTGCCGGAAGAGTGCGTCATCGACATTTATGGTCAGAAAGTACTGATTCTGCACGGTGATACCCTGTGTATAGATGACCCTGGCTATCTGCGTTTTCGCCGCTATATTCGCAATCCTATTATCCAGAAAATATTCTTATCAATGCCGTTGTTTTTACGTCAGAAAATTGCCGGAAAACTACGCCGTCAAAGTAAAAGAAGTAATCGCACCAAATCTTCACTAATGATGGACGTCAACCCACTGGCAGTGATCGAAGCAGTCAAAGCTCATCAGGTGGTACATATGATACATGGCCATACTCATCGGCCTGCGATTCATGATATGACCATTGGTGGGCGATTGTCTCAACGAGTGGTACTGGGAGCCTGGCACGATACTGGCTCGGTATTACGCGTCGATCCCAACGATCAAATTGAGTTGGCAAGCTTCCCTCTCTGATTTTTGAAACCGATATTCCTGTCACCTTGCTGCTGATTTTTCCGCAATAATTATAATAAATCACATTACGCAAACGTTTTCCTTACCCGCCAGCCGTGTTATCCTCTACGCCCTCATCCAGAGAGGAGCAACCGATTGTTGCGCTTTGGTTGATAACCGTATGTTGTCGCGTTATGTTTTATCCTAAAATTTCAATTACTGCCTGCACTAACACAGGAGCATCACACCTATGCCAGCCAACGCTGCCAAGGCAAAAATCGCTATTGTTATGGGGTCCAAAAGTGACTGGGCTACCATGCAATTTGCCGCCGATATTCTGACCGCTTTAAACATCCCCTTTCATACCGAAGTTGTCTCTGCGCATCGCACTCCGGATAAATTATTCAGTTTTGCAGAGCAAGCGCAAAACAATGGGTTTGATGTGATTATCGCAGGTGCTGGCGGTGCTGCGCATTTACCGGGAATGCTGGCGGCTAAAACCCTGGTGCCCGTGCTTGGTGTTCCGGTGCAAAGTGCTGCGCTGAGCGGTATCGATAGCCTGTATTCCATCGTACAGATGCCTCGAGGTATTCCCGTTGGTACGCTGGCGATTGGTAAAGCCGGTGCAGCTAATGCCGCCCTGCTGGCAGCTCAAATACTGGCGCTGCATGATGAGACAATTGCCACTCGTCTGACAGAATGGCGACGTAAACAGACCGATGAAGTACTGGATAATCCCGATCCGAGGGAACCTGCATGAAACCCGTTTGCGTATTAGGTAATGGTCAGTTAGGCCGAATGTTACGTCAGGCGGGAGAACCTTTAGGAATTGCCGTCTATCCAGTAGGACTGGATGCTGAACCCGAAGCCGTTCCTTATCAACATGCGGTGATTACTGCTGAAATAGAACGTTGGCCCGATACACCATTAACTCAAGTACTGGCAAACCACCGTGGTTTTGTTAATCGGGATATCTTTCCTTTGCTGGCCGACCGTCTGACACAAAAGCAATTACTGGATAAGCTTAATCTGGCAACCTCTCCCTGGCAGCCACTAAATGCGCCAACTGAATGGCCAGCGATTCTCAATCGTCTTGGCTCACTGGTCATCGTCAAACGCCGGGTTGGTGGTTATGACGGTCGCGGTCAATGGCGAGTAAAACCTGGTGATGAACAGCATTTACCCGATGAAATTTATGGTGAATGTATTGTTGAACAAGGCATCTATTTTAGCGGAGAAGTTTCTCTGGTTGGTGCCCGTAACCATCAGGGGGAATGCGTTTTCTATCCGTTGACTCACAACCTGCATGAAGAAGGCATTTTGCGCACCAGCGTTGCGTTACCGGAACCTAATGCTCACTTACAGCAACAAGCTGAAGAGATGCTAAGTGCAATCCTCAATGAGCTGAAATATGTTGGTGTGATGGCAATGGAGTGCTTTATTGTAGGTGATAATCTACTGATTAACGAGCTGGCTCCCCGGGTACACAACAGCGGACACTGGACACAGAATGGTGCCTCGGTCAGTCAGTTTGAGCTTCATTTACGGGCGATTCTGGACCTGCCAATGCCACAACCAGACGTAGCAACACCTTCGGTAATGGTCAATTTGATCGGTACCAATATCAACCCACAGTGGCTATCGCTACCACTGGTTCATCTACACTGGTATGACAAAGAAGTTCGGGAAGGCCGAAAGGTTGGACATTTAAATCTGAATCATCCTGATCCTCAGGTATTAAAACAGTCATTATTACAGCTAAAGCCAATGATGGACGAAGTCTACTGGTCCGGTATTGACTGGGCTTTAGATAAATTAAGTTAACCAGAAAAATTTGACCGAAGGATTCGTTCCGGTTGGAACGAATCTTTCTTAATCATCAGAAATGACTACTCCTGATAGCGTCGATACAGCGCCTTTCCTTTCAGCAAACTTACCCCTAACCATCCACCACATAGCGATAACAATGCAGCACACAGCGGCGGAAGCACAATCCACATCAGGTAGTTTGGCTGCCACGGGAAATCAAACACTTTATACTGCAACCACCATAGAGACACTTCAGCACCGATAGCTGCCGTAATACCCGCCGCCAGCCCCAGTAAAGCAAATTCACTCCACAGCGTGCGCCGCAGCAAGCGTTTTCCAGCACCCAGTGTGCGATACACCACCAACTCCTGCCGTCGTTGACGCATTCCTACCTGTACCTGAGCTAACAACAGCAGTACTCCGCAGACCACGACCAATACCACCATCGCCTCCAACGCCTGAGCAACCTGTTGGAATACAGTAGAAATCTGTTTAAGAATGCTACCAATATCCATCAGGCTCAAGGTAGGGAACTGACGGTTTAGCTGGACCAGTGCGGGCCCCTCTTGTTGATAGCGGAAGCTGGTTAAATAGGTTTGCGGCAAACTGTCCAACGCACCTTCCGGGAAGATAAAATAGAAGTTAGGCTTCAGGCTCTCCCAGTCAACCCGCCGCAGGCTGGAGATCGTGGCTTCAAACGTTTGGGTATCGCCGCTAAAAGTCAGCTTATCACCAATATTCAAATTCAATCGTCCCGCCAGACCATCATCAATGGAGACTTCACCTGATTTCGGCGGCCAGGTTCCTTTGGTTATCTCGTTTGGTGATGGCTTATTCACGGGCAGCCAGGTCAGGTTCAGTTCACGATTGACCGCCTCCCCTCCCGGATCGTCCTCTTTCACCAGTTTAGTGGCTTCCTGCTGGTTTATTTGGGTTAATCGTACCCGCACAATCGGATAGAACTCGCCCGGAGCAATTTGATGACGGGTAAAGAACTGTTCCAGCTCCGGCAACTGCTGTTTGGTCATGTTCATCACGAAGTAGTTAGGACTACCCGGCGGGATCTGCTGCTGCCAACGTTCCAACAGCTCGCCTCGCAACATAAACAGCAAAGCCAATAACATAAACGAGAATGAAAAAGCTGAAAGCTGACTGGTGGTTATCCATGGTTGACGTAATAAGCGATTAACCGCTAAACGCAATGCCAGACTCTTGAGCGTAATACGCCGTAACAGTAACAAGCTGCACCAACCAAGGGCTCCCAGCAACAAAGAGAGCACCAGAATACCAAACAGCGCGCCCCACCACATAGGGTTAAACCCAACCAACGCCGCCAGCAATAGCACCACTACCACGCTAATCATTGGCAGATAGAACTTCAACGGCCAGACATTGCTCACCACATCTTCACGCAGTACGCGTAAAGGCCTGGTTGCCAGTAACTGCTTATAAGGGCGTAAGCCAACAAGCACTGAGATAAACAATAATGTACCCAGACTCCATAACCATGGCCACAGGCCTGCTGCAGGTAATGCTTTCGGCAAAACCGGTGCCAGCAATACCATTAATCCTCTTTCAAACAGCAAACCAATAGAACAACCCACGATAGCGGCCAAAAGCAGTACTGAGAGCCATTGCCCGATCACCAACTTACGCAGCGACTGTCGCCCTGCTCCCAGCGTTTTCAATACGGCAATCAGGTTATAACGGCTACGGCAATAGTGACTCATTGAAACGGCTACCGCCGCAACGGACAATAACAGGGTTAAAATAGCTGACAGTAACAGGAAATTTTGTGCCCGCTGTAGCGACTTACCTACCGCGGTTCCGGACTGTTCCATACCAAACCAGCGCTGGTCCGGACGAAGCTGAGGAGCAATAAAATCACCAAAACGGTTAAGATCCTGTTCTGCACCGGCAAACAGATAGCGATAGGTTAAACGGCTTCCCGGTTGTACTGCCCCGGTTTTTTCGATATCCGCATAATTCATTAAAATACGCGGTGCCGTTTGGAAAGGGTTAAAGCCCGAGTCTGGCTCCTGATGAATCTCTCCCACAATACGGAAAGTTGCATCACCGACTTCCAGCATCTCTCCCGGATGTGCATTCAACAGCGCCAGCAAACGCGGTGCCACTAAAACGCTCCCTGGTTCCGGACGCAGATTATCAGGCACTGTTTCTAACTTACCGTACAACGGATAATTCAGATCGACGGCCTTAACCGATGACAGCAAAGGCACATCGTTAGCATAAGCCATGGTCATAAACGACAGTTGGCGGCTTACCGTTAATTTATTTTGTTCCGCCTGCTGCAACCACTCAGCGGATATCGGACGGCTGGCAGTTAGCACCCTATCGGCTGCAATAAAGTCACGACTCTGCTGGCTTAGCCCTTTCTCCATACGGTCGCTGATACTGCCCAGTGCCAATACACAAGCTACCGCCAGCGTCAGAGAGAACCAAACAACCAGCAGTGAGGGAGAACGCCATTCCCGCCAAAACCAGCGCCAAATCATGACTCCTCCCACAGCTTACCGTCGCGTAAGCGCAGTCTGCGTTGGCAACGTGCCGCCAGCGTTTCATCATGGGTAACCAATACCAGCGTGGTGGCATAATCACGATTCAGAGAAAACAGCAGATCGGCAATTTTTATTCCCGTCTGGCGGTCAAGGTTTCCGGTAGGTTCATCAGCAAACAGAATTTTAGGCCGGCCAATGAAAGCGCGAGCAATGGCCACCCGTTGCTGTTCACCACCGGAAAGTTGTGCGGGTAGATGTCCGATACGCTGACCTAATCCAAGCTGCTCTAACAGCTGAATCGCCTGCTCTTTACTGCTGCGTTCATTATCTCCCCGCAACAGCGCCGGTAATTGGACATTCTCCAACGCGGTCAGCGTGGGAACCAACATAAACGATTGAAATACAAATCCCACATTTTGAGCGCGCAGTGCGGCTCTGGCCTCTTCATCTAACCCAGGTAATGACTGACCTAATAGCTTGATATCCCCATCGCTGCCATCATCCAGGCCAGCGAGAATACCCAACAATGTCGATTTACCTGAACCTGACTCGCCAATTAGTGCTATTGTTTCAGCAGATTTGACAACTAACTCAACTCCGGTAAGGATGTTGAGCTTATGCTCTCCTTCACCAACAAATTTATTTAAATGATGAACTTCAAGAACATTATTCTCAGGCATATCCCGATCCTTTTATTACTGGGATTGTCATCAATACGTATTGCAGCAGCTGCAGATACGCTACTTATTCTGGGCGACAGTTTGAGCGCCGGTTATCAGCTTCCCATCCAACAGGCCTGGGCCACGCAGTTGGGTGAACGCTGGAAATTAAATCCTAAAGCCCCCGCGGTAGTTAATGCCAGTATTAGTGGTGATACCGCAGCACAAGGGTTATCCCGCTTGCCGGAGTTACTGAAAACGCATCAGCCACGCTGGGTTCTGATAGAACTGGGCGCAAATGATGGTTTACGAGGTTTTCCGACGGCCGATATTGAACGGGATTTAACACATATTATTACATTAGTGAAACAAGCTAATGCACAGCCGCTGTTAATGCAAATACGCATCAGCCCAAACTATGGCCGTCGATATACCGACGCCTTTACAGCAATTTACCCTAAATTAGCACAACAACATCAAATTCCATTACTTCCATTCTTTATGGAAAAAGTCGCCATTAAGCCTGAATTGATGCAGCCTGACGGCCTGCACCCTACTGCCGAAGCACAGCCGGAAATTGCCGATTTTATGGCGCAAACGCTGGCTCCCTATGTTGGTCTTGATGCTGAAAAACAGGCGAAATAGGCCCGATTACGGAGAATGTAAAGTTATGCAAAAGGCGATTTTAATTACCGGCTGTTCCAGTGGTATTGGTTTAGTGATCGCAACCGATCTCAAGCAGCATGGTTATCGGGTGATTGCTACCTGCCGAAAAGCACAAGATATAGCAACGCTTCGGGAAAAATGGTTTGAAGTAGTCAGGCTGGATTTGGATGACAGCGAGAGTATTCAGCAGGCAGCCGCCGAAGTATTGGCCATGACCGAGGGTAAACTTTACGCACTATTCAACAATGGTGGATATGGTGTCTATGGGCGACTGAATACCATTTCCCGCCGTCAGTTTGAGCAACAGTTTTCCACCAATCTGTTTGGTGCACATGAGTTGACTCAACTTCTTCTGCCGTCGATGTTGAAACAGGGAGAAGGCCGTATTATTCAGACCAGTTCAGTGATGGGTATTATCTCCACACCGGGGCGTGGGTTATATGCGGCCAGTAAATATGCGCTGGAAGCCTGGTCTGATGCCCTGCGACTTGAGCTATACGGTAGCGGCATTCAGGTTAGTTTGATTGAGCCAGGCCCTATTAGCACCGCCTTTAGCGATAACGTTAACCAGACTCAGAGCGATAGTCCGGTAAAAAACCCACCGGTGGCTAAGCGTTTCACGCTACCTCCCGAGGCACTGATTCCCATTGTTCGCCATGCGTTGGAAAGCCCGCGCGCAAAAATTCGCTATCGGGTTACTTTGGTGACAAAAGCCATGGCCATATGCAAGCGCCTGCTGCCCGATCGCTTAATGGATAAGATTTTGGTAAATAAAGGTTAGCAACGCTTGAAGCTAATAATAATGCCCATATATCTGCTTAATAACTCTCACAGAAAAATCGATTAAAGAGAATCTATTATGACCACTAATGCCATCATTGACGTCAACGAGTCTAACTTTCAGCAAGTGCTGGAACAGTCAGCCCAGGCACCAGTACTGTTCTATTTCTGGTCTCCCCGCAGTCAGCATTGCGAGCTGTTAGACCCGGTTTTGGAAAAGTTAGCAGCTGAATACGCTGGTAAATTTACTCTGGCAAAAATTGACTGTGATACTCAGCCTATGATTGCAGGTCAATTTGGTATTCGCGCCATTCCGACTGTTTATCTGTTTAAAGATGGGCAACCTGCCGATGGTTTTCAGGGACCACAGCCGGAAGAAGCCATTCGCGAATTGTTAAACCGTTTCCTGCCGAAAGAAGAAGAGCTGAAAGCCGCTGAAGCCGATGAGCTAATGCGTGAAGGTAAATATATTGATGCGTTACCATTACTGAAAGATGCCTGGCAGTTAAGCAACCAACGTAGTGATATTGGCCTGATGCTGGCAGAAACGCAGATTGCTCTGAATCGAAGCGATGAAGCAGAAAGCGTGCTGGCAACTATCCCACTTCAGGATCGTGATACTCGCTATCAGGGGCTTGTGGCTCAGATTGAACTGCTGAAGCAGGCGGCCGATACCCCGGAAATTCAACAGCTACAGCAGCAGGTTGAAGCTCAGCCAGATAATGCTGAACTGGCGGTTCAGTTAGCGTTGCAGTTGCATACCGTTGGACGTAATGAAGAAGCATTAACTCTGCTGATGAAGCATCTGAGCCATTCGCTGGATGCCGCAGATGGTAGCGCTAAGAAAACCATATTGGATATTCTGGCTGCGCTGGGAACCGGTGATGCTCTGGCAGCGAAGTTTAGACGTCGGTTGTATTCGTTGTTGTATTAATGTTGTTTTGATTCTGAGAATATTCCGGCCGTAATAACAAAGTGCATATATAGACTTTGTGCCCGGCCGGAAGACCATTTGTACTTAAGTCCGGAGTGCGTTGGGCCTAGCCAGCCTAGGGGCGCTTCGTTGGCTTACGCCAAGTCGACCCCAACGGCAGTCTCTCCCAACGATTGACTTTTAAAATCTGGTCACTACACGAAACGCTTTATATAAATTTTATTACTCCAACGGCTTACCGGCTTTTTCTGGGATCAGGAATAGTGTGGCAAGGATATCCAGCACGTATAGTGAGGCCAGTAGTGCGATGGCTGTCTGGAAGGAGTAAAGGGAGACGATTAATCCTACTACCAATGGCCCCAGGCCGCCGATACCGCGTCCGATGTTGAACAGGACGTTTTGCGCGGTTGCCCGGGCTTCGGTTGGGTAGACTTCTGAGATTAATGCACCATATCCCCCCATCATACCGTTGACGAACATTCCCATAATGGCACCGCCAATCAGCAGGCTAAACGGATCGGTTAGTTGTGAATAGGCTAAAACCATTAGCGCTGCGCCAACCTGATAGATAAGGAAGATCGGACGACGACCATAACGGTCAGCCAGTTGACCAAATAACCAGATCCCGAAGGCCATACCCAATACGGTTACCGCAGTCCACATGGCTGATTTAGTTAAGGAGTAGTTAAACTGCTGGCTCAGATAGGATGGCATCCAAATCATAATGCCGTAATAACCAAAGTTTTGTACTGAGGTAAGAATCGAGATACCAATGCTGGCTTTGATGGTTTCGCGGTCGGAAATCAGTGCTTTAAATGGGTTCCCTTTACGCTTTTCTTTGCTCTTTTTAACAAAGATTTCAGGCTCACCAATATAGTGGCGGATAACAAAAGAGGCCAATGCCGGAATCACCCCAATGGCGAACATACCGCGCCAGCCAATAACCGGCAACAACAGCGGTGTTAACAACGCTGCCGCCAGCACGCCGGCCTGCCATCCAATACCAACATATGAAGACATGCGGGCCCGCTCATTGGGTCGACATGCTTCAGCAGCCAGCGCCATACCGATACCAAACTCACCGCCCAGGCCGATGCCCGCGATAGTGCGATAAATCAGTAAGTCCCAGTAACCTTGTGCCAAAGCACACATGCCGGTGAAACCCGCAAACAGAACGATTGACCAGGTAAGTACCTTCACCCGACCGTAGTAATCGCTTAATACCCCAAAGACCAAACCACCAATAACCGCGCCGATTAGCGTCCAGGTAACCAAAGATCCAGCCTCACTGGTGGTTAATCCTAATCCCAAGGCTACCGCGTTAAGAATAAAACCGAGAATCAATAAATCAAATCCATCCATCGCATAACCGACGGTAGAAGCGATAACCGCTTTATAGGCATACTTTCTTCTTTTTGCCTCTTCGACAACCGGCGCTTTTTGGCTTTCTGTCAGGTTGATCACTTCGTTGGTCACTGTTAATCCCGCCTTATTAGTTATATCGTCATCAGTTATTACTATTCGGACGTTTGTCTACGGAATTATCTCTTTAATCAATGCGTTGTTTGCGCCAGGGCATTTACCTTCTGCCCTTACTTCTCCTTCCACCCCATATTTTGGGCGCAGGAATAGGAGCACCTATTGGTTTAACGACCAAAGGCGATAGAAAACAAAGCAAATTCATTGATTTTAAAGAGGTGTAGTCAAACCTTCTAATTATAACCATTACAAATAATTTTGATATGATTATTTTTACCCTTGGCTGAAAAAATTTCATTCTCATCAGTTTTAGTGAACATTCCTGTAAGCAATTTTCAAATAAAAACCGGTGTCAGTTAGCCCTCCTCTGACGCATTCTGGCTTCCTTAATACTAAATTTCGCGTAGACTTAATGTATACAAACTTTAAAGGATTATAGGATGGATATTATGTTGCCTAATGCTTCTGCCATTGTGATTGCCATTCTGGTACTGCTGGTTTTATTTGTGCTGTTCGCCGGAATTAAAGTGGTACCACAGGGCTATCAATGGACCATTGAACGCTTTGGTCGTTACACCAAAACGTTAATGCCTGGCCTGAATCTGATTATTCCATTTATGGATCGGGTTGGTCGCAAAATTAACGTGATGGAACAGGTGCTGGATGTCCCCTCTCAGGAAATCATCTCCAAAGATAACGCCAACGTAACCATTGATGCCGTTTGCTTTATTCAGGTGAGAGATTCTGCACTGGCGGCCTATCAGGTAAGTAATCTTGAAGCGGCCATTCTTAACCTGACTATGACCAATATTCGTACCGTTTTGGGCTCCATGGAATTGGATGAAATGCTCTCCCAGCGCGACCATATTAATACTCGTTTATTACAGGTGGTTGATGAAGCGACTAATCAATGGGGGATTAAAATCACCCGTATTGAAATTCGCGATATTCGCCCACCTGCAGAATTGATTGCTGCCATGAACGCTCAAATGAAGGCCGAGCGTAATAAACGTGCCGACATTCTGGAAGCAGAAGGTATTCGTCAGGCGGCAATTTTGCGTGCTGAAGGTCAAAAACAGTCTGAAATTTTGAAGGCTGAAGGTGAAAGACAGGCCGCTTTCTTACAGGCAGAAGCCCGTGAACGTGCGGCAGAAGCAGAAGCAAAAGCCACCCAAATGGTTTCTGATGCAATTTCCGACGGTAACATTCAGGCTATTAACTACTTCGTAGCGCAGAAATATACCGATGCCCTGCAATCTATTGGTTCTGCGGACAACAGCAAAGTGGTGATGATGCCACTGGAAGCTGGCAATCTGTTGGGAAGCATTGCCGGTATCACTGAGTTACTTAAAGGCGAGCCGAAAAAATAATGGATATTATTCAGGACATGGCAGCTTACCCATATCGTTTCTGGTTAATTTTCGGAGGCCTGTTACTGGCTGCTGAACTGCTGGGAACCTATGGTTATCTGCTCTGGAGTGGCGTATCTGCGATTATTATTGGCGCGGTTACTTGGGTAGTTCCCATGGACTGGAGCTGGCAATGGGTTAACTTCGCCGTTTTAACAATGGTAACTGCCATTATCTGGTGGTACTGGTTAAAAACCCGAACCGTCAGTGATAAACAGAATCTGAATCAGCCGGACAAGCTATTAATCGGTAAAAAAATGGTTCTGAGCTCTCCAATTGTTAACGGTGCAGGTCGAATCAATCTGGCAGATGGCAGTTGGCCGATTCGCTGCTCAGAAGACCTGCCAGAGGGAACCGAAATCCGTATCGTCGCGGTAGAAAGCATCACCCTGATTGTTGAAGCTATCAGGGATGAGCATCGCAACCAAACTAGTAATGACATCTAAAAAATTAATCTGAGGGAGAGACGGGCGTTGGGGTCGTAGCAGCTTTAGCTGCCGAAGCGCCCCTAGCCCGGCTAGGCCCGAAGCGCATAAGACTAAAGTACAGATGGTTTTCCGGCCGGGCACACAGGTAATATATACATTTGTGTTTTTACGGACGGAATATCCACCGAAGCTAAGATTAAACGCTCTAATTAGCCCCTTTCTTCTGCTTACAACACCCGGTAAAACTATCAATAATCGGACAATCAGCCCCATTATCCCCCGGACAAAGCGCCACTAACTCCATCAGTCGTTCCCGCATTTGCGTGAGCTCAGCAATATGATTATCAATATCAGACACTTTTTCCAGCGTGCGAGCTTTCACATCAGCACTACGACGATCGGCATTGTGGAACAGAGCCAGTAGCTCTTTGCACTCTTCCAGAGTAAAACCAACCAGACGGGCCTGACGTAATAATGTCAGTTCCTCAATATTGCGTGAATTGTAAGTACGGTAGCCATTCAATGAACGATTGGGCGGCGTGATCAGCCCTTTCTCTTCATAAAAACGAATCGCTTTGCTGCTTAAACCCGTTTTCTCTGCAACCTGACTGATATTCATAACATCACCCGCTTATCAATTCGTTACTTCAGCGTAGAACCCGTAAGATAACGATCTAAATCATCAATTCGTCTTTCGGCATGCTTCTGCATGCAGGAGATATACACCACATTGCGAATTGAGCCGTCTATATAGAAATCATACAGCGCATCACAATCTTTTTTGCGGAAAGTTATCCAGGCTCTCTGACTCTCCAACAGATCTTTCTTCACTGCCGCAAAAGACATGCTCGGTAAATCGGGCTGACTCATCATCTGCATTACAGCCTGATATGTTTGATTCAGCTTCTTTTCCACTAATTGTTGCTCTTGCTCGGCACAAGCATTAATCTCCAACGTATTCATGGCATTTTTACAATCCAGTTCAGCATAAGCATTCAGGCTAAAAACGGATAACGCCACAACATATAACCATTGTTTATTCTTTATCATTTCAATTCAGCTAACTGATACTTTTCAGGACAGTAAAGATTACTGGCAGGCTGACTCACGTTCATTTGCCACAATCAGTTCCGCATCTTTAGTTAACGCAATATTCTCACCGCTGGACAGGCACAAAATGGCATAAGAAAGCTCTTCACTTCCTTTCGATAAATCCGACACCGCCATCGCGTTACCCTTTTCACCGCGTAATTTCATCAGGTAGTGCTCACAGCCGCTGGGACATTGAGCAGCAAATACGCTTAAACCCATTTTTTCAACGCTGACTTTGCCTAAATATTGAGCAATCACCGGGTTATGGTTAAACGCTGCTTCAGCCTCTTTTTTTAATGAATACCATTGCCAGGTAAAGAAGATTGCAACCACCGCAATCACCAATACCAGATAGCGTAATATACGCAGAAATCCTTTCATTCATCCCACCCCCAAATTGTCATGGTCACTACCATGCTACCCCGTAGGCTAAAAGTAAATAAATGAGATATTCCTTATTGTTATAAAAAGTATCTTTTTATTCTTTATTGTCCAATTCCATTTTCTGGCAGTCTCAATACGTTAATTACCTAACCATCTAATGAGGCGACCACCCATGCGTAACTGGAATATCGGCATACTGCTTTTTCTTACCGCGACCGGCGTATCTGCGAAAGATATACATCTGCTCAATGTCTCTTACGATCCTACCAGAGAGCTGTACCAACAGTATAATCAGGCTTTCTCGACCTATTGGAAAGATAAAACGGGCGATACGGTAACCATTAAGCAATCTCATGGTGGTTCGGGCAAACAGGCATCATCCGTGATCAACGGTATTTCTGCCGATGTCGTTACGCTGGCACTGGCCTATGATGTCGATGCGATTGCAGAGCATGGCAAATTAAATAAGAACTGGCTCACTCATTTACCTGATAACTCTGCACCTTATACTTCCACTATTGTTTTCCTGGTACGCAAAGGAAATCCAAAACAAATCCATGACTGGAACGATTTAATTAAACCGGGCCTGAATGTGGTTACACCAAATCCTAAAACCTCCGGCGGTGCTCGCTGGAACTATCTGGCTGCCTGGGGTTATGCGCTGAAGCATAATAATAACGATCAAGCCAAAGCACAGGAGTTCGTTAAAGCGCTATATAACAACGTTCAAGTGCTGGATACCGGGGCTCGCGGCTCTACTACCACCTTCGTGGAACGCGGTATTGGTGATGTATTGATTGCCTGGGAAAATGAGGCTCTACTGGCCATTGAGCAGTTAGGCAAAGATCAGTTTGAAATTGTTACGCCAAGCGTCTCTATTCTGGCTGAGCCAACAGTAGCCGTAGTCGATAGCGTAGTGGATAAAAATGGTACTCGTGAAGTATCAGAAGCCTATCTGAAGTATCTCTACACCAAAGAAGGCCAGACTATTGCCGCTAAAAACTATTACCGACCACGCGATCCGGAAGTACTGAAGCAATTCTCTGCTAACTTCCCGCAGCTAAGCCTGTTTACCGTCGATCAGCTTTTTGGCGGCTGGCAAAAAGCACAAAAAGAGCACTTTTCAACGGATGGTATTTTCGATCAAATTAGTAAACGCTAATCACCATCGCCTGAGGCATTTGTTGTGCCTCAGGCCATTAATCATTTACTTAATGTATTACCGAACGTTTTTTACTGGCGATGACAAACAGTCTCGGGAAAGGCAGCAAAACATGCCCATCCTGACGGGAGGTAAACACCTTCTCCAGCTCCGCCTGATATTGCTGTAAAAACAGCTGTTGCTCCCTCTCATCCAGCGGGGAAAGAAACGGTCGAAGCCCGGTTGATTTCACCCACTCAACAATGGAAGAGACCGATGGTAATACGTGGTAAAAGGTAGTGCGCCAGATATCAACCTGATAACCATGACCAGCCAGTAAATCGTAATATCCTTCGGTGGTCAGCAACGGGCTGCGTTTAAATACCTGTTCACTGTACTTCTCCCACCAGACCCCTTCCATCGCCACTTTACGCATTAATGCATGGGAAGGCTGCTCCAGATTATCTGGCACCTGAAAGGCCAGAACACCACGATCGGAAAGCTGCTGCAATAAATGAGGAAGCAATTCGTCGTGATCCGGCACCCATTGCAATGAAGCATTGGCGTAAATAATGTCCTGAGGAATATCCGGTCGCCATGTACCAATATCAGCCTGTTGGAAATGGCAGGCCGGTAGTCGCTGTTTAGCCTGTATCAGCATGCTTTCAGAACTATCAACACCGGTGACATTCGCCCTTGGATAGGCTTGATAGAGCAATTCAGTACTGTTCCCCGGCCCGCAGCCAAGATCGCTGATATGTTTTGCTTCCGGATGAAAAATACGTGACAGAAGTTCTGCGGCAGGACGTGTTCTTTCTGCTTCAAACTGCAAATAGAGGTCAGGATTCCAGTCTTTCATGATATTCCTTAATGAGCGGCCGATACGCTGATGGATTAGATCTAAAATACAGAATCAATAGCTTGAAGTGAATAGCATATACAGCGCTAAAAAGATAATGATGTTTTGGCTGGCGCTGAATTATCAGGCTAGCAACAAACAAGGCCGGTATGAATCAGAGCTCATACCGGCCTTGTTTGTTATCAAAGGAATAGAAACTTTAGCTTTTAATGATCCCTCGCCCTTTCAGATAATCAATAAGTTGAATAACCAGCTCTTCTACCGGCTGCTGACCATCCAAATGTACATCCGGTTTTAGCGGAGCTTCATAAGGTAAATCAACACCGGTAAACTGGGTGATTTCTCCTTTTCTGGCCTTTTTATACAGCCCTTTAGGATCGCGCTGTTCACAGACCTCAATGGGTGTATCAACAAACACCTCAATAAAGTGGCCTGCTGGCAGGCGTAAAGAGACGCTCTCTCTGTCATCCCGATAAGGAGAGATAAAAGCCGTGATAACCACTAATCCTGCATCCATCATCAGGCCAGATACTTCCCCCACCCGGCGGATATTCTCTTTCCTATCCCGATCGGAAAAACTTAAGTCCTGACAAAGGCCGTGACGGACATTATCCCCATCCAGCAAATAGGTATGAACATTAAGATGATGTAACGCCTGCTCCAATCCACCGGCAATGGAAGACTTACCTGAGCCTGACAGCCCCGTCAGCCAAACCACTACCGCGCCATGTTCATTGAGTCGTTCCCGCTCAATCCGGGTAACCGGATGAGCGTGCCAGACAATGTTATTTTCCATCGGCCATCACCCTTTGTTAGCGGTCCCACTGATATCCCAGTGAGGATAATAACGACGAATCAGAGCAAACAATTCCTGTTCAAACTCGCTGTTAAAGGTTGGTTGCTGTTTTTGGGTAATGTCGGTTTTCTGAATCAGGCCTGCACCTACCGTCACATTGGTTAATCGGTCGATAAAGATAAAACTACCGGTCTCCTGATTAGTCTGATAGCTATCAAACAGCAGAGGTTCATCAAATACCACTTCAACCACACCAATGCCATTAAGGGGCAGGATCTCTGATGGGCGCTGCTCCAGAGAATTAATATCCCGCTGATGCACAATACGCTCTATACGTACCCGGCTCTTTTTACCTGATACCTTAATGTCGTAGCTCTGGCCTGCCTGTAGCGGCTGTTCCGCCATCCAAACCACATCCAGGGTTGCTCCGGTAGCCGGTTGCAAACTGTTATCTTCTGCCGCTACCAGCAAATCTCCCCGACTGATATCAATCTCATCTTCCAGCACCAGAGTTATTGCCTCTCCCGGCCAGGCTTTTTGAAGTTCACCATCAAAAGTCACAATCGATTTAATCCGGCTGGTTACCCCTGAAGGCAGTACTTTTATTGCCTGTCCGGTTTCAATTACGCCCGAAGATAAGGTACCGGCATAACCACGAAAATCCAGATTTGGGCGATTCACATATTGAACCGGAAAGCGCAGAGGCTTTTGCTGTTGTTCAGCCACCACATTGACCGTCTCCAGAATTTCCAACAGTGTGGCTCCAGAATACCATGGCATATTGCTTCCTACACTGGCGACGTTGTCCCCATCCAGCGCGGACAGTGGCACAAACTTAATCTCCGTTTGCTGCGGAAGTTGATTAGCAAACGTCAGATAATCGGTGCGAATTTGTTCAAACACCGACTGTTGATATCCCACTAAATCCATCTTATTGACCGCAACCACCAGATGACGAATCCCCAACAGCGTGGCAATAAAGCTATGGCGACGGGTCTGATCCAGTACCCCTTTACGCGCATCAATCAGCAAAATAGCCACATCACAGGTGGATGCTCCGGTTGCCATGTTACGCGTGTATTGTTCATGTCCGGGCGTATCGGCAATAATGAATTTACGTTTTTCAGTAGAGAAATAGCGATAGGCTACATCAATGGTGATGCCCTGTTCGCGTTCTGCCTGTAAGCCATCCACCAGCAATGCCAAATCCAGTTTTTCACCGGCAGTACCAATACGTTTGCTATCATTGTGCAGGGTAGTGAGCTGATCCTGATAGATCTGGCGGGTATCATGCAACAACCGTCCAATCAGTGTACTTTTGCCATCATCAACGCTGCCACAGGTTAAAAAACGTAGCAGGCTCTTATTTTGCTGAGCGTGAAGATAAGCTTCAACGCCGCCCTGTTCCGCGATTTGTCTGGCAATAGCATCATTCACGCTCACAGGCTGATTAATCTCTTCACTCATCATCTATTCCTCAGAAATAACCCTGACGTTTTTTCAATTCCATCGAGCCTGACTGATCCCGATCGATAACCCGCCCCTGACGTTCACTGGTGGTTGATACCAACATTTCTTCAATAATTTCCGGCAGGGTTTCGGCTTCAGACTCAACCGCACCGGTCAGCGGCCAACATCCCAGGGTTCTGAAACGAACTTTACGTTTCACAATCACCTCTCCCGGTTGCAGGTTAATGCGGTTGTCATCGATCATCATCAACATGCCATCACGTTCCAGAATAGGCCGTGGTTTTGCCAGATACAGAGGAACAATCTCTATATTTTCCAAAAAGATGTATTGCCAGATATCCAGTTCAGTCCAGTTAGAAAGCGGGAATACACGAATACTCTCTCCCTTGTTAATTTGGCCATTGTAGTTATGCCACAGCTCAGGGCGCTGATTCTTAGGATCCCAGCGATGAAAACGGTCGCGGAACGAGTAGATACGCTCTTTAGCCCGGGATTTCTCTTCATCACGACGGGCACCGCCAAATGCGGCATCAAAACCATACTTATTCAGCGCCTGCTTTAGCCCTTCGGTTTTCATAATATCGGTATGTTTCGCGCTACCGTGCACAAAGGGGTTGATCCCCATGGCAACGCCCTCCGGATTTTTATGTACCAGCAGATCGCAACCGTAAGCTTTGGCGGTACGATCGCGAAATTGATACATCTCCTGAAATTTCCAGCCGGTATCCACATGCAGTAAAGGAAACGGCAAATTGCCGGGGAAAAAGGCTTTACGCGCCAGATGCAGCATGACCGATGAATCTTTTCCAATGGAATAAAGCATCACCGGATTAGCAAATTCAGCAGCCACTTCACGAATAATGTGAATGCTTTCCGCTTCCAATTGGCGTAAGTGAGTCAGTCGTTTTTCGTCCACGTTCAATACCTCAATTCTCTGTCTGAAGGCCATCAGGCCAGATTGACTACCGACTGCCACTGCGCCGGACTATTTTGTGATGTTAATGGTGACTGATCAGATTCACCGAACCAGTTCAGCCGTTGATGCAATGCTGCAACTTCACCAATCACCAGCAACGCAGGTGTTGGTGCCTCACGAGCCAGCTCATGCAGTTGTGAGAGCGTACCGCTTAACACTTTCTGATCGCTGCGCGTTCCCCGACTAATAACCGCCACCGGTGTAGACGCTGCACGACCATGATTTATAAGCTGTTGTTGAATATCGCTGGCTTTGACTGTTCCCATATAAATTGCCAGTGTTTGATGCCCCTGAGCTAACTGTGACCAGTTAAGGCCATCAGATTCAGGCTTACAGTGTCCGGTAATAAACGTAATACTTTGCGCATGATCGCGATGAGTCAGTGGAATTCCCGCATAGGCTGCCGCTCCCGCAGCGGCGGTAATACCCGGAACAACCTGATAGGGGATACCGGCATTAACCAGTACTTCCAGCTCTTCACCACCCCGACCAAAAATAAAGGGATCGCCACCTTTCAGTCGCACAACACGTTTACCCTGTTGGGCTAATTCAACCAGTAATTGATTCGTCTCTTCCTGCTGTACGGAATGCGCTCCGGCACGTTTTCCTACGCTAATTAACGTGGCATCGCGACGCACCAGTTCCAGTATCTCTGGTGTAACCAGCGCATCATGCAAAACTACGTCGGCCTGTTGAATGGCCCGTAGTGCATTTAACGTCAGCAGCCCTGGGTCTCCTGGGCCTGCGCCAACCAACATCACTTCGCCAACCGTTGACGCGGGATGATATAGCTGTTGCTCAAGCTCGGCCTCCGCCTCTTCGGCGCGATTTGCCGCTATCAGTGAGGCAAAGCGGCCATCAAACAGGCGCTCCCAAAAGTGACGGCGTTCACTTAATGAATGGAGCTGCTGTTTAACCTTGGTACGCCAGTTACCGGCTATGTCAGCAACCTGACCAAGACTGGCGGGTAATAATGCCTCCAGCTTCTCCCGTAACAAGCGGGCTAATACCGGTGCTTTACCACCTGAAGAGATCGCCACGACCAAAGGCGAGCGGTCAATAATAGAAGGGAAAATAAATGAACAACGGGCGGGATCGTCCACCACATTAATTAAACGACGGCGCTGATTAGCTGCCTGAAATACTCTTGCATTCAGCGTGCTGTCATTGGTCGCAGCCACCACCAAAAAAATGTCATCTAACTGATGGGTATCAAACTCCTGCGCCAGCCAGTGCAACGCCTTCTCCTGATGCAGTTTATTTACCTCAGCACCAAGCGCTTTAGCCACCACAAACACGTCCGCTCCGGCACTTAATAGCAGGCCAATCTTACGGGCAGCAATTTCACCGCCGCCAACAACCAGCACCGGACGGTGTTTCAAATCGGCAAACAGGGGTAAATAATCCACAATAACCTTCAGGTTCTTAACAAAACAATAACCTGACTATAGAGAGTCGTTGCTAACGAATGAAATCACCAAATGGAATTTGATATAGCTGAATGGAATAGGGAGAAATAATCATAGGGCTAAATAGCAAGGTTTATTTGATACATAAATATTAATGGACTGAAGACAGTCTAAAAATATAGTTTTAAATAAACACGCGTTTTACCTTCCATTTATCGTTAGAGAAGCAAAGATTTAACCAATAAAATCACACGCTTGTTACCTTGATACTCTCCAATTCTTATCGTTGACTACAATGATTCCATGACGCAATCATTGCAATTGAAATCATATTAACTGGAGAATGTGCATGGCTGTTGCTGATGACAATAAAATTGGATTGATCCCCGCTATATTCTTAGTCGCCGGAAGTATGATGGGCTCTGGCGTATTTATGCTTCCTGCTAATTTAGCGGCTATTGGCGGTATCGCCATTATCGGCTGGGTAGTGACCATTATCGGTTCTATCGCTCTGGCTCTAGTGTTTGCCAAACATGCAGCACTTGACCCCGCTGCCGGAGGCCCCTACGCCTATACCCGTAAAGCCTTCGGTGACTATATGGGCTACCAGACAAATCTGGTGTACTGGTTAGCCAATGTCGTGGGTAATGTGGGTCTGGCAGTGGCCGGTTTAGGTTATCTTAGTACATTCTTTCCTTCACTAACGGATCCGTTAGTCATGGCCGTTGCACAAATAGCCGTGATCTGGTTATTAGCCTACGCCAATATGCTGGGGCCTAAAATTGTAGGACAAGTACAGTCCATCTCAACAATCTTTGCTCTGTTACCGATTATTGGTATGGCTCTGCTTGGTTGGTTCTGGTTCAGCGGTGATACCTATATGGCTGGCTGGAATGTTTCTGGCACTAATAGTGTTAGCGCAGTAGGCATGACACTAAATTTTACGTTGTGGGCCTTTATTGGTGTTGAAAGCGCCTCAGTATCAGCAGCCGTAGTAAAAAATCCAACCAAAAATGTTCCTATTGCAACTGTGGTTGGCGTAGTTCTGGCAGCCGTCTGCTACATTCTCAGTTCAACCGCCATCATGGGAATTATCCCGAATAAAGAGCTGATTGTCTCTTCAGCGCCTTTTGCCGATGCAGTACGTGTTGCGTTTGGTGACGGTACCGCCAAAGTAGTTGCACTATGTGCGGCGCTGGGCTGTTTGGGTTCGCTAGCCGGATGGACGCTTATCGTCGGACAAACGGCACAGGCTGCTGCAAGCGATGGTCTGTTTGGTAATATCTTCGCTAAAGTCAACACAAAAGGGGTTCCTGCCGCGGGGTTAGCCATTGTCGCTGCCATCATGAGTTTGCAGGTACTGGCAACTATGTCCCCTACCGCCAGTGAACAGTTTGGCAAAATCGCTTCCATCGCCGTGATTATGACGTTACTCCCCTACATCTATTCATCAGTAGCCCTCAAGGTTCTCAGCTACAAAAAAATCTCTAATGGGCAATACATTTTCTACACCATTGTCGGTCTTGTGGCCGCAATTTATAGCTTATGCGCCATGATCGGTTCTGACGGTAGCCAGACACGTTGGGCTCTGATGTTTGTAGTTGCCACCATTATCTTCTACGAAATGACCATCAGCCGAAAAAATGAGATGGAAGAACACCATACTCAGCCCGGAGGCAAAGTTCCTGGCTGGGTACGTTACTTCACCCTGTTAGTGACCGTCATTGCGTTAATTGCAACCTTCTGGGTTTCTGTTGGGCAACATCGAAATACCATTATTCATGCCCGTGAGCATATGCAGAATATCAGCACACCGGCACCACAAATTGTGACACCCACTACCCAGTCTCAATCAATTACTCCGACACTGGATAAAGCAACTTCGACAGGTACGCCATAAATAAGACGCGGTGCTGTTCGATTTACCACTGAGCAGTACCCGTTCAGAGAATCCTTTTCGTACTAATATTTTAACCATTATGGTCTTTGTGCACGGCAATTCAGTCATTAAAACCTTAGATTGCCAGCCTAAATAAATTCAGGGGTTATCATGCAAGACATTCGCTTACATAAGTTTCCTATACGTATTTTGTTAGTACACAACGTGACTGATAATTCTACCGCTGTTGGTCGTGCTATTAGCGAACTCACCTGCGAATTACAACAATGCGATGCTGAAGTTATAGCCGCGCATCAGGTAGAAGATGCCTGTTCGATCATTGACTCAAATCCCACCATTCAATGCTTACTGTTAAACTGGGATTTTGATAATGATCCTGAGCATCAATCACCAACAGTTATTCTGGATACCTTACGTCGCCGCAATGATTCAATGCCGGTATTTTTGTTAGCTAACCGAACCAGCGCCACACAAATCTCTATTGATGCAATGCAGAAAGCCGACGATTTTATTTGGCTACTGGAAGATACAGCCTCTTTTATCAGTGGTCGGATAATTGCCGCCGCCGAACGTTACCGTCAGGATGCATTACCACCAATGTTTAAAGCCTTGGTTGAATTCTCTAAAGTTTATGAATATTCATGGCATACTCCAGGCCATACTGGCGGTACAGCCTTCCTAAAATCACCGGTAGGACAAGCTTTTTTCAACTTCTTTGGCGAGGAATTATTCCGTTCCGACCTCTCCATATCCGTAGGGGAGTTGGGTTCACTTCTGGATCACTCAGGCCCTATTGGTGAAAGTGAACACTACGCCGCACGAGTATTTGGCGCTCATCGCTCCTATCATGTTACTAACGGTTCATCTACCTCTAACCGGGTGATCCTGATGTCCAGTGTGACGCGCAATCAAATCGCACTATGCGACCGTAACTGTCATAAATCCGTGGAACATGCCATGACCATGTCGGGCGCTATTCCCACTTATATGATGCCATCGCGCAACTACTATGGAATTATTGGCCCTATTAAACCTGAACATCTGACAACTAAAGCTATCAAAAAGTCGATTGCTGATAACCCTCTGGTTACCAAAGATATTGATGCTACGCCAGTGCACGCCATTATCACCAACTCCACTTATGATGGGTTGTGTTATAACGTCAAACGTGTAGAGGAGCTATTAGGCCAAAGCGTGGATCGTCTGCATTTTGATGAAGCCTGGTATGGCTATGCTCGTTTCAATCCTATTTATCAGGATCGTCATGCTATGCATGGCGACCCTAAGGATCACGATGCAAAAGGCCCTACCGTTTTTGCCACTCAGTCAACTCATAAACTACTGGCGGCCTTCTCTCAAGCCTCGCTGATCCATGTCCGTAATGGCAGAAATCCTATTGAGCACACCCGCTTCAATGAAGCTTTCATGATGCACGCCTCAACATCACCGTTCTATCCAATCATTGCTTCCAATGATGTCAGCGCGGCCATGATGGATGGTACCAGTGGTAAAAGTCTGACTACCGATGCCATTAGTGAAGCCGTCTCCTTTCGTCAAATGATGGCAAGAATGCATGCTGAATTTGCAGCAGATAAACAATGGTTCTTTAACTGTTGGCAGCCGGATACCACACACATTGGGAAGAATAAAACCGTTCCTTTCTATCAGGTTCCTCAGGATGAGCTGATTAGTAATCCGCAACACTGGGTGCTTCACCCTAACGCTGCATGGCACGGGTTTGGTGATATAGAAGACAATTATTGTATGCTCGATCCAATTAAAGTATCGGTGGTTACACCGGGCATGCAGATTGATGGAACACTAATGCCATCCGGTATTCCAGCAAGTATCGTCACAGCTTATCTCGATCGTCAGGGTATTGTGGTTGAAAAAACCACCGACTTTACCATCCTGTTCCTGTTCTCTATTGGTATCACTAAAGGAAAATGGGGCACATTGGCCAATACGCTATTGGATTTTAAACGGGATTATGATGCTAATGCGCCGTTGGAACATGTATTACCGGCTCTGATGGAGAGCAACCGGGAACGCTATGCCGGTATGGGGTTACGGGATCTGTCTGATACGATGTTTGCCGCGATGAAAGAGCTAAAAACCACCGCCGCCATGTCCGCCGGTTTCTCCGAATTACCTATACCAGACTTCAGCCCAGTGGAAGCCTACGAGCAACTGGTACGTAATCAAATAGAAAGTCTACCGTTAAATAAAATGGCAGGAAGAACCGTGGCAACAGGCGTTGTTCCCTATCCGCCGGGAATTCCTTTACTGATGCCGGGGGAAAATGCCGGTCCTGCTGATGGCCCACTACTGGGTTATCTCAAAGCGCTGGAAGCTTTTGACAAACGCTTCCCGGGATTTACTCACGACACCCATGGCGTTGAAGTGGTCAATGGTGAATATCAAGTCCTGTGTGTTAAAAAATAGTGTTGTAATATGAATTGGCTGAAAACCGGAAAAGTAATTTTCCGGTTTTTTATATAACAAATCCATTCCATTGGTTTACAAAACCACCAATAGCAGACCATTATTTGTACTCATCTGATGACAGCAAATGTGGAGCCTGTATATGACTCGTCTCACCGCAAAAGATTTTCCCCCCGCACTGCTCGAGTATTTTGATTTCTATGTACATGGCCGCATAAGCAAGCGTGAATTTCTCGATCTGGCAACCAAGATGGTGGTCGGTGGAGTATCGGCAGCGGCACTTGGCTCATTACTGATGCCCGACTATAGCTATGCGCAACAGGTAGAGTTTACCGACCCTGAAATTATCGCTGAATATATCCAATATCCATCACCCTTGGGACATGGTAGCGTTCGGGGTTATTTCGTCCGCCCGGTGAAAGCCAGCGGTAAAGTACCCGGTGTGGTAGTGGTGCACGAAAACCGTGGACTAAACCCCTATATTGAAGATGTAGCACGACGTTTGGCAAAAGCAGGCTTTGTCGCTCTGGCTCCGGATGGACTCAGTTCGGTTGGCGGTTACCCGGGAAACGATGATAAAGGGCGCGAACTACAACAGCAGATCGATCCGACTAAATTAATGAATGACTTTTTCGCTGCCATTGAGTTTTTAATGCATCACGCTACAACCACCGGCAAAGTAGGCATTACCGGTTTTTGCTACGGTGGCGGAGTCGCTAATGCCGCCGCAGTAGCCTACCTGGAACTGAGTGCTGCCGTGCCCTTCTATGGTCGTCAAGCCAAAACCGAAGATGTACCACACATCAAAGCACCAATACTGCTGCATTACGCCGGGCTAGACTCACGCATTAATGAAGGCTGGCCCGCTTATGAGGCCGCACTGAAAGCCAATCATAAAACTTATCAAGCCTATATTTACCCCGGCGTGAATCATGGATTTCACAATGATTCCACACCGCGCTATGACAAAGAAGCAGCAGAACTTGCCTGGGACAGAACGCTGGCCTGGTTCAGGAAATATTTAATATCTACGGATAGCACTAAAAACCACCAATCATAAAATCAATGGCGGCTTTAATCTCATCGCGATAATGCTGGGCCTGACACACTTGGTCACCCAGCATACTTTGACGTACAACAGGCAAAGCCTGTTTGAACAGCGCTCGCGCTGGCCCGAAGGGTGAAACACTGCAGAGTGTTTTATAACTGCCCGTAGCCCGGTCAAGCTCAACGCACTCCGACCTCAAGTACAAACGGTCTTCCGGTCGAGCACAAACCCAATATAAGCACCTCTGATTTTACGACCGGAATATCCATCAATATCTATTAATCGGGTTTTTCATCATCAAATATCACCCCTCATGCAACCCGCACTCCCGCTTCAAACCAAAAAACCGCGTTTCCTCTTCGCTCATGCCGGGTTCCCATTTACGGGTAGTGTGGGTATCCCCCACCGATAAATAACCTTGTTCCCATAAAGGATGATAATTCAGGCCATTATCCGTCAGATATTGATAAATTTGCCGGTTATCCCAATCGATAATCGGTAGAAATTTAAACACACCTCGCTGAATGGCGAGCACAGGTAATTGCGCCCGGGAACTCGACTGCTCACGACGTAAACCGGCAAACCAGGTTTGTGCCTGCAACTCAGCCAAAGCCCGGTTCATTGGCTCAACTTTATTCAACTGATTATAACGCTCAATACCTTCAACGCCCTGTTCCCACAACTTGCCATAGCGACTTTCTTGCCAGACGGGAGAGTAAGGAGCACGATAAACCTGCAGATTAAGATTAAGCTGCTCCGTCAGGCTATCGATAAACTGGTAGGTTTCAGGAAACAGATAACCGGTATCCGTCAAAATTACCGGTATATCTGGCTGCTGACGCGTAACCAAATGAAGACAAACTGCCGCCTGAATCCCAAAGCTGGAAGAGAGCACTTTGTTTTCTGGCAAGTTCTCCAACGCCCAGGTAACACGCCGTGCAGCAGATAACGACTCTAACTGACGGTTAATCTCCGCCAGTTCAGTTTTCTGTTCTTCCGTCGTTAGCTGGTTTAACCGGACTAAATTCAGGTGCGACATAATGTCTCCTTAATCGTAAAAGTCACGAGCTGAGTCAACTACCGGCTTAATAATTCCGGCGCGGATAACATAATCGCCAAACCCTTCCTGCTCCTGACGATCGCTGGCCCAACGGCCAATCAAACTATCCAGCTCAGACAGTATTTGTGCTGAGGTAATATTTTCACGATACATACGAGGAATACGCGTACCTTCTCGATTGCCGCCAATATGCAGGTTATAGCGATCCGGCGCTTTACCTACTAATCCGACTTCAGCCAGCATCGCCCGTCCACAACCGTTAGGGCAACCGGTTACTCGCAAAATAATATGTTCGTCAGGCAATTGATGTTTTTCCATCACCTGCTCTACCTGAGTAATAAAATCAGGTAAGAAACGTTCTGCTTCGGCCATCGCCAGTGGACAGGTAGGGAACGATACGCAGGCCATGGAGTTCTTACGCTGCTCTGACACCCCATCATTAATTAACCCATGCTGACGAGCCAGTTTCTCTATCTTAGCTTTATCGTTAGCGGCAACCCCCGCCACAATCAGATTTTGATTAGCGGTCAGACGAAAATCCCCTTTATGAATTTTGGCGATTTCAGCCATACCGGTTTTTAATGGTTTACCGGGGTAATCCAGCAGGCGACCATTCTCGATAAACAACGTTAAGTGCCATTGTTTATCAATGCCCTCTACCCAACCAATGCGATCGCCACGGCGAGTAAAGTGATAAGGAACAACAGGAGCAAAACTCACCCCAGCCCGTTTTTCTACTTCTTGCTTAAAGGCGTCAACGCCAACTCGCTCCAGCGTATATTTGGTCTTGGCATTTTTACGTTCGGAACGGTTACCCCAATCGCGTTGGGTAGTTACTACCGCTTCCGCAATCGCCAGCGTATGTTCTAACGGAATATAACCAAACTCAGAAGCCTTACGGGGATAAGTCAGCTTATCCCCGTGGGTCATCGCCAGACCACCGCCCACCAGCACGTTAAAACCAACCAGTTGACCATTTTCACCAATGGCAACAAAGTTAAGATCGTTGGCGTGCAGATCCACATCGTTATCCGGTGGGATCACCACGCTGGTTTTAAATTTACGCGGCAAATAGGTCGCACCAAGAATGGGTTCTACGTCGGTAGTTTCTAGCTTTTCTCCATCCAGCCAAATTTCAGCATAGGCGCGAGTTTTTGGCAGTAAGTGTTCCGAAATTTTCTTCGCCCACTCATATGCCTGCTGATGCAGTTCTGACTCAACAGGATTAGAAGTACATAACACATTACGGTTTACATCACCGGCAGTGGCAATAGAGTCCATCCCTAAGCGGTGCAGCAGTTGATGCATCGGCTTAATATCGTTTTTTAATACACCGTGAAACTGAAAAGTCTGGCGAGTTGTCAGGCGGATGCTGCCGTATAGCGTATCCTCAGCGGCAAAACGATCGATCCCCAACCACTGTTGAGGGGTGATAATCCCACCGGGCAAACGACAGCGCAACATCACGTTTAGCAGTGGTTCCAGCTTCTGCTCCGCCCTCTCGGCTCGTAAATCACGATCGTCTTGCTGATACATACCGTGAAAACGGATCAGCTGAAAGTTGTCACCACGAAATCCGCCGGTGAGGCCATCTTTCAAATCATCGGCAATGGTTCCACGCAGAAAGTTACTCTCACGTTTTAGCCGTTCGTTGTCAGACAGTTTAATCTCTGAATCATTGCTCATTAGTAAACATCTCGCTGATAGCGTTTATCGATACGCAGTTCGCTTAAAAATTCGTCGGCCTGCTCAGGGTCCATAGCCCCGAGCGTTGACACAACGTCCAGTAATGCACGTTCCACATCTTTTGCCATATGGTTTGCATCACCGCAGACGTAAAGATGGGCGCCATCCTGAATCCATTGCCACAGTTCGCTACCGTTTTCCCGCAGCTTATCCTGTACATACACTTTATGTTGTTGATCTCTCGACCAGGCCAAATCGATACGGTTTAGCAGGCCACTTTTCACATAGCCTTGCCACTCCACCTGATAGAGAAAATCAGAAGTAAAATGAGGGTTACCAAAAAACAACCAGTTCTTACCTTCCGCTCCGGTTGCTTCACGCTGCTGCATAAACGCGCGGAACGGTGCAATACCGGTTCCCGGCCCAATCATAATCACCGGAGTAGAAGGATCGTCCGGCAGTCTGAAGTTATCGTTGTGTTCAATAAATACCGCAATATCGTCCTCTTCTTCCAGACGATCCGCCAGATAGCCGGATGCGCCTCCGGTACGAGGATTTCCATCCACGTTATAGCGCACTACACCAACGGTCAGATGCGCTTCACTCCCCACTTCCTCTTGCGATGAGGCAATAGAATAGAGGCGCGGTGTGATAGGACGCAGCATAGTTAACAGGGTCTGCGCCTCCATAGGTGAAGGTGCATGGCGCACCATATCCACAATTGGCGTGTTATGAGCATATTCCTGTAACCGGGCTTTATCCGTCAGCAACTCTACCAGACGCGCATCGCCGCTGTGATTGGCATAAAACTCCACGATTGCGCTGGTATTTTGTGTCAGCTCATAGTGATATTTAAGTGCATCCCGCAGTGGTTGCGGCTTGCCGTGAACCTCAACCTGTGTGTCACCCGCAATACCCAATTCCGACAGCAAAGTTTCAATCAATGCAGCATCATTTTGAAACCAGACACCTAATGCATCCCCCGGCTGATAGCTTAGCCCTGAGTCACCTAAATCGATTTCTATATGACGGACATCGCGATCGGAGCTGCGTGAAGTAATTTTCTGGTTAACGGATAACGACGCGATTAACGGTTGCTCTTTAGTATATTTACTATGACTTTCACTGATGCCTTGTGTATGGGTTGCAGATGATGGCAACGATGCAGGAATCTCAGCCTTCAGACGTTCCACAATTTGATGCCGCCATTGCTCAGCCAGCGACTGATAATCAACATCCGCATCTACTCGCGCCAGTAACCGTTTAGCGCCCAGCTCTTCCAGACGATGGTCAAAATCTTTACCGGTCTGGCAGAAATTTTCATAGGAGGTATCTCCCAGACCAAAAACTGCAAACTGCGTCTGATTCAATGCCGGTACTTTTTTAGAAAACAGATATTTATACAGCGCAATCGCCTCTTCCGGCGCATAGCCTTCCCCCTGAGTAGAGGCCACTACGATAAGCTGCCGTTCTTGATCGATTTGCTTAAACTTATACTCACCCGCATTCACTAAAGTTGCTGATAACCCGGCATGGCTAAGATCGTCACGCAGTTGAGTGGCCAGCCTGCGTGCATTACCGGTCTGTGAGACGGATAAAATGGTTACCGGCCGTGCAGTAACAGCAGAAGTTGATGACGGAATGGCGGCAGCAAGCGTATTGCTATCCTTATCGGTTAATCCCCATAAATAGCCTGATACCCAGGCAAGCTGTACCGGCGTTAAGCCGGAAGTAGCGGTCTTCAACCGTTCTAATTGTTCCTGTGACAACGGTAAAACCGGGACAGGTAAAGCCTTATCTGACATGGGTATGCGGATCCTTTAGAATTATTCTGTCTAAGAGTATCCCGCTGGTTTCATTAGATTAAAGAATGGATAGACATAACAAATAATAAAAAGGCATATGGGGTAAGCCACGCCACTGGATATCTGAATCCAATGGGTCTATTGCTTGCCCCGATGGAATGTATGGAGTTATCGACCAACAACAATTTTCAATAAAAAACGGGAGAATCATTCTCCCGCTTTCTGTTTTCTTTACTTAGCGATATTTAGCATTATCAGAAGTTAACTTTGATCCCCAGATGACCACTGTAGCCATCCACATTGGAGGAGAACGATTTCTGATATTTCACATCACCATACAGTGAAGTATTATCCGATATTTTCGCACTAATTCCGCTACCTATTTGCCACCAGGTTTTATCGAAATCAGATGTCATGGTGGTATTTGCTACCCGGACATCCGGAGAGTCCGTTATGGTATGAATAACATCCATCAATACGTAAGGCTTCATGGTTTCCATTTGTTTGGTGATGCGTAAACCACCGCGAGCACGCACGCTATTATGCGATGTGCCATCAACATGACTCACATCATCGTTGAATGAGTTCATCGACAGATATTGATACATCACCTGTGCCTGTGGTTCGATACTCCAGCTATTCCCTGTATCAAATGGCTTACCGGTTTCTGCCGAGAACGCAAGGCCATACCCATCCTGTTTAGCATTATGATCGCTGGAATAGTCATTCCGGTAGTAAGTACCCTGAGTCACTAAATCCAGATAGCCACCATCCTGTGCCATACGGGTATAGTAAGCTCCCAGACCATAACCGTGAGTATCCACCGTACCTGTCTGTGTTGATAATGTTGGATTCAAACTGCGGGAGCTGTCATTAGCATCTGTATTTTGTTGACCTAGCGTCAACATGATACCAGAGGTAATCTCTGTTTGAGCCTCATTTGTCGCCTGATACAGGTCGGCTCCCAACTGAGCAAACCAGGTATCGGTATCATAGCTAAAGCTGCCAGATTCATTCTCGATATGCTGACCGCCAATACGCCCCCACGTACCACCAGTATTACGTACGACATTATCGCCGATACGTTCATGCATCGTACCAATGGTGTCAAAACCATACTGCTCGTTCAGATAAGGTGCCGCCACGTAACCAGGGACTTCCGGACGATAGGATATTGTATTCGTCGGTGTAGGTACTGAAGCTGGTGTCGGAACTGGAACTGCTCCTGCATCTGGCTCTTGAGCTGGCGCTGGTGGTGGTGTTGGCTCCAGATAGGAACGCAGATACCAATCATTTGCACCAGTCGTACCTCCCTGATACAAGTTATATTGATAAGCCCCAGCGCTGACAGTATTACCCAGTTTAAAGGCTCCACTCTCGTTACCATCAATCTGAACGACCTGAATACCATCACCGACTGTCAACGCGCCTAAACCGCCCGCATTATTTACCAACAGATTGTGATTACCACTGGCATCCCCGGTTACATGCACTTTATCGCTCTGAGTATTAGCACCGCCTTCATTCAGTACCGTATTCAAAACAAATGTACCGTTATTACCGTTTAATGTATTCACCGATAGTGTTTTAAAGTTGCCGGAAACCGGAGGGGTAAACGAGATCGTCGATTGGTTAATATTCAACAAACCGACATCAGAACTGCCGGTCATATTCCAGTGGCTATCCGTTAAGTTATGGTTAGTCACACCGTGTGCAGCACCTGTCATGGTTGAATTGTTGCTCAACGTCATATCAGTACTGCTGTCTGATGCAACCAACACATCACCGCTCAGAACAGAGTTGTTCGCATTAAAGGCAAATGCAGAAGCACCATCTACATTAATGGCGGTACCATTACCACCGGTCACTTCACTGTCAGTCAGGTTAACCTCACTGTTCATTAAAACGTTTATACCGTTTCCCTGAGCAGCCTTCACTGTGCTGTTCTTCAAATCAATTGAGCCATCTTTAACCGATAGACCAGAAGCTCCGGCTCCTGCCGTCAAAATCTGAAGATGACTACCGTTGATGTTTACTCTGCTGTCAGCATCGCCTTCGGCACTTAATCCATAGGCCGATGCCCCTTTGGTTTCAATGGTTCCGCCATTTAATTCAACCAACACGGCATTCACATTAGCACCCTGAGCAACACCGACTACGCCGGATGCATTATTCCCTTCAGTCAGAATAGTGATATTGTTAGCCGTAATTTGAGCCGAGTTGCTATCTGACTGAAGACTGCCTACATCACTATGCGCCTGCAGACCATAAGCGTTTGCACCTTGGGTATGTACTAAGCTATCTTTCAAAACAATACTGTTGCCATCAGAAACAGAAACACCATGACCAGAAACACCAGTGGTCTGAATCTGAACATTATTAGCTTCAATGCTTGCACCCAACGCTTCAGCGTACTTATCATAGCCATAAGCATGGTCAAAGTAGAGAGAGTTAGCCGATAAACCAAAGCTATTCTGACCAGCAGTTTTAATAACCGCATTGTTCAACTGCGCTTGAGCCACACCATTAACTGATACGCCAACGCTGCCTTCATCTCCCTTAGTTTCGATGAGGGTGTCATTCACTACCAATTTACCATCAGCACCAGACGCGTATGCTCTGATCGCCGCAGCCTTTGTACCTGAAGTGGTTACCGAACCTCCATTTAACACCGTACTTGCACCGTAAGCTGTTAAAAGCCCCACAGAACCTTCACCACTGGTAGAAATACGACTGTTATTAATGGTCATATAAGTAACATCAGCAATCGTATTAGCACTGACAAAAACTCCCGCAGAATCACCATAGGCTGGATTTGCTTTTCCATGAGTAATAATATCGCTATCGTTCAGCTCCGCTCTTGTCCCTCTTTCAGTTGAAATGCCGCAGCTTATATCACCGTACATTTCAACCCGAATGCCCGTCGCTTTCAAAATAACCGACGTGTTAGAATCGGTATCATATGGATTAAAACTTGGGTTTTGTAGGCTAATCCCTACAGACTGAGCGCCTAACGCGGTAATGGTTCCACCATTAACCTCGCTTTCTCCACCCGCCGAGAGTAAACCTATGGAAGTATTACCATTGGAGGTAATATTGGTATCGGTTAAGAACAGATTAAGCCCATTAGCAAAAACGATTCCGTCAGTACCATTACCATTCATGATAATATTAGATTTATCAATCTGATTAGTGTTGGCATTAGTATATATGGCGCTGGAATAATCTCTGGCATCCGTTATTTTAACATTTGTCATCGTCAAGCTATTAGCGTTCATCATGCTTATCGCTTGAGTACTGACTAAACCTGTGCCGTTTAAGTTAATTTGAACGTCAGTTAAAGAAACTGTGGCATTATTTGAACCACTGATTGCACTATCGGTAGATTCGATATTACTGTTATTCATATTTAGCTCAGAATTAATAACCCAAATTCCTCCGCCACTTGAAGTCAAATTCGAATCAGAAAAACTAGCTTTTGAACCATTTAAAATCCTGGCGATATCAGCGCCATTGTCTGAGGAAGTTAATGCAATACTGGTTTGACTAACATTTGCTGTTGCACCATTATCCAACAGCATAGCAACTTGATAATAACCGGCTCTTGATGGGCCAGTTAACACGGTCATAATCGTGCCATCAACATTGAGCAGAGTGCCCGGACCCGATGCACTAACTGCACCCTGTGCATCCGTGATTAATGAAGGGGTTAATGTATCTCCCGGCTGTAAGGTCAAGGTCTGACCGTTAGATACCGAAATTTGAGTGTTATAGTCAGTTGAGTTGGCATCCAGAGAAAGGAGTGAACTTAAACCACCAAATACCACTGCGGCAACATGATTGCGAGAAATCGCACGGCTAGATTTCTTTTTTCCACGGCTTAATTCTGAGGCAATAACCCACTGTCCCAGCGCGTTATTCCAAATTATCTGATAAACCTTATTCATATCAACATTCCATATTGTATTAAACACAAATCCATCAAAAGCATATAATTAATTCACCAATTTATTTCTAAATAGTAAAATAATTAAAACACTCAATGATAAAGCATCCATTTTAAAAACCTTTAATGCGCTCATATTAAAATCATCACAATATAACTGTCAATAAAACGACACATTACCACCAACTTAATTGAAAATAATTTAAATAATAATAAAAATACACGCAAGTAAAATCACAACAGAATGAAAGATAAGGATTTTATTTTATCTTTAAATATAATTAAAAATAAAAAAGAAAAATAAAAAACACGTTATTAAAAATATAAATAAAAATAAAAATATATAAAATCATAAAATCATAAAATCATAAAATCATAAAATCATATTTTTATAATAAAATAAAAAAATAACACTTAATTAAATCAGCATAAAATTCATATGTGAAAAACCATGGTAATAATTAACCAATTGTATTTAAAGAATAAATTCTTTAAATTACATTAAAAAAATAAGAGGAAAAGGAACTTAATTGGTATTAATAAGTTGTAAAAACCCTGAAAATCTGGAAATAACACACATTTAAGAAATATCATTAAACTTATAAAAATAATGTTTTAAAATGTAATATGGTAATAAAAATTATAAAATACAATGTATTAATGATTCCTCCGAATATTGCCAGATGCGTAAAACAGCACTAAATGTAGAAATAGATGTCCTTATCAATCCCTTTGATTCGCTTTATAGTGATAAAGAATTAATGAAGATTACCCATTCATAATTAAGGAACTATTTGGGGTTTTAAGCCCGCAAGTATAATTATTCTCCCTTTTTATCAGATACCAAAAAATCATTTGACCTTCCTGTTGCTGGAAGGTTTAAACTTCATTACAGCTAAGAAAAACCAATTACGGTAGAAAAATCTGAGCAAGTCATCAGGAGTCTATTATGCAACACACTACTATTCTGCAACTGACCGGTTTGTCCTGTATGGGCTGTGCTGGCAGAGTTAAAAAAGCACTGGATGCCCTGTCCGGCGTACAGTCCAGCGATGTAAATGTTACTCAGGCTAAAGTGGTCAGCGAACTGCCTGACTCTGAATTAATTGCCGCCGTTGAGCAGGCTGGCTATCAGGCTGAAACCGCTAAACCAGACGTCACGTTAGATCTGTCAGGCCTTTCATGCGGCCACTGCACCGGAGCAACCACCAAAGCGCTGGAAGCCGTTGAGGGTGTACTGTCAGCTCAAGTTACTTTGGATAAAGCCGAGATCTATGGTGATGCAAAACCGTCGGTATTAATTGAAGCCGTTAAACAAGCGGGTTATGAAGCCAGCCTGAGCACCGGTACTGCTCACCCAAAAACTGAGCCGCTGTCAGTATCAGAAAAGCCGGAGCCAATGACAGCGGCGGAGAATAGCCATCCGGCAGACGCATTACCCGCAGCAGTCACAGATGATAACGATGACAGCGTACAGTTACTGCTTAGTGGCATGAGCTGTGCCAGTTGCGTTAACAAAGTTCAAAAAGCGCTGGAAAGTGTTCCCGGCGTTGAACAGGCCCGGGTCAACCTGGCAGAACGCAGTGCCATGGTCTTTGGTCAGCCACAGCAGGATGAGCTGATTAATGCGGTACAAAAAGCCGGTTATGGTGCGGAGATAATTCAGGATGAAGATCAACGCCGCGCTCGCCAGCACGAAACCTCCCAAAAAAGTATTCGTAAATACCGTTGGCAGTCCGCACTGGCGCTGGCATTAGGTGTTCCGCTTATGCTATGGGGCGTATTTGGTGGCACCATGATGGTGACCACCGATAACCAGCCTTACTGGATTGTGACCGGCCTGATAACGCTGGCAGTAATGATTGCTGCTGGTGGACACTTCTATGTGAATGCCTGGCGTAGTCTGATGAACCGCAGCGCCACTATGGATACCCTGATTGCATTGGGTACCGGAGCCGCCTGGATTTACTCCATCAGCGTTGCTATCTGGCCACAGATTTTCCCGATGGCTGCCCGGCATATCTACTTCGAAGCCAGCGCCATGATTATCGGTCTGATTAATTTAGGTCATGCACTGGAACAGCGGGCAAGACAGCGCTCATCAAAAGCACTGGAACGGCTGCTGGACCTTACGCCGCCAACGGCCAAAGTGGTTACCGAACAGGGTGAGAAAGTGATCCCGCTATCTGACGTTCAGGTGGGTATGTCTATTCGACTTACCACTGGCGATAGGGTTCCGGTAGATGGCGAAGTAATACAGGGGGAAATCTGGCTGGATGAAGCCATGCTGACCGGTGAAGCCATGCCACAGCAGAAATCAGCACAGGATCGCGTTCATGCTGGTACCGTGGTTCAGGATGGTAGTGCCCTGTTCCGTGCGGGTGCTATCGGTAACCAAACCACGCTGGCACGTATTATCAAACTGGTTCGTCAGGCACAAAGCAGTAAGCCAGAAATTGGTCGTATGGCTGACCGTATCTCCGCGGTATTCGTACCGGTGGTGGTCGCTATTGCATTAATCAGCGGACTGATTTGGTATCTGATAGGGCCACAGCCACAGCTGGTATATACCCTGGTAATTGTTACCACGGTGCTCATTATTGCCTGCCCTTGTGCGCTAGGTCTGGCTACGCCGATGTCAATTATCTCTGGCGTGGGTCGTGCCGCTGAATTAGGTGTTTTAGTACGTGATGCGGATGCTCTGCAACAGGCCAGCGCAATAGATACCGTGATTTTTGATAAAACCGGTACTCTGACTGAAGGCAAACCGCAGGTTACTGCCATTCATACCTTTAATCAGACAACTGAAGCGCAGGTATTGGAATGGGCGGCAGCATTAGAACAAGGTGCCAGCCATCCATTAGCTCACGCGATTATGACCAAAGCAGAAGGAATAAGCCTGCCGCAAGTCAGTGAGTTCCGCACGCTGCGAGGTTTAGGAGTTAGTGGCTCCGTTGGTGAAATCGTACTCCTGCTGGGGAACGATCGCCTGATGACCGAACAGCAGGTAGATATCAGCGCAGCGGCTGAAGCTATCCGCACCGAAGCAGAACGAGGAGCCACACCAGTATTACTGGCTGCAAACGGCACCTTGGTCGCGGTGTTCGCCATCCGCGATCCGTTACGAAGCGATAGCGTTCAGGCACTACAGCGCTTACATCAACAGGGCTATCAACTGGTTATGCTAACCGGAGATAATCAGATTACCGCCAATGCCATCGCTAAAGAGGCTGGTATTGATAAAGTGATCGCCGGTGTATTACCTGATGGTAAAGCCGATGCCATTAAGCAGCTACAACAGGCTGGACATAAAGTCGCCATGGTCGGTGATGGTATCAACGATGCTCCGGCACTGGCCTGTGCCGATGTGGGTATCGCCATGGGAGGTGGCAGCGATATTGCTATTGAAACCGCCGCTATCACTCTGATGCGCCATAGCCTGAGCGGCGTTGCCGATGCGCTGGAGTTGTCTAAAGCCACCTTGCGTAATATGAAGCAAAACCTGCTGGGTGCCTTTATTTACAACTCGCTGGGGATCCCGATTGCGGCCGGTGTGCTTTATCCATTGACCGGTGCGTTACTCAGTCCGGTGGTAGCTGGGGCAGCAATGGCACTATCGTCTATTACTGTGGTGGGAAATGCCAACCGTCTGTTGCGGTTTAAACCGAAAGGATAAATAACTGTTGATGGCTGAATATAAGCCGGAAACGAATTTGTCTAAAACGTAGTTCCGGTCATTAAAACTACTGATAATCAGCAATTTTAATGACCGGCCGTTTTATCATATTACTAATGGGATCAAAGCGACTTTATTACCGACTTCACTATATCCAGTAACTTCACTATATCCTGTATACGTGTATTACCACTATCAGCATCAATAATTGAGCTGTAGATGTGTGGCATAACTTGCTCAACGCCAGCGTTAAGACAGGTTTCAAGTATCGGACGAAAATTATCCAGATCAATGCCGCCGGTAGGTTCAATCATTGTCATACCATTACGTACACAACTTTCAGCCAGCGCTTTAAGTTCTGGTAACGACTGCATCCCGCCCATCGGGAAGAATTTAGCCGCATGACCACCAAGATCCTGAATCATTTTTATAGCAGTATCGCAACTGACAATGGCGGGTATTCCCTGACTGCTATGCACACCGGTTGAAATAATCACGCATCCTGGTGTACCGGTAGGAGAAATTAAGGCATTGATGCGAGTATTGGTTACACCACGTGCAGCCAGTGCACCAGCAGCAAAGCCACAGCCAGTAAAGGTTTGATTAACGTGAGCCGGAGCAGTCTGCGCGGCAATCATCGCAGCTTTATAAAATTGTTGTGCTGACCCGGCCCCCAAACCAACTGAAATAGCGGGTACTTGCCCCATCCATCGTGTTACTTCCGTTACTCCCTCCTCAACCGTATTGAATTGCGCTGAAATAACTCCTACTACGGCATGGCCTTCAGCAGCCCTATACACATCAACTGCATTGGCTACATCCTTAGCCAATACATTAAGGGCTACCCGTTGCTGATAAAAATTAATTTGCTGCATGTTTAGCTCCGGATAATCGGGATATCTCCTGCAAGCGATCCACTATCAAGGCGAAATCTCCCTTTTTTAATGCGCGCGGATCAAAACTAAATACCCCCTGATGAAGAAAATAGTGACGGGTATAAATTGCAATTTCTCCCGTACGCAACAGTTCTTCAACCTCTACGGCATTTAATCCTAATTGAGAGGGATCGACTTTCACTCGAATACGATAAATAGCACGCCCGGCTTCATCCTGTTCTATATCAGCCTGAAAACCAGCAATCGTGGATATTTTTTGTGCAATCTCCTTAAGTTCGGGTAATTGCTGTGTCCAGTCAGGTTGATGTGCTTGATAGCGTTCCATTGCCATCACCAATCCAACCATATTTTCCTTGCCGATCTTCATGGCACGGGCAATACCATTATGTTGAGCTTTGCAGTAACTAATCCATTGATTTTGGCCGGTGATAAATCCTGAAGTAGGTGCATCCAGTGCTTTAGCGCCACTGTAAATCACCATACTGGCACCAGCAGCGACATAAGCACGTAAATCCTCTTCCGCTGCCGCATCAACAATCAATGGAATATGATGACGTTGAGCAACCTCAACAAAGTCTTTCAGTGCAACCATCCCTTTTTGTACACAGTGATGAGATTTGACATATAACAAAGCGGCAGTCTCTGAACTGATGGCTTTTTCTAACTGCCAACGATAAGAGAGATTACTTTGCCCTACCTCAATCACTTTACCGCCGCCCAATCGAATCGCAGTGGTAATCGGGGCACCGTAGTCGATATTGTGTCCACGCAGCATAACAATTTGATTAGCCAAGCCCTGACTGTCCGGAAGTCGGGCAACCAAATCAGGTTCTCCACGCGTCACCGCGGCGGCAACTGCAATAGCGATTCCTGCCGATGCACATGAAGTGACATAACTGTCTTCTGCGCCGGTATGTTGTGATATTAACTGGCCGACACGATCGACCAGTTCATCAATTTCAACAAATAAAGCGGCAGCTTCGGCGGTAGCCTGCATCACCTCCGTCGCAACGGAGGAGACGCCAAGAATCGTCATCTTCCCGCTGGCATTGATTACCGATTTCAATCCCAGTCGTTGGTAGATATTCATCCAGATTTCCTTATAGCAGACCGGTTAAAGAGCAGAACAAACTAAGTATCACTACCGAGAATAAAATAGTGGTATAGCGAGGCCCTTTCTTCAGTAAGAACAGGTAGATGGAGAATACCGCTGCCAGAGGTAACAGACCGGGAGCAATCGAATCCAGAATTTGTTGAACGACAATTTCCGATCCTTCCAGTGCACTGATTTTTAATGGTGTGGTTATCTTAACGTAGCTGGCAGACAGGGCCCCCATCATTATCAGGCCCAGCACGTTAGCGCCGTAGATCAGTTCTTTGATATTTCCCCCCTGCAGTAAGCTAATTATCGACTCACGACCCAGGGTGTAACCTTTGTGCGCTAAACCATAGCTAATTGCCAGAGTAATACCGGTATACAGCACTACAGGCATAATACCGCCCCATGCGCTACCGCTTGCGGCAAAAGGAATAAAGATAGCAATCAGCAAAGGCATAATTGCGGCCCATACGATGGAGTCGCCAATACCTGCCAGTGGCCCCATCAAACCGGTCTTAATACCCGTGATAGAAGAGTCGGTAATGGCTTCACCACGCGTCTTTTGCTCTTCCATGGCAATGGCAACACCTTGGATAACGGCACCGAAGGTCTGCTCACTGTTAAAAAAGTTCAGGTGACGTTTGAGGGCATCAACCTGTTCTTCTTTTTGTGGGTACAGCTTTTTAATAATCGGCGTCATTGAAGCACAGAAGATCAGGCTTTGCAGGCGTTCATACGAGTTGGAAACCTCTGCCCCCAGCCAGTAAAGAAACCAGGCTTTTGTGATATCTCTTTTTGTTAGTGCGTTAGTCTGGCGAGCTCTCTCAACCAACTCATGATCCATAATTGCGTTATCTGTGGTGCTCATGATTATGCTCCTTCACTCTTCGCCATATTTTTTACTAAGAACGCCGCGCAGGTACCGAAAATCGCCATGGCCATAATGTCGACCTTTAAGTAAATAACGGCGAAGAAACCCGCAATGAAGTACGGCAGTAAACTCTTTTTACCGATAACCATAATGGTGATAGCAAATCCAAGTGCAGGCAGGATCCCACCCATAATTTCAAAGGAATGAGTTAACCAGTGAGGCATTAATGCCAGGAATTTTTCGACTACGCCCTGACCAAAATAGTTAGCGGCAAATACCACCGGAAAGCGAATAACTAACCCCAGTAATGCCGGATACAGGAATGCACACATCATGATGCCGCGCATATTTGCCTGTTCAGCATACTTATCCGCCATATGAACCCAGATAGCGTTCAAAGTACGACGCAACTGATCAATAAACACGCCGATAACGCCAAACGGTATTGCCAGAGCAATTGCCAGATTGGGGTCCATGCCAGCTTTAACCGCAATCGGTAAGGCGATACAGGCTGCTAATGCTGGGTCTGAAGGCACATTACCACCGGGAGTAGATGTTACGCCCAGATAAACTAATTGCATTCCTGCGCCAATAATCATCGCCGTTTTCATATCGCCCAGTAACAAACCGACAAATACAGCAATCGCAATAGGCTGGATTAACATACCCGATAAGGTGTACCCCAAACGCAAACGGGCAAACCAGTAGTACAGTCCCATACAGATGGCAACAGTTAAGTTATCCATAGTGTTACTCCTAAGATGTTCTATTTTTATTGTTTGAAGTTGCATCAGCGTTAGCGGCAACTTCTGTTACTTTGGCTATCGTGGAGTCAGAATTTTTTTAATACATCTTCCAACGCCTGAGGTTTGTCCTCAGGAATAGTTTGGAAAATAACGTTAACGCCACGTTGTTGCAGGTCACGTAACACGATGACATCAGCTTCATCCAGAGTAATATTCTGGAATACCGCTTTGCGGTTTGGCCCACCACCTAACCCACCAACCTGAATGCCGGTAACGTTAAAGCCATCTATTACCGCTTTTTGTACGGATGCCAGATTCGGGAACAAAACCAGCACGTTACCTTCGCCTAATTGATTTTCATTCCATGCTGCTGCAAAGCTTTGGTTGCTATAACAGTCCACCTTCACATTAGGCGGCGCTGCCATTAAATAGATACTTTTCATGAAAGGATCGGCATCCAGCTCATCGCTGACAACGGCAATACGATTCGCCTGAGATTGTCCAACCCATTTAGTAACGACCTGTCCGTGGATAAGGCGGCTATCAATTCTGCACAGTACGATTTTAGCCATGATGTTATTCCTCTGATGTTATTGATTTAATATGCTTAACAACGTCAATACAGCTTTTCTGACCTAATTCGACTAACTCATCAATCGCGTCAGTTAGTGCACCCCGATCGCGTAAATCTATGGCCGCTAACAGTAGCGTAGCGTTCAGACCAGAAATCACGCCAATTTGGTAGTCCGCACTCAGGCGGGCAGCAACATTGGAGGTAGTTCCACCAATAAAATCCGTCAGAATCACTGACCCCGCAGGCATAACAGAAACCTGTTGCTTAACTTTTTGATAAAATTCATCAAGGGTATCAACCGGCATCAACGCGATATCAAACACACCGTCGGTTTCACCGATCACCATGCGAACGCTTTCACGTAGTTGCGCCCCCCAGCCACCGTGAGTAAGCAGCAAAATTTGTGGTGTTAAAGACAAAAGAACCTCCTGATTTTCCCTGAAAATAAATTGCTAAATTTAGTATTACTTTGGATATAGCAATTGACGTGCCAGCTTTGTGGCACGTCAGAGATCGTTATGGAGGTGCGGGGGATTAAATCCCCACCATAGAAGGGTTAGCGGTAAAGCAGCTCGTAGATATAAAAGTATTCAGCGTCAGAAAGGCGAATAGAATATGCCTGTTCTATAGGTAAAAAAGCATTCTTGATGACAGAAAATGCCTGTTGGTCTAAATCCTGCTCGGCATCCAATGCTATCTGTAACGGTTTATGGCTTAAAACGATACGCTCAACCATACAGCAGCAATGAATCAGGAAACGAAGTGTCACCTGACGGGTTGGATGGATATCCTGAGTCCGGCAAATTAAATGCAATACGCCTTCCATCTCCTGCAAAATTCGTTGAGGATTGAGAACCGAGATATGGTTGATAATACTTTCCAGCGTCAGCGCGCTGATAAAGCGCATTGAACTGCGTTCAACTTCCAGCTGGCGCTCTGCACTATTCAAATCCGGAGTCAGTAAACTGAGCACTAACTCAGGTCCCTGCTCAGAGAACAGCTCTTCCAGCGAGATAAACGGTATATCGGGTAATCCTGGTTGGAAAGTACCCACAATCCCCACCAAACGCTCACTGCCGCCAATGGCATTACGCAATCGCTCCAGGCTGCGAACCTCGTTGTAGTCAACCACAATCAGTTTGGTATCATCTGACATTAACGTGCCGAAGCTCTCTTCCAGCACTTTTTTAATTTTTACTGCGGTACCCATGCCGGTAATACAGGAGATAACCAATACTTTTCCACTTTCTTCTTCGTGCCGATCGCACAAATGAAAAGGAATTCCTTTACTATTCATCAAGGCCATTAATGGTTCAAATTCACTGGTTTCATAAGTTAAGTCCAGACCTATTTCTAACAGTGATGACAGCGTAATATTTTGAATCAGCAATACATCGATATGAAACAGTTTATTCACGGTACTGGCAAAATGAACCAGAGAGCCAATATCAACAATCAATACCAATCGCTGGTAATGTTTTTCACGCACTTCATTAATCAACAGCTCTAATGTGTCATGAACCGATTGTTCAAATGGCATATCGATAGCGGTAAACAGCTCTCGCTCAAGTACCCGGTTCACATAGTTCGCCATGCTGCTTGCCGTTGTAGAACCATGACCAATCAGCATCACACCACAGTCCGGATTAACATCTTTACGTTGGCGAAAACTACGGCACTCTTTTAAGAACAGACATAAATAGACGATTTCAGTTGATGGACACTGAATATGGAAGATCTCATTAATTTTCTGACATAACTGAGTAGCATTTTCATACTCATCTTTGCAGTAGTCTAAAATCAGGCTATTAGAGTAAAGATTTGGGATCAGGCCTTTTTGAACATAGGAAAGAAGCGCCAGAAAATGTTTACGCAGATGCCCGACCATATTCTGCGGCAATGGAAATCCAAGAACCTGTTCGATACAACCCGTAAGCAGCGAAATTCGCTGCTCAATCTGACCACCGTAATAGCGTTCATCCGCCTCTCCGGCATTATGGCTGTAAAGTCCATATTCAAAAATAGTCCGTAACTTATTCTTCAGAATGGATAGCGTTTCTTGAGGCGGCACATTGCTATTGCGTAAATTGACATACTCACGAGTCAGATAGGTATAAAACAGATCGCTATCCTGCTCAGAACTCAACGCAATCAAATGCTGCTTTAGTTGAGCGAATGGTTGAGCGTTGATATCGATAAATTCTTTCTGACCAAATAATCCGTCAACCAGTAACCGGCTACTGGCGTTAGCAGAAACATGGCTGTCGGTCAGACGTTTATCCAGAATCAGTATCGGATGTTGTTGTGGAGACCCCATTCCACTTGCCCAAGCCTGAGCGCACAAGAATTGAATATCACTTTTTAACTGACCGATATTACCTGCCAATGGTTTTTCCAGCAGATACAACAACAATCCTTTATCAAGACGAATGGTCCTGTCAATTTTCCTGCTTTCCAACTGAATAAAGCCAATGATGATTTCAACCTGTTCCTCCAGCGAACGATCTCGCAGCGCAGGAATGGCAATCGTCACCTGAATTCGACGCAAAAAGGTCCGTAATAGCGTTGAATCGGCACTTTCTGTGGTAGCACAAATTAACCGAACGCTGATGGATCTGGCTTTCTCACTTGACCCCAACGGGCGATATTCCCCTTTATCCAAAATGGAGAATAGTTTCTCTTGCCCTTCATAGGGTAGACGGTGCACTTCATCCAACAGTAAAAAACCACCGTCGGCCTGCTCTATCAATCCTCGCTTATTTTCGCTGGCGCCAGTAAACGCCCCTTGTTTATGACCAAACAAATGAGAAGAGAGCAACTCCGGGTTATTAGCATATTCGGCACAGTTGAAATAGACCAAAGGCACCGTTGAATGGGTTAATTGGCCGACGGCAAACTGATGCATCACTTCAGCAAAAAAAGTCTTACCTACGCCAGAAGGGCCAGTAAGCAGAACGTGTAATCCTCCCGGATAAAGCACTGCCGCTTTACCTTTTTCTACTGCCAGCCTCAAACTGCGGTCATAACCAATTAATGAATGGAAAGGATCGGTATCTGCTAAGTTATCTTCTTCCGTTATTGGCAGCAGTTCCGCTAACGTTTTAACTTCTAATAAAGCATCATGACTAAAGTTAATACCCAACAGTTTTTCAACCACCGCCAGATGTAAGAACAGTACCGGACGGGATTTAATTTTTATCACTCTTTTTTCAGTACAAAGTTGATTTAGCTCTTTACTGACTGAATTTCGAGCCAACCCAAGATTAAAACCAATAGTGTCTGCATCAAATCCTACGGCATCCCCTAAAGCATCGCACCTCAGGGTAAGCGTCAGTCGTTCTAACTCCTGGCAAACTGCATCTTTACGTTTCATGATTACCTGTTTTTATTATTTATCGTTGAATGCATTGGGTTATATCTTTACTACCAAAGCTGATTCTATTAATACTATCGTTATTTATCTGACTCAGAGAGTAACCCATTCCGTAAAGGCTAACCAGACGTAACTCTTGGTCAGCCACTGGTGAAATTAAACTGCACATTTGCGAAACTGCTTTGAAAACATCAGGTGAAGCTAACCGGTATAATTTAATGTTGATACGGTTATCAGGCAGGGAAAAACAAGTAACTATCTCAATTTTCATTGAAATACTGACATGATTTATAACAAGAAAAATAACCCCGTTGTTGATTAACCACCAAAGCTAATGCTTAATAAACTTATGTCATTCCCTGTTTGAGGCTCTGATGATTAAAACACTGCAAAAACTGGCTATTGTTTTGGGTTTAGCGCCACCGCTGGCTTGCGCTTATCCGGCCTATGATATGGTGATGCCTAACGGTAGCCAACTGCACCTGGTGGGAAGTATTCATATGGGAACCAAAGAGATGTCTCCCCTTCCTGTCCCCCTGCTGAAGCAGTTAAAGCAGGCTGATGGAATCATCGTTGAAGTCGATATCTCCAAACCGGTTAATTTTAATGGTCGTAGTGATTACCCTCATCTCTCTGAGCGACTTAGTGAACCAGAGTATCTGGAACTGACAAAAATCAGCCAACAGCTCAAACTCGATATTAAGCATATCGCAACTGAATCTGGCTGGCAGGCGGCGCTGGTATTACAAAATACCCAGGCTCAGCAGTTTGGCCTGCAAGGTGAGTATGGCATTGATTTTCAGGTGATACAGGCAGCAAATCAGCATGACATCCCAATAATTGAACTGGAAGGTGCCCAAAAACAGCTCAATCTTTTAGAACAGCTTCCCAATAATGGCATTCCTTTATTACAGGACTCATTAGCTCACTGGCAGGATAATGAACAACTAATGCAAATCATGGTTGGCTGGTGGTTAAACCAACGCGCCAGTAACGAGTCTCTTAGTTTGCCTTACGGTATGGGTGGCGATCTGTACGATCTGATGGTTGCAAATCGTAATCGCCAGTGGGAACAGCAGCTATTGGCGTTGCCAAAAGGAAAGTATGTGGTGGTGGTTGGCGCCTTACATCTGTTTGGTGAGCATAATTTGCTACAGCTATTAAAAGAAAATGCTGGCGTAACGAGTTATGATAATGCCACGCCACTTTAGCCATTATTTTTACTGTTATTGATAGTTAGTTTGAAAGGTATTTTCTATGACGCCTGCAGTTGATCTGTTAAAAAAACAAAAAGTAAGCCACACCCTGCATCCTTACGATCATGACCCTAACGAAACCAATTTTGGCGACGAAGCGGTAAATAAACTGGGTCTGGATGCTAAACGAGTCTACAAAACTCTGTTAGTCAGCATAAATGGTGATATCAAACAGTTAGCCGTGGCCGTTGTGCCAGTATCCGGTATGTTAGATCTGAAGAAAATGGCTAAAGCGTTGTCGGCCAAAAAAGTTGAGATGGCTGACCCAATGCAGGCCCAACGGGTTACCGGTTATTTGATTGGTGGCATCAGCCCGCTAGGACAGAAAAAAAGACTACCTACTGTCATTGATGCGGGAGCAGAAGCATTTCCTACAATGTATATTTCTGGTGGAAAACGTGGATTAGATATTGAGCTGGCACCAGCAGATCTTTGCCGTTTAACCTCAGCCACCTTTGCTCCTATTGCAGCGGAAGGCCGCTAATCCCTGATCAAAATGGCGATTTAACACACAATAACGCTTTTATTGCTAACCACCACCACGCTATACTGGCTTCACACCCATTTAACATAAGCACAACCGATAAAGTCCAGTTCCGGGCTTTATCGGTTGTGCTTTGGGTTAGGGCTATGTTCTAAGGCATCTTCAGCAAAAATAACGAATACTATGACAAATCAAACCAGTACCGATACATTACCACCCGCGGTGGATAATTCGCGTAAGACATCATTTCGCATATTAGGCGCGATTAGCGTCTCTCACTTGCTGAATGATATGACGCAATCGCTGATTATTGCCATCTATCCTATGTTACAGGGAGAGTTCTCACTGTCGTTTGGTCAGATAGGCTTAATCACACTGACTTATCAGCTAACCGCTTCATTATTGCAGCCGTTAATTGGGCTCTATACGGATAAACACCCTAAACCTTTCTCGCTACCGGTGGGAATGGCATTTACGCTAGTTGGCCTGATTCTGCTGGCTTATGCTTCAAACTTCCATATGGTCTTGCTGGCTGCAGCTTTGGTAGGTACCGGCTCTTCGGTGTTCCACCCTGAATCATCGCGGGTTGCCCGCATGGCTTCCGGTGGTCGTCACGGTATGGCCCAATCTATCTTTCAGGTTGGCGGCAACTTTGGTGCTTCACTGGGGCCATTATTGGCAGCCGCGTTTATCGCGCCGTATGGCAAAGGCACATTAACCTGGTTCGCTATCGCGCCTTTACTGGCTATTGTGGTGTTATTACAAATCGGCCGCTGGTATCAGGCTCAGCAACGCAGCAATGGCGGCAAACCATTACGACCGTCGACTGCACAGAAATTGCCCAACAGCACTATTGCCTTTTCGCTGTTTATTCTACTTTCGCTGATTTTCTCCAAATACTTCTATCTGGCTAGCATAAGTAGTTATTATACCTTTTATCTGATGCATAAATTCGGCGTTACCCTGCAAAATGCTCAGATCCATTTATTTGTTTTCTTATTTGCTATTGCCGCAGGAACCATCATTGGCGGGCCTGTTGGAGATAAGATTGGGCGTAAATATGTTATTTGGGCCTCTATCCTTGGAGCAGCACCCTTTACCCTCATTTTACCCTATGCATCACTCTATTGGACCGGTATTTTGACCGTGATTATTGGTCTGGTCATGGCTTCTGCCTTTTCCGCCATTTTAGTGTATGCACAAGAGCTGATTCCGGGGAAAATCGGTATGGTTTCCGGTTTATTCTTCGGATTATCTTTTGGTATGGGAGGACTGGGAGCCGCCGCATTAGGCTATGTGGCCGACCAAACCAGCATCGAGACGGTATACCATATATGTGCTTTCCTTCCTCTGCTGGGTATTCTGACCGCTCTGTTACCAAATATTGAGCATAAGGTGTAGTAATTTGGCTTACTCCTGCGTGGAAAAAATTTTTCTGCGCAGGGAAAAACCTTATGGAGCATGATGATAATGATTCAATATTGTATAAATGCCTGTCTTTAATCGATTCAGTAATTAATTGATACTTTTTTTCATAAATAGCAAATATTCCCAAGCAAAAGTACGATAAATACCATAAAATTAAAACGTCCCCTTTTCCCCCACAACAAAAAGGAGCGTTGATGGATCATTCTACACCACTCATTACCACCATTGCCGGAGGCTTGGTACTGGCCTTTATTTTTGGCCTCATCGCCAATCGTCTGCGAATTTCCCCTCTGGTAGGGTATCTGATTGCAGGGATTGTCGCAGGTAAACACACTCCAGGATTTGTCGCTGATGAAGCCCTAGCCCATCAGTTAGCCGAAGTTGGCGTAATCCTGCTGATGTTTGGTGTAGGGTTGCACTTCTCGCTCAAAGACCTTCTTTCCGTTAAAAAGATCGCTATTCCCGGCGCTATTGTGCAAATAGCCGTTGCAACGCTACTGGGGATGGGCCTGGCTTATGGATTAGGCTGGGATCTGATGACCGGTATCGTATTTGGCCTCTGTCTGTCCACCGCCAGTACCGTGGTGCTGCTGCGAGCCCTTGAAGAGAGACAGCTGATTGAAAGCCAGCGGGGGAAAATAGCAATCGGCTGGCTGATTGTAGAAGATTTAGCCATGGTGCTGGCACTGGTGTTGTTACCCGCCATCACCGGCATTATGCAACAGGGACACAGTGACTTTACCAATCTGGCCATTTCTCTGGGCATAACCCTTGGTAAAGTGATTGCCTTTATTGTACTGATGGTTGTCGTCGGCCGTCGGGTGGTTCCGTGGTTACTGGCAAAAAGCGCGGCTACCGGCTCTAATGAGCTATTTACCCTTTCAGTTCTGGCTATCGCTATGGGAATCGCCTACGGCTCTGTACAGCTGTTTGGGGCCTCATTTGCGCTTGGCGCTTTCTTTGCGGGTATGGTGCTTAACGAATCCGAGCTGAGCCACCGGGCGGCGCAAAACACCCTGCCGTTACGCGATGCGTTCGCGGTACTGTTCTTCGTTTCCGTCGGTATGCTGTTTGAGCCAATGACGCTCATTGATCAGCCGTTAGCCGTACTGGGTACATTAGTGATTATCGTACTGGGCAAGTCTATTGCTGCTTTCCTGATTGTACGTATGTTTGGCCATTCAAAACGTACCGCGCTGACCATTTCTGCCAGTCTGGCACAAATTGGGGAATTTGCCTTTATTCTGGCAAGTATGGGGGTTGCGTTAGGGGTTCTGAACAAAGATGGTCAGAGTTTGATTCTGGCTGGTGCTATCCTTTCTATTCTGCTTAACCCACTGGTGTTTAACCTGATTGGGCAATATCTGGCTAAAACTGAAACCATTGAAGATCAAATTATTGAGGAAGTGGTGGAAGAAGAAGTGGCACAGGTTCCGGTGGATATGTGTAACCATGTAATTCTGGTTGGTTATGGTCGGGTTGGCAATATTCTTTGCGAACGTTTGCACGATCAGGATATCCCATTAGTGGTAGTTGAGAATTCACTTTCGCGGGTAGAGATTTTGCGGGAGCGGGATATCAGCACCGTACTGGGGAATGCCGGTAACCACGAGATTATGACTCTGGCGCGTCTGGACTGTGCCAGTTGTCTGCTGGTTACCACACCTAACGGTTATGAAGCCGGTGAGATTGTAGCCTATGCCCGCTCTCAACGCCCTGACCTGATGATTATTGCCCGAGCTCACTATGATGACGAAGTGGAATACATTTCAGAGCGCGGCGCAAACCATGTGATTATGGGCGAGCGTGAAATCGCGCAGGGCATGATTGATGAGTTGTATCAGGACAGAGAAAATAAAAAAGATACCATTATGGAAGGTTGTCCGATTTAATCTTCGGTAATCACTATCAGGCCAGTGACCTGCCGTTTGGCAAGCACTGGCCTTTATTTTATGCACAATTAACTATACGCGTTCAGTAACTAATGTCTCAAACAGATCGATATGCTCCACGCTATCATTCAGCGCAGGAATATAGTGATAACTCTCGCCCCCACTCTCCAGAAAGAAAGCCCTGTTCTGTTGCTCAATCTCTTCAATGGTTTCCAGGCAATCTGATGCAAAGCCCGGGCAAATCACCTGTATAGATTTAACGCCCTGTGAAGGCAATGAACGCATCGTTTCATCAGTATAGGGCTGCAACCAGACTTCACGACCAAAACGCGACTGGTAGGTCATTTTGTACTCTGAAGGCTCCAGCCCCAAAGCAGCAACAACACCACGGGTAGTGGCTTCACAGCGTTGAGGATAGTCATCACCTTCATCCACATAGCGTTGTGGTATGCCATGATAAGAAAACAGCAGCAAATCTGGTTTACCATAGCGCTCAAACGATGTCTGAATAGAACGCGCTAACGCCGCGATATATAACGGATGTTCCGCATAATCACGAATAAATGAGATTTCTGGCAAATCACGACGATTAGCCAGTTCGGCGGAAAGTGCATCCCAGGCAGCTGCGGTGGTTGAACAAGAGTATTGTGGATAGAGCGGTAACACCACCAAACGTTTGATATTCTGACTTTGTAACCGATCCAGTGCCTGCTTAACGGAAGGTGAACCATAAGTCATTGCCAGCTCTACCGGCACCTGCGGCAAACGAGCGGCTAATGCTCGCTGCTGGCGTAGGCTATAAACCAATAACGGAGAGCCTTCTTCCATCCATACTTCATGATAGAGTTTCGCCACTCTGGGTGCGCGACGCGGCAGAATTATTCCCTTCAGTATAAACGACCATATCAGAGGATTGAGGTCCACCACCCGGCGATCCTGTAAGAATTGGGTCAGATAACGTTTTACCGCAGCAGCAGTTGGGGCATCAGGCGTACCTAAATTCACCAGTAATATGCCAGTTTTAATCTGACTGAGCGGGGAATTAGCGCGACCGGTTATGAATTCTGATGACATAATTTCCTGGGATAATGATTAGCAGCGAATAGTTAAGATTATACTGGCTTGCTCAGCGGCTTGCCGCCCTATCTTGATTGATTATGACACCCATTGCGATAGTCTGAGGTTTAAACTACTCCACTAGAGCATCTGCCACCGCATCCTGCATTCCAGAATCACTGCCAACGCTCTCTTCCGGGGCGGAATTAACACAGGCAGCGGTACCATCATCTTCCTCGGCTGATACACAAGTTGACACGCCCGGAGAGGTGTTCACTGCCTCGGTTTCAGAACTGGTGCTGCATGCACTGGTTCCTGCCAGTAATGCGGCAATGATCAACAGGCGAACATATTGAGCCATTTCAGTTATCCTTAAATTATCTGACACACATTAAGTTTAATATACAACAAAGGCGACCTGAGTCGCCTTTGTTCTTCAAACTGTTCGGGAATTATCCCAAAATTTTAGCCAGCTCATCGCTAACTTCAGTGACTTTACGAGTACCGTCGATTTTGAAATAGCGCGTGTTGCCGCTTTTTGCTTCAGCACTGTAGTAGTTAATCAGTGGCTTAGTTAACGCATGGTATTCCACCAGACGTTTACGCACAGTATCTTCCTGATCGTCTTTACGGATAGTCAGTTCTTCACCGGTAACGTCATCTTTACCTTCAACCTTAGATGGATTGAATTTAATGTGATAAACACGGCCAGAAGCAGCATGTACACGACGGCCAACAATGCGTTCAACAATAATTTCATCCGGAACGTCGAATTCAAGCACGTAATCTACCTGAATATCCGCTTCCTTCATCGCATCTGCCTGTGGAATAGTGCGAGGGAACCCGTCAAGCAGGAAGCCATTTTTACAATCTGGCTGAGCGATACGCTCTTTTACCAAAGCGATAACCAGTTCATCAGTCACTAACTTACCGGCATCCATCAGTTCTTTTGCTTGCTTACCCAAATCAGATCCTGCTTTTACTGCTGCGCGCAGCATGTCGCCGGTGGAGATTTGCGGAATACCGTACTTCTCCATGATGAATTGAGCCTGAGTGCCTTTACCGGCGCCGGGAGCGCCAAGCAGAATGATACGCATTGCGTAAATCCCCTAGAATTTTAGCTTTTATATATAAATTATGGAAAACCAGCGAACATTATCACCCTACGTCATGATGCTCAAGAGGCAGATTGCGCAGAGATAAAGGCCCCAACAAACAAAAATACATATTAACCTACTGAAATAAATATACTATTTTCGAATTTTTTACCGGTTTTATTTCCAATATGGTTTTCAAATGAGTAAAAAATAACAGGCCGACATGGACTATCGGCCTGTTTCGTACCACTAACTTTCTGTCATCATTACTTCAACAGTAGTTGGTTCATTCGGCGGATAAAGCTGTTTGGATCGTCCAGACTGCCCTTCTCTGCCAATAATGCCTGATCTAACAGTAACTCAATCCACTCACCAAATGTTGCGTCATCAGTCACTTCTGATGCACGCTTAACCAAAGCATGGTCCGGATTCAGCTCAAAAATGTATTTCACTTCTGGCGCTTTCTGACCTGCTGCGGCAAACAGCTTAGCCATTTGGGTCGTCATTTCATCAGCATCCGTGGTGACCACGGCCGGCGTATCGGTTAAACGATGAGTCAGACGAACTTCTTTTACTCGATCCCCCAACAGGGTTTTGGTGCGATCAACAAAAGGTTCCAGTGCTTTTTCAGCCTCTTTCTGCTCTTCGGTTTCCGCATCTGCCAGCTTATCCAGCGCTTCATCGGCTTTGCTGACTGACTGGAAAGATTTACCATCAAACTCGGTCAGATAGCTCATCATCCACTCATCAATCCGGTCGGATAACAGTAAGACTTCAATACCTTTCTTACGGAACAGCTCCAGGTGCGGGCTGTTTTTCGCCGCTGCGTAGCTATCTGCGGTGATGTAGTAAATCTTCTCCTGACCTTCCTGCATACGACCAATGTAATCAGCCAGAGAGACGGTCTGAGCATCGCTATCACTATGAGTAGAAGCAAAGCGCAACAGGCTGGCAATAGTCTCTATATTAGTACCATCTTCTGCCGGACCTTCTTTTAACACCAGACCAAACTGTTGCCAAAACTGCTGATATTTATCCGCGTCATTCTTAGCCAGTTTCTCCAGCATTTGCAAAACACGTTTAGTACAGGCACTACGCAGGCTTTGAGTAATGCGGTTATCTTGCAGAATCTCACGGGAAACGTTTAACGGTAAGTCATTAGAGTCAATCAGACCACGCACAAAACGCAAATAGTTTGGCATAAACTGTTCAGCGTCATCCATGATGAATACGCGCTGTACGTACAGTTTCAGGCCGTGTTTATGGTCGCGATTCCATAAGTCCCACGGAGCCTGAGAAGGAATATACAGCAGGCTGGTATACTCTTGTTTACCTTCTACCCGATTGTGACTCCAGGCTAACGGATCGCTAAAGTCATGGGAAACATGCTTGTAGAACTCGTTATACTCTTCATCAGTCACTTCTGATTTATTGCGGGTCCACAGCGCCTGAGCTTTATTAATCTTCTCCCAACTAACAACCGGCTCTTCACCCTCTTTCTCTTCGGTAACCTGAATTTCTACCGGTAAAGCAATATGGTCTGAGTATTTACTGATAATGGAACGCACGCGCCAGTCATCCAGAAATTCATCTTCTCCTTCACGCAGGTGCAGTGTAATTTCGGTACCGCGATCGGCTTTGCTGATATCGGCAATGGTATATTCGCCTTCACCTGCTGATTCCCAGAAAACGCCCTGATCTTCCGCAGCGCCGGCGGCACGGGTACGAACCGTCACTTTATCGGCAACGATAAAAGCAGAATAGAAACCAACCCCAAACTGACCAATCAGTTGACTGTCTTTCGCCTGATCGCTCCCCATCGACTCCAGAAACGCTTTAGTTCCTGACTTAGCGATGGTCCCCAGGTTATCAATCACTTCATCCCGGGTCATGCCGATGCCGTTATCGCTCAGTGTCAGAGTACGCTTCTCTTTATCAACCGATACCCGTACGCAAAGTTCGCCATTTCCTTCATATAAATCTGAATTAGAAAGCGCACGAAAACGTAATTTATCTGCTGCATCGGAAGCATTCGATATCAACTCACGTAAAAAGATCTCTTTATTGGAATAGAGAGAGTGAATCATCAAATGTAATAACTGCTTAACTTCTGACTGAAACCCTCTGGTTTCCTGACTTTTCATGCTCATTACTTACCTCAATTACTTGATTTTACTCAGGCAGATTTCTACATGCCCTGGACTCTATGGGAATGGTTAACAGATGGGGATCATAGTGAGGTTTTTCAAGAGAATGATGAGATTATTGGTGAAAAAACATAATAACCGCGGCTAAAGTAACAACAACGAAGCTGCTTTTGTCCCTCCGCCTTTAATCTTTTGACCTTAGTCTTTTGATTTTAAGCTTTTGACCTTCAGGAGCACTGGAATTCAGCTGACGACTGAATGAGGGTAGCACGACTGACATGGATGTCAGTCGAGGCGCAGCGACGTAGGGAGCGGCTCTGCGCCGGTGCGTAAGCCCGAATGAAGAAGGAAGACAGTCGCCGTCAGGCGACCTGAATTCGTGTGCGAAGGTGCGGAGGTGCAGGAGGCGCTCGCCTAAGCGCCTCTTGCTCGGCCACCTGCACAAGCGTCAATTCAGTCACAGGACTAATGGTGGACGAAACTATCTCAGAGCTAAATTTACCAACACTAAATCTAAAACTTAATCTGCTGCCGCCCGGCCAAAGAGTGCGATAACGTGGTGCCATCCACCATCTCTAACTCACCACCCACCGGTACCCCGTGAGCAATACGGCTGGCCATTACCCCATACATACCGCACATTTCGGCGATAAAGTTAGCGGTCGCGTCCCCTTCCACCGTTGGGTTAGTCGCCAGAATCACTTCATTAATTTTTTCTGACGCCAGACGCTCTTCCAGACGATCTAAGCCAATATCATTTGGACCAATACCATCCAGCGGAGAAAGATGGCCCATCAACACAAAGTATCGACCGGCAAACTGACCGGTTTGCTCGATGGCATGGATATCTGCCGGACTTTCCACCACGCAGATTTGGCCGCTATTTTGACGGCGTTGATTACTGCAAATGGTACAGACTTCTTCTTCCGTAAAAGTACGACAGTCCCGGCAATGACCAATTTCAGACATGGCACGGGTCAGCGATTGCGCTAAACGCATACCGCCACTGCGATCACGCTGCAACAGTTGAAAAGCCATACGCTGAGCAGACTTAGGCCCTACGCCGGGTAAACAGCGCAGGGCTTCCATCAAAGATTCTAACAGTGGACTGGTTTGCATCAGAACGGCATCTTAAAGCCAGGGGGTAATTGCATACCGCCAGAAACCTGAGCCATTTTCTCTTTTTGCGTCTCTTCAACGCGACGAGCCGCATCGTTAAATGCTGCTGCGATCAGATCTTCTAACATCTCTTTGTCATCTTCCATCAGGCTTGGATCGATCTCTACGCGACGGCAGTTATGAGCACCGTTTACTGTGACTTTAACCATACCTGCACCAGACTCACCGGTGACTTCCATCTTTGCAATCTCTTCCTGCATCTGCTGCATTTTTTCCTGCATCTGCTGAGCTTGCTTCATTATATTGCCAAGGCCGCCTTTACCAAACATGGTCATCTCTCTCTTTGCTATGGGTAAAAATCAATCATCGTCGTTCGCTATGCTCACGACGATCGGTTATACGGGTCGAATACTGTCTTCATCCAGCTCGGCTTCAAAATAGCGGCACAGCGTCTGTATATGCTGATCTGCGGCTATTGATTCCCGAGCCTGAGTTAACTTTTCTTCATAAATAGCCTGACGCCATTCCAGCGGCGTTTTAACCGTCATATCTTCATCTTCAACAATAGTCAGCGTGACCGGATGTCCGGCTAACTGGCTGATAGCCTGAGCCAGCACCTGCTGAGCAGATTCCGAATTCAAATGACGCTGAGAAGGCCGCAAATGCAGACAGACCTCATTCTCAGACAGCTGTTGTTTGAAGGCGTTCAATGCCAGTTGTTGAACCAGTTTAGGCAATGGCATTTGATTTATCTCTGCCGCCCATGGATCTCTGGTTAATGACTCTTGCGCCAGCTTAGCCGAAAGTTCAGGTGTTTTCTCATGCTCCAGCGCTGAGCGTAGTGCTTTTGGTGTTGCTACTGGTTCATTAACCGCTTCAAAATCGTTTTGCGCTTTCCAGCGATAGCTATCTTTTTTGGTCGGAGCAGATGACGGTGCTTTATTACGGGCAACAGCACCCTTTTCGGTTGCCGAAGCGAGACGTTCCAGCACCGAAGATCCCGGCTTCACTTTTGATGGTGCCGCCGGTTCACCCTTTTTTGAGTCGGGGTTTCCCTGATTTCGCCGTAGTTGATTACGGGCCTGTAACATCTGTGCGGTAGTTTCTGATAAACCCGCCGAGATTTGTTCCTCTTGCGGATCCGGAACTGACGTTTGCGCTACAGGCGCAGTCGTTATTGCCGCAGCAGGTTCCGATGTAGCAGAAGAAGGCATATCACGGGAAGTATAAACAGGTACGCTCTGTGCTTCATGGCGCGGTTCATGAACGGGCGCAACCGGTCGGGAAACCGGCGAACTGGCATTTTGCGCTACCGCTTCTGGCGCTTTTATCACCACTTTAGGATGAAAAGCCAGTGCCCGTAATAGCGTCATTTCAACACCCATCCGCCGGTCTGGCGCATAGGCTAATTCTTTACGACCCACTAACAGGGTCTGATAGTAGAGTTGAAGATCTTGCGGAGCCATTTGCCGCGCTAATTCACGCATCCGCTGTTCATTTTGCTGCAACGGATCTAATGCAGAAGGCAATAACTGCACCATGGCTACCTGATGTAACAAGGCCAGCATATCCACCAGCAAGGTTTCCCAGTCAACGCCCTTAGCCGCAATCTGCGTCACCAGTGACATCAGCTTTTCACCATCGGCCTGATTTAATGCTTCAACCAGCGCCAGCGAATGCTCATCGTCCAGCGTACCCAACATCATGCTAACGGATTCAGTGGCAACCACGCCATCACCCATGGCTATCGCCTGATCTGTCAGACTGAGGGCATCACGCATACTGCCTTCCGCCGCCCGGGCCAGCAGTTGCAGTGCTCTGGGCTCGGACTGAATGTGTTCGGCCTGAAGAATTTTATCTAACTGACCTTTTATCTGCTCCACGTCCAGCGCTTTCAGATGAAACTGTAAGCAACGGGAGAGAATGGTGACCGGTAATTTTTGTGGGTCGGTCGTCGCCAGCAAGAATTTGACGTGCTCCGGTGGCTCTTCCAGCGTTTTCAGCAGTGCGTTAAAGCTGTGGCGGGAGAGCATATGGACTTCATCGATCAGGTAAACTTTGAAGCGGCCACGCGCCGGGGCGTACTGAACGTTATCCAGCAATTCACGAGTGTCTTCAACTTTCGTGCGAGAAGCGGCATCAATCTCTAACAGATCGACAAAGCGCCCTTCTTCGATTTCGCGGCAGTTACCACATTTGCCACAGGGCGTGGCGGTAATACCACTTTCGCAATTCAGACCTTTGGCCAACAGACGAGCTATCGAGGTTTTACCTACGCCACGGGTGCCAGAAAAAAGATAAGCATGATGGATTCGTCCTAAGGACAAACCATTAGAGATGGCGGTCAGAACATGTTCCTGACCGACAACATCTGCAAAACTTTGTGGACGCCACTTACGGGCCAGAACTTGATAGCTCATTGGTACCAGAAAAGTCGATTAAAATAGGTGAAACATCTTATCACAGCCGATGATTCGCGACGACGTTTGTTCTGGATTAATGACCGTCAAACGAGACAAGGCTATAACTTTCAACGTTCTGAGCGGCTAAACGTGCGCGGCCACCCAGCTCAGGTAATTCAATAACGAAAGCCGCATCGCTCACTTCGCCACCTAAACGACGGATAAGTTTTACCGTAGCGCTAATGGTGCCGCCGGTTGCCAGCAAATCGTCAATCATCAGGACTTTATCATTTGGCTGAATGCTGCTGGTATGAATTTCCAGCACGTCAGTGCCGTATTCTAACTCATAGGTTTCCTGCAGCGTTTCGCGAGGCAGTTTGCCCTTTTTACGTACCGGGACGAAACCAACACCTAACGCTAAAGCGACCGGAGCACCAAACAGAAAACCGCGGGCTTCGGTACCGACAATTTTAGTAATACCTTTATCTTTATAATGATCAACCATCATCTGAATGGTTGCGGCAAAAGCAGCCGGGTTTTCCAGTAACGTGGTGATGTCACGGAAAAGGATTCCTGCTTTTGGATAGTCAGGGATAGTCATAATGCTATCTTTGATCAGCGTTAGCTGCTGTTCTGTCGTCGTCATAAATATGTACCCGGTTAACTAACGGTTCTATTCCATAACGCCGGTGTCGGGGTCTATTTTTCCATCAATAAACGCGGGGGACAGCGGCGAAAAACGCTCAAATCTATGCAAAGCACGCAGGAAATGCAACTGGTAGTTGTCACAATAAAGGAATTAATCACTTTTTTGCTGTAATGGATCAATAACCGGCAACCTCAGCATAAATATTAGCAACACCAGTAAAATCGCCAGCAATAGCACTCGAACCCACAGTAATGAGACCAGCCATAATGACACAGCAAAAGTAATAACGATCATCAAAATCGCTTTACTCTTCGCCCCTGGTGGTAACCCGCGATACGTTTGCCAGTGGCGCAAATAAGGGCCAAACCATGAACGATACAATAACCAGTCATGAAAACGTGGGGACGAGCGGGCAAAACACCAGGCCGCCAACAGTAAAAACGGGGTGGTTGGCAAGACAGGTAAAATAACGCCAAGACAGGCTAACCCCATCGCCAGCCAGCCAAGGCAGAGAAGAAACCATCGATACATAATTCCACCCGTTATGAAAACCCTGAGGCTAGTCTAATCAAAAATAACCTTCACCCCAACGTAATGATAGTCATTCTCGCACATTCGGTGCAATTTCAACCAAGTTCTATATCCAATTTTTATTCAAACGCCCACTGATATAAGATGTCCGCACGTTTTTCGGCAAAGGCTATCGTCGGACCATTATTGCCACCTTACACCAATCAGGGATGCCTATGAACACCGGCGCTTTATTACAGGCTTTACAGCATCAGGTACAGCAACTGGCACAGGCCATTGCTGATGCCCCAGCCTCCGGCGTGATGCCTCCCCGCTTTGACCATCAATTATTTAACCAGCGTGACTCTCGCCTGAGTCACTATTTGACTGAAGTAGAAAAAAATCTGCAGCAGCTAAAACAAGAAGTGGATAAAAACCGTCTCGAGCAGGTGGCTTTTCTGGCTGAGCGAATCGTGGCACAGATCACCGCATTACAGCGTGAATTGGCAACCCTTAACCTACGCAAAAGTAATACCACAGCGGTAAAGACCAACAGCGATATTTACCAAACTCTGGCCCAGCATCAGGACTATGAACGACGCCTGCAAGAGATGCTGAGAGATAAAGAAAGCCAGCTTATTCTACAAACGACCCTAACGGCTCAACAGCAAATTCAAAAAGAGCTGGCGGCCCTGGAAGGCCGTCTGATGCGCTGTCGACAAGCCCTTAAACGAATTGAAAAGCAGATTGAACGCCGCGAATCAGGTTTGTAACTTCAGCCTCAAGTGATAGTTACATTTTGTTACATTCTTATGCATTAAACACACAACTCAAAAATTAATTCACCAATAATGACGGAACACCACCAATTACAGGAGTTATGTGATGAATATAAAGTATCTGTTTTCTGCCCTGGCCCTTTTATCTGGTTCAACCTTCGCTACATCAATCGCCGTAACCCCGGCACCTTATGTCATAACCAAAAGCGAGCTGTCTTCGCCAATTATTTTGGAAGGATCGCAAGAGCATAACTATCTGAAAGTTTCTCTGACGGGTACTAAACAAGACACCGATAAACGTACTCCCATCAATCTGGCATTAGTCATTGACCGTTCGACCTCGATGTCCGGTGACCGTATCGAAAAGGCGCGTGAAGCCGCGATACTGGCAATCAATATGCTGAAAGACGATGATATCATCTCGATTATTGCTTACGACAATGATGCCCATGTGGTTATCCCTGCGACCAAAGCCAATAACAAACAAAAGCTGATTAAAACCATCAATGACAAAATCACTCCGCAAGGTTGGACAGCACTGTTTGCCGGCGTCAGCAAAGGCATTAAAGAAGTTAATAAATTCCATAAAAAAGATCAGGTAAACCGCATTATTCTGCTGTCTGACGGTCAGGCTAACGTAGGGCCAAGCAGCACCAAAGAGCTGGCTGACTTAGGTATTGTGGCTGCAAAACAAAGCATCGCCGTTACCACCATTGGTTTAGGGGCCAGTTACAACGAAGACCTGATGACCGCGCTGGCCAGCTATAGCGATGGCAATCATGCTTTCGTTGAGAAATCAGCCGATCTGGAAGCAGCATTTGTGCGTGAATTTAAAGATGTCATGTCGGTTGTTGCTCAGGAAGTGACTGTCACCATCCGTCTGCAAGACGGCGTTAAACCAGTGCGTCTGTTGGGCCGTGAAGGCGATATTAAAGGCAATAACGTTACGGTAAAAATGAACCAGCTGTACTCTAATCAGGAAAAGTATGTCCTGTTAGAAGTTATTCCGCCTAAAGGCAAAGAGAATGAGAAAAAGCCATTAGCCGATGTAGTTATCAGCTACGACAACTTACAAACCAGCAAAAAAGATAATCTGGAAAACCGTATCGATATTGCTTACAGCAAATCAGAACAGGCAGTGAAACAGGCAGTACAGGAAGAGATCGTCGTTGATTCAGCAATTCAAAAAGCCAACCTTGAAAATGAGAAAGCGATTAAATTACTGGATGAAGGCAAAAAAGATGAAGCCAACCGAATTATTCAACAAAACGCCTCTACTTTAAATGCATTATCCGATTCTGTCAGCAGCCCGTCAGCCAAAGCTAAAGCTAGCGGCGGCGCGGTTGAGAATAAAAAGTTATACGAAGATTTAGATAGCAAGTCTGAAGCGGTTTCCCGTAAAAGCATGAAAGAAAGCACCTATAAGACACAAAAGCAGCAATCTAAAAACTAAGTAACATTTTTTTCACCGGAGATTAGGTAATCTAATCTCCGGTTCATTAATTACATGATTGGGTATGGAATGAAATCTAAAAAGTTTCTTTATCTGTTTATGGTCGTCACTGTCCTGATTATCGGACTGATTGGCTATTTTGGATACCGTACCCTGTCACAAGAAAGCACCCTAAATGAATACCAAACTCAGCAACTGGCCAAAACCCGCGTGGCGCAAACTCAGGATTTCATTTTGCAGCAGTTGGGACAAAAACAAATTCGCTTCAGCGCCATTCTGGCCTACCTGAAACTGGATCCCCTGTCGCTGAATACGCTGATTGCTCAGGACAGTGATATCGAAGCCCTGTTTGTACTGGAACAGAACAAGCTGGTATTTCCCGATGCTTATAATCCACTGAATCAAAAAGAATCCCGTTTTATCGAGCTAATCACACCCATTATTCAGGATCCGGCCATTCTTATCGCTAAACAGCATCAGTCTGACGATAAACAACCTGATTTTGGCTGGTATGTGATGCAAGAGCAGCAACAGCTGGTACTGATTTACTGGCATAAACTCAACAATCAAATCATTGGCTTTAAGCTGTCCTATGTGAAATTGCTGTCAGATATCATTTCCAGCATCGATTTTAACTATGAGCCGGACAGTCTGGTGATCTCAGATAATGGTCAAGTACTGTATCAGTCACTGACCCGCGCCTATGATAAAACCAAACAGCCAACCTATAATCAGGCTCTGCCCTTCCCGCTGCATGCCTGGAAAATTGATTACTACGCCAGTAACAACAGCAACTACTCACTCTATTATTTCACCCTTGGTCTGTTGGCTATCGCTATCCTGGCCGTGGGAATTATTGCACTATCGTTGTATCGTGAATTTAACCGGGCTACCCGTCTGGCCAGCCAACAAGTCAGTTTTGTCAGTCAGGTATCCCACGAGCTTAAGACCCCACTCACCAATATCACGCTATATGCAGAAATGCTGAAAGAGATGGAGCAGGAAGAGGATAGCCAGAATACTCACTATCTGGAGGTGATCATCAGTGAAAGCCGCCGCCTGTCTCGCCTGATTCAAAATGTGCTGACGTTTACCAAATCACCTAAAATCAATCTGCAGCCGGTGGATATCAACCAGTTACTGGTGCAGATTCACACTATTTTTACGCCGGTCTTTGAAGCGAAAGGCATTCATTTGGCACTGACAGTTGAGGGCCATCTGAATACCCACAGCGATATCGATCGAATAACTCAAATCATCAGCAACTTGCTTAGCAATGCGGAAAAGTACGCTGCCGAAGGCAAGAAAGTCCAACTCAGTGCCTGTCAGGATGATAAGAACATTTATATCCGCGTGCGGGATTATGGCAAAGGTCTGTCAGACAAAGAGCTAAAACATATCTTCCAGCCATTCTATCGAGTGAAATCAGAGATTACCGAAGGGGTTACCGGAACCGGTATTGGCCTGACGATAGCGCTTCAGTTAGCTCAGAGTCTGTCCGGCACCCTGATGGCAGAAAACTGCGATAGCGGGCTGGAATTTACCTTATGTATCCCGCGCAGCTGAAAAGGTACGGACAACATGATACGGATAAATAACCATGAAAATTTTAATTGCTGAAGACGATGTTCATATTCGCAATGGATTGAGCGATATGCTCTCCCGCGAAGGTTACACCATGATTACTGCTGAAAACGGTAAAGTCGCCTTAGTGAAATATCAGCAAGAACAACCTGACTTCATTATTCTGGATATTATGATGCCAGAATTAGATGGCTACTCGGTGTGCAAAGAAATCAGAAAGCATGATGAACATACGCCTATTGTTTTTCTTTCCGCCAAAGGAGAGGAGATCGACAAAGTGTTGGGCCTTGAGTTGGGTGCCGATGACTATATCAATAAGCCTTTTGGTATTCATGAAGTACGCGCCAGAATTAAAACCATCGCCCGCCGCTGTTTGAAAGCCAAACAAAATTCGCCGGACCAAACGTTTCAATTTGGCGATCTGCTGGTATCTCCGGCGGAACTCTGTGCCAAACGCGAACAGCAGATTATTGAATTATCCTTGCGCGAAATTAAAATTCTGATGTGCCTGTGGCAGCATAAAAATCAGGTTGTTACTCGCGATATGCTGTTTGATTGTGCCTGGGGATATGATCATCTGCCTAACAGCCGCACGCTGGACCAGCACGTTTCCAAACTGCGTAAACTTATTGAGCTGGATCCGGTTACGCCAATCCTGATTAGAACCATACACGGTGCCGGTTATCGTTATCAGGAATAACTGACCGTAGAAAAAGTCGCTACAATAGCAACACCGTTCACTCTTACCCGAGGCGTTTACCGATGTCGCTGGAACAAGCTCCTGAAGAGGTCAAACTGGCTGTCGATTTAATTTATCTATTGGAAAGCAACCAAATTGATGCCAAAACCGTACTGGCAGCACTGAAAATTGTCGAACAGGATTTTTTACGTAAGGCAGAACAACAGCAGCAACATGATTAAAACTGCCCCTACTTACCTATTCTGCTGATGAGCAGTAAATACGCCTGCGCTAAACAGGGTATAAGTTAACATGGTTAACAGAGGCAACCATTGGGGCTCTTTCAGGTGAGGAGCTATCCAATGAAAAGAAAAACAGGCCAGAAAAGCAAAATCATAAGGTGAATAGCCAAGAATAGGCTCTCCACCAGCCGATAGCACCAGTGTGCAAACTACCTGAGCATAGAGAATAAAAAGTAGAAAAAGAATATAACGCCATAACCGCTGCCTTGGTAAGGGCATATAGCGCCCATAGGCATGTCCCATTGCCAATAATCCCAGACAAAAAACTGCCAGACAAAACCAGCGCGTTATTTGAAGCAATCCTACCCGACTAATGGTGAATCCTTCACTCAGTACCAAATCACGGCTGAACCAGGCGCTGGAATCCACTAGCAACAGACAGAAATAAGCCAGTACCTGACTTAACAGCGGTAAAATCCCCACTAACACCAATAGTAATAAAATGAATGCCACTGGTGATGAACGGAAAACAGAGCGGGAATGGGTCATTGATTAAACCCATTCTGATAAATGGCCTCACTCATCAGAATGTCAGCACTTTGTCTGCCGCCAGTGTCCACTGAGCCAGCTCGACTAACGTACCAATCTCTACTCCCTCAATCAGTGGTAATTGACTGATACCACGACCATCGGTGCAGGTTTTACATAACTTCACTTCAACGTTTTGGGCCGTCAGGATCTCCAGCATTTGCTGAAGATTATATCCTTCATGAGGTTTCTGACCGCGAATTCCGGCACTTACCGCATCCGACATCAGGAATAGTTTTAATTCACAATCCGGTGACTGCTCACGAATCGCGATGGACAGGCGTAAAGCATTAAATAGTAGTTCACTGCCATAAGGCGCGCCGTTAGCGACAACCAGTATACGTTGCATCTGTTATTTCCTGTGATGGGATATTCTCACCCTGAGGCTAAAAACACGCTTTCTTTAATGAAGGACTATGTTTCATTAAATCAATAAAAGCATCAACTAACCGCGGGGCTTCCTGTTCTAATGAATAAGATTCTGGCATAAAAAGCCAGTTCTCTATCAGACCACAAATATATGCCCGCAAAGTGATAGCCGCAAGGCCGATATCCAGTTGTTCGTCCAATTGTTTATATTGAACGCACAATCGCAGATCTTTCTCAATTCTTTCATAATTTTCAAGATATAAAGATTGATGAATTTGTTGTAATGAGAGCAATTCTCCGACAAACTCACACTTATGAAATAATATACCCAGTAAAGTTCTTCGACGAGGATCCGTCACTGTCGCCTGGAGAACAAAAATAAGCGTATGGCGTAATGCTAAAAGCGGTTCTAAGGGAAATTCATTTCTGTATCGCAGCACTACGTCATCAATGCTAGACTCTATTTGAGTCCACATTGCATTGAAAATATCGACCTTATTTTTGAAATGCCAGTAAATAGCGCCTCGCGTCACTCCTGCCGCCAGGGCTATATCATTCAGCGATGTACTGGATACTCCCCGCCGGGAAAATTCCTGCATGGCGGCATCAAGAATATGCTGACGGGTTTCCAGGGATTGTTGCTTAGTTTTGCGGCCCATAATTTTTATGCTTTATGTGCGGTGTGTTGTGTAATTACTTACATACATACATGAATGTTTGTATTATAGCACACTAATTTTTTGAGAATAACCGTGTGGTTACCTGAGTTTAACTATAACGGTAACTGATATTGAAATATTGAGTTGAGGTTGATCTATGAGTAGAAACAGAGGGGTGATGCCTCTGGCAGCGGTGCTAATGCTTTCAAGCGGTTTAGTACTCGTAGGATGCGATAATAAATCCGACGCGGGCGCCCAACACGCAGCTCCAGAAGTTGAATTTGTAACGGTAAAAACACAACCAATCAATATCACTACTGAGCTTCCTGGACGAACATCTGCTTTCCGTATTGCAGAAGTGCGTCCTCAGGTAAGCGGAATTATACTTAAACGCCAGTTTACTGAAGGCAGCATGATCAAAGAGAGCGATTCTCTTTATCAAATCGATCCTGCAACCTATCAGGCGACTTATAACAGTGCCGTTGCCGATCTGGCTAAAGCAGAAGCTAACGCTACCCTGACGCGTTTAACGGTGAAACGTTATCAACCACTACTGAAAAATAACTTTGTTAGTCGTCAGGACTACGATACTGCCGTGGCTAATGCACGTCAGGGCGAAGCTAGCGTACAGGCAGCAAAAGCGGCTGTGGAAACTGCCCGTATCAATCTAGAATACACCAAGGTGATGTCCCCTATCAGCGGTTTGATTGGCAAATCCAGCGTTACCGAAGGTGCACTGGTGAATGCGAATCAGGCAAATGCTCTGGCAACCGTACAACAGCTTGATCCTATCTATGTAGATGTCACTCAATCCAGTAATGATTTCTTGCGTATGAAGCAAGAGCTGGCTGATGGCTCACTGAAAAAGGAAAGCAAAGCAGCGGTAAGTCTGATTTTTGATAACGGTAGCGTCTATAAGGAACAAGGCACTCTGGAGTTTGAAGACGTCACCGTTGATGAAACCACGGGCTCTATTACTATGCGTGCTGTTTTCCCGAATCCAAACAATCAGCTACTGCCAGGCATGTTCGTTCGTGCCCGCGTTGACGAAGGGGTAAAACCTAATGCGATGCTGGTTCCTCAGCAGGGAATCACCCGTAACCAACGTGGTGAAGCCACAACGCTGGTTATCGATAAAGAAGGTAAAGTTGAATCACGCATTATTACTACCGGTCAGGCTATTGGTGCTGATTGGCTGGTAACCCAAGGCCTTGAGCCGGGCGATCGCGTGATTGTAACGGGCCTACAGAAGATCAGACCGGGCGCATCTGTCAATGCTAAAGAGTATGCAGAAAAATCGAAAGATGACGCATCAAACGCACCAGCAGCGAAATCATAAACGAGATTGAGTGTAGCAGATGGCTAAATTTTTTATTGATCGCCCTATATTTGCCTGGGTAATCGCCATAATCATTATGTTGGCGGGGGCTCTGGCATTAGTCCAACTACCGGTATCGCAATACCCTACGATTGCACCACCGGCTGTTTCTATATCTGCATCCTATCCGGGTGCTGATGCGCAAACAGTACAGGACTCTGTCACACAGGTTATCGAACAGAATATGAACGGTATCGATAACCTGATGTATATGTCCTCCACCAGTGATTCGGCCGGTAACGCCTCTATCACCCTAACGTTTGACTCAAAAGCGGATCCAGATATCGCTCAGGTACAGGTTCAGAATAAACTGCAACTGGCGACACCTCTGTTACCGCAAGAAGTACAGCAAATGGGGATCAGCGTTAAAAAGGCCACCAGTAGCTTCTTAATGGTTGCCGGTTTTATCTCTGAAGATGGCTCCATGAGTCAGGAAGATATCGCTGACTATGTGGGTTCAAACGTTAAAGATCCTCTCAGCCGTACCAACGGCGTTGGGGATATACAGCTGTTTGGTTCACAATACGCAATGCGCGTTTGGTTAGATCCTAATAAGCTGAATAACTATTCGTTAACGCCACTTGACGTTAATAACGCCATTAAAGTTCAGAATAACCAGATTGCAGCAGGTCAGTTAGGTGGTACACCACCGGTAAAAGGCCAGCAGTTAAACTCATCGATTATCGTGCAGACTCGTTTACAAACTCCGGAGCAATTCGGTCAGATTCTGTTAAAGATTAATACCGATGGTTCACAGGTTCGTCTGAAAGATGTGGCAACGATTGAGTTAGGTGGTGAAAGCTATAACGTAGTTGCTCGTTTCGATGGCAAACCAGCATCTGGTCTGGGTATTAAGCTGGCTACCGGCGCTAACGCACTGGATACCGCCGCTGCGGTTAAAGCCGAATTAACCGCGCTGGAAAGATATTTCCCCGCAGGCCTGAAGATCGTTTATCCGTACGATACGACACCATTCGTTAAGATTTCGATTAACGAAGTAATCAAAACGCTGGTAGAAGCAATTCTGCTGGTATTTATCGTCATGTACCTGTTCCTGCAGAACCTGCGCGCGACCCTAATCCCTACCATGGCAGTACCGGTGGTGTTATTAGGAACCTTTGCGGTGTTATCCGCGTTTGGCTACTCAATAAACACCCTGACGATGTTCGCCATGGTGCTCGCCATCGGCCTGTTGGTTGATGACGCCATCGTGGTAGTAGAAAACGTTGAACGGATCATGGTGGAAGAAGGTCTGCCGCCAAAAGAAGCCACGCGGAAATCCATGGGGCAAATTCAGGGTGCGTTAGTCGGTATTGCCCTGGTACTGTCGGCAGTATTCGTACCAATGGCCTTCTTCGGCGGTTCTACCGGTGCGATTTATCGTCAATTCTCCATTACGATCGTTTCGGCGATGGTGCTGTCGGTATTGGTAGCGATGATTCTGACTCCCGCGTTGTGTGCCACCATTCTGAAGCCGGTAGCAAAAGGTAGCCATGGCGCTACCACCGGGTTCTTCGGTTGGTTCAACAACATGTTTGAGAAGAATACTCATCACTATACCAATAGCGTTGCTAACATTTTGGGTAGTACCGGTCGCTATATTCTGATCTATCTGGTTCTGGTTGTTGGCATGGCATTGCTGTTTATTCGCCTCCCCTCTTCCTTCCTACCAGAAGAAGATCAGGGTGTATTCCTGGCAGCAGTTCAATTGCCTCAGGGCGCTACTCAGGAAAGAACCCAAAAAATTCTGGACGAAGTTAGCGACTACTTTATTACCAAAGAAAAAGACAACGTTGTTTCGGTGTTTACCGTTGGCGGCTTCGGCTTTAGCGGACAAGGCCAAAATACGGGTCTGGCATTTATTAAACTGAAAGAATGGGATGAACGTCCGGGGGCAGATAATAAAGTGTCAGCCATCGTCGGTCGGGCATCTAAAGCATTCTCTCAGATTAAAGACGGTATGGTGTTTGCCTTTAACCTTCCGGCCATCGTTGAATTAGGTACCGCTTCTGGCTTTGACTTCCAGTTGATTGACCAGGCTGGTTTAGGCCATGAAAAATTAACTGAAGCACGTAATCAGCTATTAGGCATGATTGCTAAACATCCGGATATGTTGGTTGGGGTTCGTCCAAACGGTCTGGAAGATACGCCTCAGTTTAAACTGACTATCGATCAGGAAAAAGCACAGGCATTGGGCGTATCAATTAGTGATATTAACCAAACCCTGTCAACAGCTTTGGGTGGATCTTATGTAAACGACTTTATCGACCGTGGTCGTGTGAAGAAAGTTTACGTTCAAGCTGATGCGCCATTCCGTATGGTACCAAAGGATATTGATAACTGGTTTGTACGCGGTACAAATGGTCAGATGGTTCCTCTTTCTGCCTTCTCCAGCGCACACTGGCAATACGGTTCTCCACGTCTGGAGCGTTATAACGGTTTACCATCCATGGAAATTCTGGGTGAAGCCGCACCAGGCAAGAGTAGTGGTGATGCCATGAAACTGATGGAAGACTTAGCCTCTCAGTTACCGATTGGTATTGGTTATGACTGGACCGGCATGTCCTATCAGGAACGTTTGTCAGGTAACCAGGCACCGTCACTGTATGCCATTTCACTGATTGTGGTATTCCTGTGTCTGGCAGCCTTGTATGAGAGCTGGTCAATTCCGTTCTCAGTTATGCTGGTTGTTCCACTTGGGGTTATCGGTGCTCTGGTAGCCACCACCGTACGCGGTATGGAGAACGACGTTTACTTTATTGTAAGCTTGTTAACCACTGTCGGACTCTCGGCAAAGAACGCCATATTGATTGTAGAGTTCGCCAAAGACCTGATGGATAAAGAAGGTAAAGGTCTGATAGAAGCAACACTGGATGCGGTACGTATGCGTTTACGTCCAATTCTGATGACTTCTCTGGCCTTTATGCTCGGGGTTCTACCACTGGCAATCAGTACCGGTGCGGGTTCCGGCTCTCAGAACGCGGTAGGTACCGGAGTTCTGGGCGGTATGGTCAGTGCGACTATTCTGGCTATCTTCTTCGTTCCTGTGTTCTTCGTAGTGGTGCGTCGCCGCTTTAGTAAGCGCGGTGAAGATATCGAGCATTCACATGCAGTTGAACATAAATCCTAAGTTAAGATTAAATTAACTTCTCCTCAGGGGCCGCAATTGCGGCCCCTGTTTTTTTTACATGCCACCAATAAGGGATTAATATCGTAGGCAGCACATCAGGTAAATTTCCGGAGGCATCATGAAAAATTTCTCCGAGCTTTCAGAAAAGGAAATTCTGGCTCTGGCCATATCGTTAGAAGAAGAAGACCACAAGATATATAACGAATTTGCGGAAGGATTACGGGAGACCTACCCTGATTCAGCAAAAATTTTTGAGCTTATGTCTCAGGAAGAAAATGGACATCGTCACCGCTTAATTAAGCTGTATCAGGAAAAGTTTGGTAATCATATTCCATTAATTCGTCGACAGGATGTAAAAGGCTTTGTTGAACGTAAGCCTATCTGGCTTAGCCGCCCATTAAGTATTGATAAAGTCAGAAAACAATCTGAAGTCATGGAGATAGAAACCCAAAACTTCTATTATCAGGCTGCTCACAGAACTACTGATGCAGCAATTCGCCAACTGTTGGATGACCTTGCGGCAGAAGAGCACCGCCATCAGTTACGGGCAGAGCAATTGGAAAAGCAGCTGATAAACCCGAAAGTGCAGGAAAAAGAGAATAAGTCGGCCCATCGCCTGTTTGTACTTCAGATTGTGCAGCCTTCGCTGGCCGGCTTGATGGACGGCTCTGTATCGACATTAGCACCGGTATTTGCAGCAGCCCTGGCAACCAAAGACAGTTGGCAGGCCTTTCTGGTTGGCTTAGCCGCCTCTCTTGGTGCAGGTATTTCCATGGCATTTGCCGAAGCAGTTTCAGATAACGGTTCACTAACCGGACGGGGAAACCCATGGCTACGTGGAGCTTCCTGTGGCGTAATGACCACCCTCGGCGGGCTGGGTCATACCCTTCCCTTTCTTATTAGTGACTTCTGGACGGCAATGACCGTTTCTGGACTGGTGGTGATATTCGAACTGGCTGCCATTTCCTGGATCCGTAATCGCTATATGGATACACCGTTTCTACAGGCGGCCTTTCAGGTGGTTGTCGGGGGATTGTTGGTTTTCGCTACCGGGTTAGTTATTGGTAGTTCGTAGCATTATCATTTTCAGATAACCATAACGATGCCAGAGAACTGGCCACGTTATGGTTATTCTTATCATTATTTAACGCTGTTATTATGCTCTGCCAGCCAACGATTCATCGTATCGATTTCTTGTTCCTGAGCGTTAATCACCGCTTCCGCCAGTTTACGAATTTCAGGATTTTTACCATATTTCAGCTCAATACGGGCCATCTCAATCGCTCCCTGATGGTGAGGAATCATTCCCTTCACAAAAGCCACATCAGGATCCGACTCCCTGACCGCAGCCATCATCGGCTCATGCATCATGCTCATGGCGGCGGCATACTCTTTGCCTGCTGGCGTCAGAGAACCCTTGTCCATCGCACTCACTTGTTGATGCACACTATGGCTAACTGGTTCTGCGGCAATAACCGCTCCCCATATGAAGAACAGCAATAACGAGACCAAAATAGATTTTTTCATTGTGATTACCTGATACTGTAGAAATGGATTCATTCTGTAGCCAGAAAACAAGTCTCAGTTTAGTGATGCCAGCCAGCTACCGATAAAGTATTGTCGAAAAATCACATTCATGCCTTTTTCTGGCAATAATTCTGTAACATTGGATAAGGTAAGCAAATTGCCTGACGGTTAAACTATGCTAAAATGGAATCAATTAGTTATCATGACATTGAGGTTGTGAGTTTCAGACGGAACCTTAATGATGAAAATTAGAAATTTCTTTATTTTTATTATCTTATTCATAATTACATCACTGAGTATTCTTTCCATTTCTACCATTAGTGGTGATTTGTCCGACCTTCGCGCTAACATCAAAGAACAAAATAAAATTAAATACCTCCAGCTATTATTGATAGCAGGTGAACGTATTTACGATGAACACCAGATCTCAAAAATGGCCTCTTATTATCAGATCGCTGGCCCGATAAATTATCACCCTGTCGATACGGCAATTAATAATCTGCTCGAATTTACTGAACATGAGCCTAAAAAAGATGAGTTCCCTCACGATAAATATGCTGCTTTAGAAGTTAACCGGCTATCGGAAGAGATAAGAAAGGATAAACGCTTCGCCAGCTCTTACTCTTTTAATCGACTGGAATCGATTATTGAGTATCAGATTATTCAGATTCAAAACCACTCTGCCGAATTTATGATTGCCATTGAAGGCGTCAGATTAACCACTCAGCTATATAGTTTTTTTACCGAACTTATCGATCAGCTGATTGATATTGAAGTATCTCATAGCATGGATGAATCATCGGCAATTAAAGCTATTAAACTGTTGGGTGCCATTGATGAAACAGAGAATCGTCTGGTCTCCATACAGAAAAACTACCTTAAGCACAGTAATAAAAGTGAAGAGATAGATGCCTTAGTCAGCGAAGTTTTCAGCCATGACACGATTAAAATAAACCATCTTATTTACAATAACTTTGATCATACTGTTGCTAACAACGTTGGATTACAACGGGTTAATCACTCCTACTTTCAGGCAAAAAACCATCTCTCATCCTTGAATAGAATATTGCTGAACGAAGCTATCGATATTTCGGCTAACCAAATTTACCTGTCCAGAATCAAAATCTATAGCATGGTGTGTTTTCTGGCGATCTTCTTTTTGTTCGCCATTCTGCCTATTTCAGTCATGATCTTTAAACTTAGCGGCGCCTTTACACTGGTTCAGAAAGCCATTACACAACTCTCCAATAATGACCTGAACATCAACTTTAATGAAAATCAAAGCCGTTTTAGTTTTGAACTGGAATCCATTATGCAAGCATTGGCTAAACTGAAAAAAATCCAGATAGAAAAATACCGACTGGAAAATCGCAATAAAGAGTTAATCCGCAAGCTCCAGCTCAGCGCCACCACCGATTATCTCACCGGTATCTCCAACCGTCGGGCGTTTCTGGATGCTATTCGATATTTACCCGCAGAACAGCAGTACAAAGCATCGCTGGCTTTAATTGATATTGATAATTTTAAGCGTATTAACGATCGTTTCGGCCATAGCTGTGGAGATGAAGTATTAATGAAATTTTCCCGATTGCTTAAAACCTTTTTCAGAAAAGAAGATCTGTTTTGCCGTTACGGCGGAGAAGAGTTCGCTATCTTGCTGTACGATTGTGACAATCAGCAGGTACAAAAAACGCTCGACTGGCTATGTAAGAAAACTCGCTATCTCTCGGTTATGGTTCCGGAGTCAGAGAAAGAAAAAGTCTATTTCACTATCAGTATTGGCACCACTGAACTTGCGGATCGGTCCAGTATTAATCATGCGATTAATCGCGCGGATAAGGCGCTGTACCATGCTAAAACAACCGGAAAAGATCGGGTCATTACCTATACTCAGCAGATTGAAGCGCCAACGGTATAATCATTCCTCATTGGTATTATTTCCTTCGATAGTTACCTTTTTATGATCAATCCCCTGATGATTTCTGCAAATATTCGCTATCATCCGCCAATAGTTAAATATGGATTGGATCACACCGGATGAGATTTGCCTTAAACTTTAGCTTATTACTGATATCGTTAGCTATTTCAGCTGCTTGTCTATGGATAGCCAGTCATAGTCAATGGTATTGGGCCATTGCTGCCATTTGGTTTTTTGCACTAATTAATAATATGCCATTTGCGGTGATGCATGAGGCGGTACATGGTGTAGCGGCCAAATCTGAACGCGGAAATCGTATTATTGGCACCATCGCCAGTTGGGCTTTTCCCACCTCTTTTTTATTACAGCAACAGGCGCATCTTGACCACCACCGCCGTAACAGGACGGATGAAGAGTTATACGACTATTACCTTCCTCAGCAGTCAAAATGGCTACGTAGCACCTAGCTTTATATGGGGAATCTGTTGGGGTTTTACTGGTTTTTTGTGGTATTGGGCAACATCATTTATCTGTTTGCCTGCGGGTTCTACCGTTCAAACGTGTTCGTTCATAAGATAGCGCCAGTATTAGGTTTTGGCCCTCAGGTTGCAGAACTGGTTAAGTTACCTGCATTTCGGGTGTGGTATGAAATTGCCATGTCGTTTGGCTATCAGGCACTGCTGTTTTGGCTGTTAGATTTAAGCTGGCTTGGCTATCTCGCCTGCCAAATTGCCTTTGCCCTTCACTGGTCGGCATTACAGTACGTTGACCACGCCTGGAGCAGCAGAGATGTCAAAAATGGAGCGTGGAATTTAAAAGTACTGCCGGTTTCACGCTGGCTTGCGCTAAATTACCATTATCATCTGGCACACCACCAGAAACCGGAGGCCCCTTGGTATCAACTCCCTTCATTAGTTGACCATCAGGCACAACAACCCAGTTTCTGGCGCGTCTATTTTAGTCTGTGGAAAGGCATTCGTCCGGCACCTCCAATGTGTGCCCCGGCAGACCTAACGTTTCTTTTTCCGGAAAACAAAGAAACCAAATAAGACTCCCAGCAAGATTCCGCCTACGGCACCACCAATCGCACTTTTCATGATGGTGTCGCGGGCTTCATTCAGTAATGGGTTATCCATAAAATCAGTACCGATATGGATGGCTTTTATCTTCCAGCGCCCTTCTTCTATCGCCAGCGTTGCCGTCCAGCGGGTATGAAAATCATAGGAGCGCCCATCGCTCAGACTATATTTCTCTATCCCGGTTCCATAAACCACACCCCAGGTTTTATCCGGTGATAGCTCAGTAACAACATCTGGCACAAACGTAATATTTAACTTCTTTAAAAAACGTTCAGGACCAAACCATTTCTGAAAATAAGGCACCACCTGCTGCTGCCCATCGATAAATTCCTGAGTAATCGGCGTAGCTTTAATCTCTTTACTCAATACCGGCAACATCTTTTCATATTCACCGCTGTTAATGGCATCGGTCACCGTTTGTAATGCCTGACGTAACTCATCATGAATCACTTTGTCCTGCTCTTCAGCTTGCACAGTAACGCTAAACAGCATCACGACAAGAATCAGTAATTTTTTCATAACGTCTGTCCATAAGTTGATAAGTAAAAAACGACAACAGCACACCCGAAACAACATCCAACAAATGATGTTGGTGAGTGAACACGGTAGAAAGTATTAAACCTGTTAGCCAAATCATCAGGCTATAACGAACCAGAGGCCGGCAATGTCGCACGATTGCTAAAACAATAGTGACAGAATAGGCCACATGAAGTGAAGGCACCAGATTATGAGGTTTATCTAATGCAAAAATATATTCAAATATCCCGCGATAAAGATCGCTCTCCGGCAGCTGACGGGTGAACCCTAACCGGGCAGGAAACAACAAGAAGATTATCGCACCAATAATGGTTACCAGAATAAGTTCAGCGGATAATCGCTTTAGCTCACGGGAGTTGAGGAAAAATACTGGCAGCATAAACACCAGATACATTGAGAGATAAAACCAGACAAAAGCGGGAATAAAGGGAATTGCCAGTTCCGCCTGCAAATAGAGCGCAAAAAAATCGCTACGCGTACTGGTAAACCAATTTATCGTGGGGTACAACCCAAAAAAGAATACGCCCACCCAACAAGCGTAAATTAAATACGTCTTCAGGCGTTTGGTAAACGGTTCTGCGGTTAATTCCATTTATCTAAATCGCATAAGTAATCATGGCGTTATAATCTCATAACTCTCGGCTAAATAACCTGAAATACTGATTATTTCAGACCAAACCTCATCTGGTGTTTTTTATGCACTTCTTTACGGAACAGCAACGTATAACGCCAAAATGAAGCCATCCTTGATAACGATTGCAGAGTCATCCTGATATCTGAAAAGCGTCGGATGATAGAGGGTAAGCTATTAAACTGGCTGCGGGCCTGATGGCAAGCATTTGTCAGTTGTTCTGCCGTCATTAATTTAGGATTAAACGCCGCCTGATTAAAACGATACTCAGGATGCAGCCACCACTTCTGATCGTAAAGCAACCTTCCCTGCTGTTGTAGCTGGATATAAAGTGGGGGTATTGGGATAAGGCATCAAAATATTGTATGCAGCAAATGCAAAGCGGTTCTTCAGGGCAAACTCCACCGTTTGTTCAATGCTTTCCAGAGTATCGTGATCGTAACCCAGTGTAAAAGCAGCCCAGGTCTGCATGCCGTGGTCGCGAAGTACAGCAATCTCATCCGCATAATGCGAGAAATTTCGCATGTTGGGTGATTTTCTGGCATCCTTTAAGCTCAGTGGATTGATGGACTCAAACCCCATCACATTTCCCCAACAGCCGCTTTTTTGCATTAACGACATCAGTTGACTGTTCTTAGTGACATCCAGACTGGCCTGACTAATCCAGTTTACTTTTAAAGGAATGAGTGCATGACAAAGTTCAGTCAGGGCGGTTTGATCTGAAGCGATATTGTCATCCACAAAGAAGATAAATTTGCGTTCCTGCTGCTCGATTTCTCGCACAACATCATCAATTTTTCTTAAGTAATGCTTACGCCCAAAATATTGGGTTACCGCACAAAACTGACAGGCAAAACGACAGCCACGAGAAAACTGCATCAGAGAAATTGGCAAATAATCCTTTCCCCGAAAGATATCACGCCGTGGGAGCACGCTTGCTCCGCAATGGGTTATCTGCCCGGTACCAACCGGTGCATCATAACGCGCTTTTAAGCGATGGTGACGAGCGTCATTGATTAGTTCATGCCAGAGGGTTTCTGCATCACCGGTAAACAAACTATCTGCATGTTGAATCACCTCTTCCGGCAACAAACTGGCGTGAATTCCCCCCATCACTACCTTAACACCCCGGTTACGGTATTCACTGGCTATCTCATAAGCCCGACGGGCGGTATAGGTTTCCACCGTGATAGCCACTAAATCCGTAGGTTCATCAAAGGGGATTTGCTCCATCCGGTCGTCATACATCACCACTTCCACGTCATCCGGCGTCAACGTGGCTAAAATCCCCAGCATCAGCGGTTCCATTCGGCCTTCATCAATATAGAGGCTGTGCTCCATTCGCCCAATGGTTGGTTTAATTAGCGTTAGCTTCATCCCTTTTCCCCTAACCGTTTACCCTGCTTCCTGATAATTTCCCGATGCGAAATAATATTGGCCAGCAGAGCAATACCTCTGTCCTTCCAATAGGTTCGTTTACTCAAACTCAATAGCCGTTTAACTATCGAAGGGTAACTGTAAAACTGTTTTTTAGCTGAAAAGCAAAGTGCCGTTAGTCGCTCTGCCGTTATCTTGTTAGGCTGAAAAATCGGATCGCCATAACGATAGTCAGGATCTTTCTACCACAAAGGTGATATCAACCGCCCCTCTTCTGCCAGCCGCTGGTAAAGTTTTGACCCCGGCGTAGGAATTAACAGATTAAAATTGGCGATTTCCAGTTTATTGCGCAGAGCAAAATCAATAGATTGCTGAATAGTCTGCTCATCATCTTCGTCATAACCAAAAACAAAGGTGCCATAAATGCTAATACCTCGGGTATGGAGCGCCTTCACGACCTCATCATAATCACCTGCTACACGATTCCAGGACTTTCCCATCTGCTTTAAATTTTGTGTATTCAGGCTCTCAAAACCAATCAGTGCAAAACGACATCCCGCCTGTGCCAACCGATCCAAAAGTTGTGTATTTCTTGCCACATCAATGCTGATTTGGCAGCCCCAACGCCGCTTCAGCGGTTTAAGCATGGTCAACAGCTCTTCGAGAATAACCCGGTTACCAAACAGATTGTCATCAACAAATGCAATAAACCGACGGGGATCCAACGCCATTAGTTCTTCACGCAGTTGCTCTACAGGGCGAGCCCGAACGGTGGAGTGATAAAAACCATGAATAGAACAAAAATCGCAGGCAAAGCGGCATCCCCGGGTATATTGGACCAGTTCAATTGGGGCATACTTTTTACTGCTAAAGATAGCGCGATCGAGCAGGTAATCATTCAGCGGTAGGCTATGATCGCCATGGTAATAACGCTGTAATCTCCCCTGTTGTTTATCCTGCAATAATCTTTCCCAGGCACCTTCGGCATCACCAATAATGACGCTGTCGGCATGCTCCAATGCTTCATCCGGTAAAAACGTCGGGTGATATCCTCCCATAACGACCGTATTTCCCTGAGCGCGATAGCGATCGGCTAATTGATAACTCCGCAATGCGGTAAACGTTTCTACTGAAATTGCTATCAAATCGGCCTGTAAAACATCAGGGATTTCTTCTACCCGATCGTCATAAAAAATGATTTCATGTCCCGCAGAGCGCGCGGCTAAAATTCCCATAGCCAAAGGCGGCATGGCATCAGTCGTGCGGTAATCCCCCATATTGGGACGCAACAGAACGATTCTCATAGAATAGCGGCTTCCGGGGCGATTGCCTGTTGAGGCCATACAGGGCTGGAAACTAAATCAACGCCATATAAACAAGTTTTATAACTCAGCGGACGGAAACGTTTTATCACTGCATTCAGCATTGGATGGCTGTATGCCACCCCAAAGGTCAAAACGTTGGTGGTGCAACGGGACAACGCATCATCAATCAAAGAGAGCATATCCTGATGGTCTGCAATAGCAAAAAAGGCTAAAAAACTCTGATCCAGTGCTTGCTGTTTTGCTGGCAACGCGACTCGTTTCATCAGGCCGGCATAACCATTGTAAATCGGTTTGAGAGTACGCCAGATTGAATGATAATCCAGCGCCATCACCTGTTTAAATGCCTGCTGATTCCATAGTACTGCACAGGCCCGTAATTCAGCGTTCACCCGATAGCCCCATACCGGTAAACCAGAATTTATCAGCCACTCAACGCTTAACTGCGGGCTTAGCTGATAGCCGATGGTCTGTCGATGGTAGAACTCTACCACGTCCTGATATTGTTCCACCGTTTGGTTCTGCCACAATCCCAAATAACGACCTCGCTGAGTGCTTATTGCCAGCGTACTAAGCTCGCCTAACGGGGAGTAACGGGGTAATCCGGTATTCTCTTTTTCCAGCAGTTTTCTTGCCGTCAGGTTATCGCTGGCAATACTGGTGTAACAATACGGTGGCGGTGACAGATGCTGTTTAAGATAGTCAAAACCCGATCTCAGTACGCGAATACGGTTTCGATAATGATGACTAACGCGTAAACTGTTCAAATATCCCAACGGCTGCAATTGTCCATTGATAAAGCCGTTATGTTTAGTTAGCTGACACATTCCCACCACCCTATTATGCTCTTCTGCCAGCACAGGATACTCGGTGCCAAAATAGTGCAGATTAGAGAAGTAATCAGGCCGTCTAGTCATCACCATGTCTATCGTTCCCTGCATAGCATTCTCTTCCAGCAGTTGTAATAGCAACGAGCTATGTTCTGGTAATGCTGTCTGAAAATGCACTATCTCACCTCCAGCAACGGCCCTTGCCAGGTCTCATCACCTAATGGGTAACCGTTACGGGCACTGATTTCATTATGATGTAATGCATTAATGGGAAAATAGTTGCGGAACATAAAGAAGTCATGGCGATTATTCCAGCTACGTTTAGCGATAGAACGCCAGCCATAAAACGTTCTACGAGCCTCAACGCAGCCTTGAGTTACCTGCTGGGGTGTTAACTGGGTAGGGAAAAATGGCAGCTCGTTGTAACGATAGCTATCATCTAACCACCAGCTTTGGTAACGAAGACGATTCTCCTGTTGCAGGCGAGTGTAGAGTGGCGTGCCGGGGAACGGCGTCATATGGTTAAAAGCCGCAATATACATTCCCTGTTGCTGAGCAAAAGTCACCGCCTGCTGGAAAGAATCAACATTATCGTGATCATAGCCAAAAACAAAGGTGCCATATACCGCAATACCATATTTACGTAAGTTGGCTAACGCCTGAACAAACCCGCCTTTCATGGTATTAAAGTTTTTATTCATCAGCTTCAGGTTGGCTTCATTGAGCGATTCAAAGCCAATCAGTACACCTTTACATCCGGACTGAGCCAGTTGCTTTAAAAAACTCTCATCATGGGCTGCATTAATACTCATCTGGGTAATCCAGCGAATATTCAGCTTTGCTAGTTCAGGAAGCCATAAGCGACTTTCGCTGATATTACCGGCAAAATTATCATCCACAAAAAAGAACAATTTCTTATATTTTTTCTGTTCAGTTAACTCACTTAATACCTGATCAGGATCCCTGCGACGATACTTACGTTGATAAAAAGTTTGAACCGCACAAAACTCACAGGGAAAACGACAGCCACGCCCCGTTTCTACCAGCCCTATGGGTAAATAACGCTTATTTCGAAACAGGCTACGGTCGACGCGTACGTGACTGAGGTCCGTTTGTTCTCCACGATAATGAGGCTTTAACGTTTGATGCTGTAAATCGTCTAATAACTCATGCCATATGGATTCCGCCTCGCCGGTCATAATAGATTCGGCATAACGTGCCGCCTCTTCAGGTACCAGCGTGACATGAAACCCGCCCATAATCACCGGCACCCCGCGACGACGGAACTCACTGGCAATTTGGTAGGCGCGTTTAGCGGTATAGGTTTCTACCGAAATGGCCACGGCATCCGTTGGCTCATCATAGGGTATGACTTCCATACGATCGTCATAAAAACGCGTTTCGATATGTGCTGGCGTTAATCCCTTTAAGGTTGCAATAGGAAGGGGCTCCATCTGCCAGGAGCGTAAATAGGATTCATTAGCCCGATGACCAATCGCCGGGTGGATAAAGGTTAAACGCATAATTCTCTACCCTCTGCTTTTGGCCGGGTTATGTTCAATCGGCCAGTCACAGGTATAAAATTTATGCAGATTGTGAGCATAGAAGCGATATCCCAGATTCGCAGTAATCGCCAGTGGCTGGAAGTTTTTTGCATTCCACAGACGACGAACAATATTGTTGTACTGATAGATTTTTTTCCATGCTCTTTCATGCCCGTCTTCCAGCTCTTTTACCGTCATCAGTTTGGGCTGAAACACCACATGCTGAGCATCATATAACTCCCAGTTTTTAGTCAGAATACGCTGTTCCTGCTCCAGCCTCTGATACAGTGGCGTGGCCGGAAAAGGCGTCAGAATAGAAAAACGGGGAAGATCGATACCGGCATCAATCACCAGCTCAACCGTGGCATCAAAGGTATCGACCGTATCGTGGTCCAGACCAAAGACAAAACAGCCCTGAATTGAAATACCCAGTTTATGCAGTTTAGCCACCAGTTCTTTGTAGTTAACGGATGAATTAAACTTCTTACCTGCATCACCCAGGCTACCCGTCGTCACCGTCTCCAGCCCCAGTAATAGGCCTTTACAGCCACTTCGGGCCATTAATTCCATCAGCTCTTCGTTATGAGCAATCAGCACCGTCGACAGACCAAACCATTTAATCTTAAGCGGGATCAGTGCGGTAAACAGTGCTTTTGCATAACCAATATCCGATACCAGATTTAGGTCAACAAAAATAAGCTTTCGCTTTCCGGTACGTTCCACAAACTGACGAATATCATTGACCACCCATTCAACCGGGTGCTGATACTGCTTGCGACCCCACGCCGTTGGCGCTACACAGAACTCACAGTTATGGGTGCAGGCACGCGTCGCTTCAAATACGGCCTGAGTGAGGAAATCTTCACTGTTAAAGCGATGGCGCTCAGGAAAAGGCATATTGGGGTCATCAAGATTAAAGTCAGGTGCCTGCTGATAGCGCTTTTGCAGCTGGCCTGACATAAAATCATGTAATAACTGCGGCCAGCTCTGTTCAGAATAACCAACACAAATCGTATCCGCATGCTCAGCCGCTTCGTCAGGGAGTAGCGTCACATGTGGTCCACCCAACACCACCTTCATCCCCTTTTCCCGAAACCGATCGGCCAGAAAATAGGCCCGGGAAGCCGTGCCGGTAATAACGGTTAAACCAATCAGATCGGCGGTTAAGTCTGCCGGAATCTCGGTGACGCTTTCATCAATTAACGTCACATCGATGGGTAAATCTTTAGGTGTCAGTGCCGCCAGAGTCGTCAGTGTCAGCGGCTGATAGCGTAAAGAACGTTTAAAAATACCGCCGCGTTTACGATACAGCGGCCCTTTTGGTGAAATAAGCACCAGTTTCATTTTACGAGCGTGAGTAAATACATGCGATTCCATATCGGTACCTATTCCACTATTTGAAATATTTCTCGCCAGTTATTGTTATGCATCAGACTGGGTATTTTGATATCTCCCAGACGTTTTCCCTTCGCATACTGCCAGGCCAAATAACAGCGTTCCGGCTGTTCAAGCGGCAAGCAGGATAATGGCACCAGTTGAGACAATGTTCTGGCGTAGGCATATTGAGGATTTTCATTTAATCGTTGTTCAACGATGCCGACAGCTTTTTTATTGTCTGGTAAAAATTGTTTATCCAGCAATAAACAATACCCTAATGACGCGCTATCCGAACATAGCATGGCAAAACCTGTTAAGGGTGACAGGCAGTAATTCACAAAGCTCTCCGTAAGCTTTTCACCAACTAAATCGCTGACAACACCAGTCCGGCCGGTAAAACACAATAGCGGTACATCTGCCTGAAAACCAATACACCGCACCATATCACCCATACGATATCGGTATAGTCCACTGTTGGTGGTGACAATGACCTGATAATCATGATTAACCTTTAAACCATCAGCCAACTGAATATGGCCCTGCCCATCAATAAACTCATAAAAGTTACTATCAATGCACAGCTGTGGCTGATTTTTCTGATTTGGAATGGTAATAATGGCTTCCGTTGCCAGTAGTCCCTTAGGCTGTAAGGTAATTGAAGGGAAATAGTCCATCAATTGGGAAGCTAATGTTGTTGATGAGGCATCAGCCCAACAGCTAATCACATCAAGCTGGGGCCATAAAACACGGGTATCACCAGATTCCAGATAACTCTGGTAAACATCCGCTGCTGGCTGATTTTTTTGTAGCTGATGACCTGCGAGCGCCCCCCCATGTTGCAACAACTCTGACAGATCGCGCTGACGACGCTGCAATCCTTCCAGCAACTGAGTTAAAAAACTGGGACTCCAGACTGAAAATAATCGTAAATCACGACGACATACCAGATAGTAGAGGGTAAGCAACTGCCAGTCATCTACATTGGTCACCTGCGACAATGTCAACGGAACGACAGAAATTTCCGCAAATGCGCTCAAATACTCCTCACCGAAATAAAGCGCGTCTCCGCCACCAACAGGAATTCCGCCCTTTGTCTCGGTAGATTGAGTTATTGCCGGGCTTAGCGCCCAGTAGGCAGTTCCCTTGTCTATCTGAAATTGTTCAACCAACTGAGCTAGCCAGTCTGACAGCGCATAACGAAAATCATCCAGCCCCTTTTCAGAATAAGGGATCAGTTTTCCACCGCTATGGCTTCCCCCGGTTTTTTCAAACGCTATAACCTTGCCCGCAAACAGTTGATCGTGTTGATCTGAAGCACATTTATCAATCCAGGACTTCAGGTTGTCATAATCCACAATGGGTAACTGTTGCTGAAAATCTTCCACGCTCCGGATGCGCTCAAAACCATATAACTGGCCATAGGCAGAACGTTGGTTACGTTGCAGACAATCATGCAACCATGCGGTTTGCCGTTCTGTCACCGACAAATGTTCATGTCGCTTCTGGCGACGAAACTGATACCAGGGAGAGTTATTCACGATATTCAACCGTTGGGTTTAACAACAAAGAGCGGCAGCGTAGAGGCAAATTATCAGCACTAATTTCACATAAACACACCAGTTCATGGCCATCTGCGTAATGAGGATTTTTAGCCAGAAAAAACTGCGCATCTGGTTTTGTCAGGCTGGCTGGCGGTATGGTAGCCAGATTTTCCGCCAGAAAACCATAATCAGGAGGGCATTCAACAATTCCCCGTTGTAAGTTATATAATGTGCCAAATTTTTGCCCGGCCAGTTGGTCTGCAAGCTGCTTAAGCTCGGGTTGTGGTCGCTGCCAGTGAGGATAAAACTGTCTGGCAAACACCACCAAATATTTATAGGTCCGATATCCCTTCACCAGAAGAAACCAGTATAAGGGCTTCCCGGGATGCTGTTGTTTAAACAGCCCCATACGCTGAATCCAGGCCTTATGTAATACTTGCTGCTGCCAATGTTCTGGCAGCACAATAGTATCGCCTGAATAAACAATCATTGAATGTTGATAAGCGTAAAACTGTAGACTGCTGAATCCGACAATCTCCTGATTGTGTTCTAAAATCAGGACCTCATCTTTATGGTCTAAATCGAGGAAAAACCGTTCGGTATCACTACCGGAATAACATTGAAAATAGATGGCGGCCATTCGCTGGCGAGTGGAAACGGAGAGTGAATTAATTTTCTGAAAATAGGCAACATAACTCATTACTCACCTTTTCCATAAGAAAGATACATGTAGATAATTTCCAGTGCCGCTATCCATCGTTAAACAACAAAAGAACCCATTGTTATCCATCAACCCCAAATTACAGGGCAAGCTTATAGTATCAGCCACTCCTTGCAGCTACCATACGATTAAGATTTAGCGATACATAAATATACACTTAGAAAAAGTAAGTAAAATTATAAGCGAAATCGATTGTCATGATTCTGACTGAATCATTAACCCACTCATAACCCTGTTATTCCTGGTTCTCACGACGATCTGTGCACCCTCGCATCTCCAATTTCTCCACCCTTTGTTTAAAGAGCTCTGGTTTCGCCTTGTATAACGAAGGGGCATGTAACATTGCCAGCAACTCAACCGTCTGTGAACAATTCAACGCAGAAACGGGAACAGAAAAACGAACCTGTGCTGCATTCTCAAGGCCATAAACAGGTTTGCCATTATCAGCACCAAAATAGGCATTAGATAACCAGATAGAATTTATTTCTGACTGACTGTACAAAACGGTTAACCAAAGCTGCCATAACGCATTATGCAGATGGTATTTTCCCTGAGGAATTCGTTGTCCCTGATGAAAATTAGAAAACAAATCCCGGGCGCATAAACATAAATCGATTGTGATGGGTAAATAACAGAAAGTAATGAATCAACCTGAGGATTATGGCGAGGAGCCTGATTCAGTGACTGAGATAATGCATCCATTTCACTGCGATGGGGTTCAATCTCAACTAAATAGTAACCAAACAAGGCAAAAATGATGCCTGAGAATAAGAGAGCAATAATGCAAAATAGCCTGCGAAGGATCTTTTTTATCATCTTGACGACCAAAGTCACTACAACAAGGGATATTAAGATTGTTGAGAAAGGGGTTCCCCAAAATTGGGTGGGGGCCCTGCCAGCTACATCCCGGCACACACGACGCTTGCTGCGGCTGCTTCCTTCCGGACCTGACCGAGTTCACAAGTTAGCGTTGCGGGAGAACCAACAGAGCCCCCATTGACGACTTCATTCTCATGAAGCGCAGGCATTATCGTGGATGGGCCGTTCAATTGCAAGGCTCCTGACGCTAAGCGATGTTTTCTTACTCAGTTCTCCAATTTATGGCAGAATTAGCAACCTGTTCTTTATGCTAAAAATCTGCAATATCAACCATAGAAGGAATCTTGTGGATGGAAAACGATGAACCATCGCTCCCAACCCGAATTTATACCGTTGTTGCCTCAATTCCTCCGGGAAAAGTAACAACCTACGGTGCGGTTGCACGTTTAGCCGGAGCAACGGGTGCAGCGCGTCATGTGGGAATCATCTTAAGTCGTTTGCCCGAAGGAAGCACTCTGCCCTGGTTTCGGGTGGTTAATTCTCAGGGGAAAATATCATTGACGGGGCCGGACTATATACGCCAGAAACAGGCATTACTGGCCGATGGTGTGCTTTTTACTCGCTCAGATCGCATCAATTTTAAAATCTATGGTTGGCTGACACAGCCATAAGTCCAAAACAGACTTCAGTATCAGGTTGTGCCAGCCGCCAACAGCAGAGTCATTAGTGCTGAACGCGATCCAGAATCAGATCCGCATGAGCAGGCTGTCCATTGGTAAGAACCTCATTCATTGTGGTGGTGGTATATAACAACTTGCCATCAACAGAGATGGTAGCAAACAGTGAAACTCGTTGGGCTCCGGCTAACTGTTGATTGTTATAAGGCAGTTTAAACATAAAAGGAACCTGCTTACCTTCAGACGGAATAGTGACCGTTGATAAGACTTTTGCAGGCGCATCAGCCAGCGATACATCGGCTAGCGTGACAGTGATTGTCGCTTTTTCAGGTAAAGCCATTCTGTCGCGATAGATCACGCTACCGCTAACGGTGGTTGCACTATTGATAGCGTTCTCCTTCTCATTTTGTGTAGCAGAACTACTACAGCCAACCAATGCAACGGTCAAAGCCGCACTACTTAATAATTTTAAAAAACTCATGTTTACCTCCTGAATATTGTCGGTATCAAACATAATTTTAACTCAAAATTATCAAAAAATCAGTTTAGTTATCTAACTAATTTTAAAAATACCACCTAAACAATGGCATTATATGAATTTTACACCATTATAATCTGAGTTTATATTTCACTGATAAAAACTCCCCTTTCGAAGCATTCCCAACTAAAATAGATCCATTAAATCATCATATTATTTATATAAATCAAAGCCACAAGGCCATCAGACAGGACTTCCCGCCATGAGCGACGTTTTACAAAATCTACTAACGCTACTTCATCTGGAAAAAATTGATACGCATCGGTTTCGCGGGCAGAGTCAAAATCTTGGACTAAAGCAGCTATTCGGTGGGCAGGTTGTTGGTCAGGCCCTCTCCGCAGCTAAACAAACCGTATTACCTGAACGTAAGGTGCACTCCTGTCACAGTTACTTTTTACGCCCCGGTGATAGTCATCAGTCCGTTGATTATGAAGTAGAAGTCATCCGTGATGGCAACAGCTTCAGCACCCGAAGAGTCAGTGCAATACAGAATGGCCATACTATTTTCTATATGACGGCATCGTACCAAAGTTATGAAGAGGGCTTTGATCATCAGGCTGCCGTTATGCCCGACGTTCCACCACCGGAGTCATTGGTTTCAGAAACCGATATTGCCAAAAAATTTGCTCATCTGTTGTCAGAACCAATGAAAAGCGTTTTCTGTAATGAAATGCCTATCGAAATGCGTCCGGTCAAATACCATAATCTGCTGAAAGCAGAAATTGATAAACCAATTCGCCATGTTTGGTTACGGGCTAATGGCACCATACCTGACGATCCGGGTATCCATAAGTATCTGCTGGGTTATGCTTCTGACTTTAACTTTCTGCCAACCGCGCTTCAGCCTCATGGCATCGCTTTATTACAGCCTGGCATGCAAGTGGCCACCATTGACCATTCAATCTGGTTTCACCGCACCTTCCGGATGGATGAATGGCTGCTGTATTCGGTAGAAAGCCCTTCTGCATCAGGAGCCAGAGGCTTTGTGCGCGGTCAATTTTTTACCCGCAGTGGTCTGCTGGTTGCTTCCACCAGTCAGGAAGGCGTAATGCGCTTTCATAAAGGTTAACTGAAGCTTTTTATTCTGATAACTCTCTGGAAACTAACGGCCTGAATTCAGGTCGTTAGTTTTAGATTAATTTATCATCAAAAAACTTCACAATGCCGATTGCTTAAATGATAAACTAATGCACTGCTATTCAGCCTCTCAGGGCGATTTAAATGCTAATTGTGTGATCAAACACATATCCTCCCGCAATAACTGCCCCTAGAATACGCGCGGTTTTTAATATTCTACTTTTTACGCATATGAGGGTTATAAATGTCGGTTAAAGACATCTCAGTATCGATACCTGATACGGACACAGCTATTCAAACATCTAAATGGCAAAAACAAGATACAACGTGGATGTTGGGCTTATACGGCACCGCTATCGGAGCAGGGGTTCTTTTCCTGCCTATCAACGCGGGTCTGGGTGGTATATGGCCTTTGGTGATCATGTTGATCATCGCCTTTCCAATGACTTATTTCTCTCATCGTGCCTTAACTCGTTTCGTTCTGTCTGGTTCATCACGCGGTGGTGACATTACAGAAGTGGTAGAAGAACATTTTGGTAAATTTGCCGGGGCATTAATTACCCTGCTCTATTTCTTTGCTATCTACCCTATTCTGTTGATTTATAGCGTGGGTATTACCAACACCACTATCAGTTTTATTGAAGTTCAGATGGGTATGACGGCACCACCGCGCTGGTTACTGTCAATCGTTCTGATTCTTGGCCTGATGACTATCGTTCACTTTGGTCGTGATATGGTGGTTAAGGCGATGAGTATTCTGGTTTATCCGTTTGTTACCGTTCTGATGCTGCTGGCGCTGTATCTGATCCCTCAATGGAGCGGTGCGATTTTCGAACAGGCTAACACCAGTTTTGACGCAGGCAGCATTAAAACGCTGCTGTTAACCCTGTGGTTAATTATTCCTACCATGGTGTTTTCATTTAACCACTCGCCAATCATCTCTTCGTTTGCCGTTAGCCAAAAAGAAACTTATGGTAAAAACGCCGATGAGAAAAGTGGTCGCATCTTAAGATATGCGCACTTGATGATGGTAATTACCGTCATGTTCTTTGTATTCAGCTGTGTATTAAGCCTGTCCCCTGCCAATCTGGCAGAAGCTAAAGCGCAGAATATTTCTATTCTGTCTTACCTGGCTAACCACTTCCAGACTCCGCTTATCGAATATGTTGCGCCAGTTATTGCATTCGTGGCGATTACCAAGTCATTCCTGGGGCACTATCTTGGTGCAAGCGAAGGTATGCAAGGGCTGATGATTAAATCACTGCGCTCTAAAGGCAAGCCGGTACAAATCAAAAAACTGGAACGCATTACTGCGGTGTTTATGATTATTACCTGTTGGATTATTGCCACGCTGAACCCAAGTATTCTGGGCATTATTGAAACCTTAGGTGGTCCGGTTATCGCGATGATTCTGTTTATTATGCCGATGTACGCTATCGCTAAAGTTCCTGCTATGCAGAAATACCGTGGCCATATGAGCAATATCTTTGTGGTACTGATGGGTCTGGTTGCGATTTCAGCGATTTTGTATTCGCTGTTTGGGTGATGGATTTTGCTGGTTAATAGTCTAAATCAACATGAATGGATATGCCGGTCGCCACATCTAAAGTAGTGATATTGGCTTTGTGTGCAACCGGAAGATCGACTGAAGTTAACATCAGTACATGTCTGACCTGCTCTTCCTACAATTAGCTTTATTAAAAACAAAAAGACGGCTCTGGCCGTCTTTTTCTATTAACAATGCGTACCAAATTATTGGTTATACGCGCTCTCACCATGTGAGTTGACGTCCAGACCTTCACGTTCCATTTCTTCCGGTACCCGCAGGCCAAGGAGGATATCAGCTATTTTGTAGGCCACGAAAGCAACAATGCCTGACCATAACAAGCACACTACGATGCTTATCCCCTGAACGCCCACTTGCTTCAGCATGGTTACACCTTCAGCGTAGCCTGTTCCACCCAGAGCGGCTGAGGTCAATATACCAGTGCCAATACAACCCACGATTCCACATACGCCGTGCACCCCAAAGACATCACAGGTATCATCAACGTTTAACCATGATTTCAGTACCACCACGCCCCACAGGCCAGCAACACCGGCAATGATACCCAGAATCAGTGCACCACCGATACCCACCGAGCCTGCGGCTGGGGTAATAGCAACCAGACCCGCAATACAACCGGAACAGGCGCCCAGTAAAGACGGTTTACCACGAATCATCCACTCGGCAGCCAGCCACCCCAGTACCGCCCCCGCTGTAGCGGTTACGGTGTTAACAAAAGCCAGGGCCGCAATTTCGTTGGCACTGCTGGCAGAACCCGCGTTAAAGCCAAACCAGCCGATATACAGAATCGCAGTGCCAATAAACACCATCGGCAGGTTATGTGGTTTAAACGCCTCGCGGCCAAATCCGCTGCGTTTTCCTAACATGTAGGCACCCACTAAAGCTGCAATTGCCGCGTTAATGTGTACCACGGTACCACCCGCGAAATCGATAGCACCCATTTTAAACAGGTAACCGCCTCCCCATACCATATGAGCCATTGGCAAATAGGCCAGCGTAAACCAGATGAAAACAAAAAGAATTACCGCAGAAAACCGAACCCGCTCCGCGAATCCACCAACGATTAATCCTACGGTAATACAGGCAAACGATCCCTGAAAAGCAACATGAATTAACTTATAAAACGTACCTGTCACATCGGTTAAGTGAACATCTTTCAGCAGTAAGCCATTAAAGTTACCAAAGAAATCGTTCCCTTCACCAAAAGCCAGGGTATAGCCATAAATCACCCAAAGCACACTCACTAAAGAAAAGGTCGCTATCACTTGAGTCATCAAAGAAAGCACGTTTTTAGAACGTAGTAATCCGCCATAAAACAGCGCAATACCAGGAATACTCATAAACAGAACCAGCGCAGTACTTATCATCATAAAGCCGTTATCGGCTTTATCGGCGACGCTCTCGGCAGCCATGGCAAAACCAGGAAACATAACCGGCAGACTCATCGCTATTCCGGATAAAAATCTTTTCATCTCTATTCATCCTTCTCACATGTTGAGTATTTATGACTTACAGAGCGTCTTCGTCTGTTTCGCCGGTGCGTATACGTACTACCCGCTGTAATTCAGTAACAAAAATCTTTCCATCACCAATCTTGCCGGTGTAAGCAGACTGAGTTATCGCGGCAATCGCGCCCTCAACCTGATCGTCAGACATCGCAATATCAATCTTCACTTTCGGTAAAAAGTTAACGCTGTATTCCGCACCGCGATATAGCTCCGCATGCCCTTTCTGACGGCCAAATCCCTTAACTTCTGTAACCGTCAATCCCTGAATTCCTATTGAAGATAAGGCTTCGCGCACATCTTCCAGCTTGAAGGGTTTAATCACTACAGTGACAAGTTTCATATGCCTCTCCTCGATTAAGGGTTAACGATTAATAATGGTTAACTGATAAATGGTCCACGATCAGACAAGAGCAATTAGCATGCCAAAATAGAAATGAACCCCATTTTCCCGGCAATAAATAGAGCTGATAAAAAAATATTAGGGTCTTAAAACGAGTTTAGAAATGGGCGAATAAATATATCCAACACATGGTTTTTTCTGGAGAAAATGCAGAGGTTTATACTGAGGATTTCATCATTAAAAAAAGATCAATAAAAGTGATGAATTCAATAAATATAACCGTTGAATAATAAAGGTAAGCAAATTCAGACAGCAAAAATAGAATCTCTCAAATTATTAACCCGCACTAAAACAGTGCGTAATAAAGCGTAATTTGATGCAAAATAATTCCTGCTTACTATCTATTGCACAAAATTGATCTATTTTTAAGGGCATAAAAAAACCCCGGAAACCGGGGTTTTTAACGCATGTGACAAACCTGATATTAGGCCGCCGGAGTGGTCGGCTGTTGGCCTGCTGATTTGGTGCCAGGTTGAGCTTTAGCATGTTGTTTATGCTGCTTCGCCTTGCTACTTGCTTTATGTGCAGTAGCGGAAACCTGCTGAGCATCTTTTACCGGTTGAGTATTACTACCAGCCGCAAAGGCTGTGCCAGACAGAACAAATAAAGCGACTGTGGCCATTGAGAGTAATTTTTTCATTTGGTACACCCTGGTATCCGTTATCAGCGCTAATTACTTAGCTGCTGGTTCTTGAGTTGATTGTTTAGCTTCAGCTTTTTTAGCATGTTTTTTATGCTGTTTGCTCTTATCAGCAGTTTTGTGATGAGCAGTAGCAGTTTGTGCAGAATCAGTTGGAGTGGTTGCAGCAGTATCGGCAGCAAATACAGAACCAGACAGAACAAACATAGTAGCAACGGCTAAAGGTAATAATTTTTTCATTTGATAAATCCTCAGGATTGTTAACTCAATTGCGTTTGATAACACAGCAGGCGGAAATGAACCGGATGCTTATTGGTGATTTAGCTTCGTATCTCGTTAAATCTGAAATAAATATAATCCCTATTTTGTCAGTGAGAGTAAGAGCTAAGTAATTGCAATGTAAATTAAATGTAACTAATCATCATAAGTTTATGTTAATGCCATCAGATGAAAAAAATCATTAAAAATCAAATAACAGAAAAATTTTAATGGGATATTTTTGTTATAAAATATCAGGTCAAACCAGACGAAAAAATAGCAAATCCGATCATTTATTTGATCAGTGAGATATTTATTAGCTATTGATTATTCATAGAAAAATAGAATTACGGAAATAAAGTTAAAATGTAACCGTATTAATAGTTTGTCGATATATTAAGTTTATTTTCCCGTTGCGAAAAATAGAAAAAAGGTATTCAACTCAACTAATCACTTAATAATTAATACAATGTATAAGCGGGTTAGTTATTTTCTCCCCCACTTATACAATCATATTTAAGCCTGAGCTTCTAATTCCGTCGCGGCCAGTTGTAACTGGTGCATTTGATAATAACGTCCTTTTTGCATCAATAATTGATGATGTGTGCCACGCTCAACAATTTGTCCCCGATTAAGGACGACTATTTGATCCGCTTCCACGATAGTAGAAAGACGGTGAGCGATGACTACCAGCGTAGTTTTATGACGAATAGCACTTAACGCACGGTGAATAGCCTGCTCGGTACCTGAGTCGATATTGGCTGTCGCTTCATCCAGAATCAAAATTTCTGGTGTTTGCACCAACACCCGGGCTAAGGCCAGCAGCTGCTTCTGCCCTACCGAAAGATTGTTCCCCTGTTCACCCAGCACCGTATTAATATCAGAAGGCATGGCTTTGATCAGCGTTTCCAATTGAGAAATACGTAACGCTTCCCATACCTGTTCTTCGCTAATTGCTCGCCCCAAGGCCACGTTAGCATAAACCGTATCCGCCAGTACCACCGGGTCTTGCTGTACCATCGCTACGCCGGTACGCAACACCTGATGGCTCAGGGAGTGTAAAGGACGATCGTCGAGGCAAATCTCCCCTTTAGAAAGCGGATAGTAACCCATTAACAAATTAGCCAATGTGCTTTTGCCACTGCCGGTATGGCCTACCAAGGCAATAAAATCACGAGATGGAACCGACAGATTAATGTCGCTCAAAACCGTTTTGCTTCGGTTATAGGAAAAGCTCAGGTCGCGAATATCAATTTTCCCCGACAGCAGCGGTTGATTATCATCACCGTATTTCTGTTGTTCCCCATCCATCAGCTCAAAAATACGCTCACCGGCAACCACAGCCTGTTGCAGCATAGCTTGCTGAGAAGCCAGCTCAATCAGTGGTTCATTCAACCGCGACAAATAGTTAATAAAGGCATACAACACACCAACACCGATGGAACCTTCCGGGCTAAAGCCAAACAACATTAATAGCCCGCTCAAAACCAGTGCAGAAATCAAACTTAACAGCGGGCGCAGCAGCAAGCTTTCCAGACGTAAGGTCTTCAGGCGCATCATATAGTGAGTGCGGTTAGTTTCGCCCAACTGCTCACCAAAGCGAACCTGTTGACGAAATTGCTGTAATACCACCATGCCGCTGATAGCTTCATTAAAGCGATTGTTGATATCGGCTAACAGACTACGCACCTGACGTATAACCGGTGTGCTATAGCGTTGATAAATACTCATCAAAACAAGAACCACCGGGAATATCGCCATCGCTACCAGTGCCATACGCCAGTCCAGACTAAACATGGCAATCAGCATTGCGCTGATTAATGCTGCACTGCGCAATACCGTCGCCACCACGGTGACATACAGATCTTTAATCACTTCGGTATCGTTAGTCACTTTTGAAATTAGCTGACCAACCGGCTGGGTATCAAAAATAGCGATAGGTTGTTTTAGCGCAGCGTCCATCACATCACTACGGATAGTTTGTACTACGCCAACGGCGGCACGGTTAAACAATAACGCCTGATTGTAGCGCAGCGTGGCTGCCAGTATTTGTAGCAGTAAAAACACGACCGCCAGCGCAGCGACTTTGCCGGGCGGCATAATATTTTTAGCCACCATATTGTCAATAAAATAGCTGATCAGTACCGGACCACAAACTTCCGCCCCTGCGGCTAGCCACAACAATAAGGCGGCAAGACTTAATGGTTTACGATAAGGAGCACCATAGGCCAGCAAGCGCTTCAGCGTTGGCCATAATTGACGGAATTTTTGATTTTTGTTGGTCGTCATATTACTCATCCAGTGCGGCTTCCAGTTGCTGATAGCGATACATATTGCGATACCATCCAGCCTGCTCTGCCAGTTCTGAATGCGAGCCTCGCTGAGTTACACGACCATCCTGCAACACCAGAATTTCATTGGCATACAGCAATCCTGAGAGCCGATGTGCGCTGATGATTAAAGTACGGTCCTTCCCCCACTGACGTAAATTTTGCAGGATCTGATACTCGGTGCGACCATCTACCGCAGAAAGTGCATCATCAAGGATCAGTATTTCACTTTCCATTAATAACGCTCTGGCGATGGCGATACGCTGTTTCTGCCCACCAGATAACATCACACCGCGTTCACCGACCTCGGTTTGATACCCTTGCGCGAGATTCAGAATATCTTCATGCACACAGGCCAGCGCGGCAGCCTGTTCAATTTCATCCTGTGTAGCCTGCGGATAACCCAGTGCAATATTTTCTGCGATGGTGGCGGAAAACAGGAACGGCATCTGACTCACCACCGATAAACGAGCTCGCCATTCATCCAGTTTGACCTGCCGCAGCGGTAATGAGTGATAGCAAATATCCCCTTCGGTAACATCAAACTGGCGTTGAATCAGTGCCAATAGTGAGCTTTTGCCGGAACCGGTTGGGCCGCATAAACCCAGGGTTTTTCCGGGCTCCAGACGGGTATGAACATCTTCCAGTGAGGCTTTTTCGGTTAGCGGATAGTGAAAACGTTGAATGTTAATATCCAGTACGCCACGACCAGGAGGTAAATCCAAATCCCCATCCACCACTTCCGGCGCTTCTTCCAGCAAGCTGGAAATACGCCCGTAGGCAGCACTGCCCCGTTCAACGATATTAAACATCCATGCCAGCGCTAACATTGGCCAAATCATCAGGCCTAAATACATCACAAAACTGGTCAGTTGCCCCAATGTCATCTGATTATGGATCACCATCCAGCTACCACCGCCAATCGCCAGCATATTGGCGCAGGCAACTGCCAGATAGATAGTAGGATCAAAGCGGGCATCCACTCTCGCTACCCGCATATTTTTATGACCGGCATCGGTAGCAACATCAGAAAAGAGTTTTGACTGGTAATTTTCCAGACCAAATGATTTGATCATCCGAATGCTGGTCAGGCTTTCTTGAGTGCGATCGTTTAAAGATGAAAATGCCGCCTGCGCCACGCGAAAACGATTATGTAACTCATCACCATAACGTTTAATAAAGATGGCCATGATTGGCATGGGCAATAAAGATAACAGCGTTAATTGCCAGCTAATTTGAACGCTCATCACCACCAGCACGGCACAACCCATCACCAGCGAATCCACCAGTGTTAAGACCCCTTCCCCGGCAGCAAATACCACCCGATCTACATCATTGGTTGCTCTGGCAATGAGATCGCCGGTACGGTGACGCAGGTAAAAATTGGGATGCTGGCGGCTCAGTTGACGATAAAATTTATTACGTAGCTCAACAGCCAGTAGATAAGAGGCACCAAATAACAATACGCGCCATACATAACGCAGCAAATAGATAACGACAGCCGTGCCAACGATCAGACCAATCCACATCATCACGGTATAACCATCCATCTGGCGATGGGTGATACCGTCAACAATCGTACCTACCAGCTTGGGAGGCAATAACTGCATCAGGGCAATGATGATAAGAAGTGTCACTGCACCTAAATAGCGTTTCCACTGTAAAACAAAAAACCAGCGCAATTGAGAGAACAGTTTCACTATATTAATCCGGTCATCAGGCAGTCTCTGGAGAGTGACTGCATTAGTTTAAATTCAATAAAATCAGCGGCGAAAGGATACCATTTTCAGCCAGGCCAAATGAAATTATTTCTCATTTAGCGCTAAAAATTATCCTATTCAGTAATAGGTAAACAAGTCGTGAGCTTTATCTCTTCCATAGCAAAGCTGGAGGTCACATCGCTAAGCCCGCTCACGCTATTAACCAGACGCTTATAAAAATTATCAAAGCTCTTCATATCGGCAACCTGAACGCGCATCAGATAATCATATTCACCAGCCATGCGATAAAAGGCCATCACTTCGGGCATATCTTCCACACAATCCACAAAGCTTTGATACCAGTCGCGGCTATGGCACTGGGTTTTTATCAGCACAAAAGCCGTCAGGCTCAGCCCCAGCTTCTCCGCATCTAACAGGGCGACTTTATGGCGAATATATCCTTCGTCTTCCAGCCTTTTCAGGCGTTTCCAACAGGGTGTTGAAGTCAGGCTGACCTCATCCGCCAGCGTCTGAAGTGACAGAGTGCAATCCTTTTGTAACAGAGTCAGCATTTTTCGGTCAATTTTATCTAACACATCGGCCTCTGAGAGAAATATTTTCTACCATATGACTATTATACAGTAAAAATAGCAATAATTTTTTCTGTCAACGCGGTTAATCTATCAGTATAGAATCAAACCTGCCTGACAGGTTATTAACAGGCCGTTACAGGAAAAGAATATGAATCGCCAATGGGTAAAACAAGCTATCAGTGAAATTGAAGCAGATTTCCAACGTTCCGCCGATACACACTTGATCCGTATGCAACTTCCACAGTTTCCCGGTATTCATCTCTATCTGAAAGACGAAAGCACCCATCCTACCGGCAGCCTGAAACATCGTCTGGCACGCTCTCTGTTTTTATACGGCTTATCCAATGGCTGGATCAAACAGGACACGACCATTATTGAGGCTTCATCAGGCAGTACCGCAGTGTCTGAAGCTTACTTTGCGCGTTTACTGGGCCTGCCGTTTATTGCCGTCATGCCTGACTGTACCGCCAAACGTAAAATAGAACTGATTGAGTTTTACGGCGGTCGCTGTCATTTTGTAAAACATCCATCCGAAATTTACGAAGCGTCAGAACGTTTGGCAAAAGAGCTAAATGGTCACTATATGGACCAGTTTACTTATGCTGAACGGGCAACCGACTGGCGTGGTAATAACAATATCGCTGATAGTATCTTCCGCCAGATGCAACGCGAGCCTCATACTATCCCTGACTATATTGTCATGAGTGCCGGTACCGGTGGTACCTCTGCAACGCTGGGACGTTACATTCGCTATCAGGGACACGATACTCGATTGGTCGTCGTCGACCCGGAAAACTCGGTATTTTACAACTATTACCAAACGGGAGACCGTACTCCATCCGCCCATTGTGGTAGTCGCATTGAGGGTATTGGTCGCCCGCGCGTTGAGCCTTCATTTATTCCACAAGTCATTGACGAAATGATACAGGTTCCAGACGCTGCCAGCATCGCGACCATTCTCTGGCTGGAAAAGATCCTTGGCCGTAAAACCGGCGCTTCCACCGGTACCAACGTTTGGGGTGCGCTACAGTTAATGATACGGATGCGCGACAAAGGTGAAACCGGCGCAATAGTGACTTTACTGTGTGACAGCGGTGAGCGGTACTTGGATACTTATTATAATCCTGAGTGGGTGAAACAGAATCTGGGAGATTTGAGTGAGTATCAGGGGTTATTGTTGGATCTATAAATTTTGACGGTTTGACCCTTATATTCTTTGCTCGGCCGCCACACAGGCAGTCGAGCAAAACAGCGAACTCTTCACCGACAAAACAGACGACGAGCTAAATTAGCTTATTTATCCAAAACAACGCCGCCCTTCTCTATCTCCACCGTCTCCAACTTTGTCTTACGCTTAATCGTCAATGAAGCCCCCATCGAAGCAACAATGACGGCAAACAACCCCATCCATTGCATCCATGAGAGGGTTTCATTAAGGAAAATCAGCCCCGAAAGCGCACCAATCGCGGGTTCCAGACTGGTCAGAGTACCGAAGGTTTGAGCTGGGAGACGAGTCAAAGCCACCATTTCCAGTGAGTAAGGTAATGCGGTAGAGAGAATCGCCACGCCAATCGCTACCGGCAATAACGATAAGGCAAACAGATCGCTGCCTGCATGAGCAACCCCAATAGGTACAGCTATAATCGTTGCTACCAGCGCACCTAATGCTACAGAACGGGTTCCATAGTTAGCACCAGCACGTTGACCAAATACGATATACAGCGCCCAGAAAAAGCCTGCACCCAATGCATAACAGGCACCTACCGGATCGATGCCGTTCACCGACTGACGTAGCGGTAACAGTAAACCCAGCCCAACAATCACCAGACCAATCCACAGAAAGTCCACCACCCGACGGGAAGAACACATCGCCACGGCCAGCGGCCCAATAAACTCTAATGCAACTGCAATTCCCAGAGGTACTGTCCGTAAAGACATATAAAACAGCAGATTCATACCACCAAGGGACAGGCCATATGCCACCAGCCACCAACACGCACCGGGAGCAGGTGTTCGGGTTGTCTGTTTACGCCACGGACGTAAAAAAATCATCAGAATGATGGTACCCAAAAACAGGCGATAAGCCGTTACCCCCTGAGCACCAACCGCAGGGAAAAGTGTTTTCGCCAACGATGCACCGCCCTGAATAGATAACATGGCAATAAGCAGCAAAATAATGGGGACTAATACAGATGATTTTTTATCTTTCAAAGACATAGAAGCATTTAACCGTCCTTCGACAATCCAGTTGTTCGAAAGAGCTTTTATTAACCAAGGATGGCTGGGCCAGAATAGCCACTATGATACCTGAATAACCTGATGGGTTTTACCCCATCCAATAAAATAAAAACAGCCGGTGATTATCTCACCGGCTGTTTTTTTACAGATAAACTAAAAAGCTTATTTGCTGTATTTACGCATTACCAGCGTGGCGTTGGTACCACCAAAGCCGAAACTGTTAGACATTGCCGTGGTTAATTCACGACGCGTTGTCTTGGTAATAATGTTCATACCGGCAGCCTGTTCATCCAGGTTTTCAATATTAATGCTTGGAGCGATAAAGCCGTGTTCGACCATCAGCAAAGTATAGATGGCTTCATGTACACCAGCGGCACCCAGCGCGTGACCCGTCATCGCTTTAGTAGAAGAAATGGCCGGGGTGTTATCACCAAACACTTCACGAATCGCGCCCAGTTCTTTCACATCACCAACCGGGGTAGAAGTACCATGAACGTTGAGGTAGTCAATCGGTGTATCAACACCGTGCATTGCCATTCTCATACAACGTGCAGCACCTTCGCCTGATGGAGCTACCATATCGGCACCGTCAGATGTTGCGCCATAACCTACGATTTCAGCGTAGATATGTGCACCACGTGCCAGAGCATGCTCCAACTCTTCCACGACGACCATGCCGCCGCCGCCAGAGATAACAAAGCCGTCACGGGCTGAATCATAAGTACGAGAGGCTTTTTCTGGCGTGTCGTTGTATTGGGTAGATAGTGCGCCCATGGCATCAAACTCACAGGAGAGTTCCCAGCACAGCTCTTCGCCGCCGCCGGCAAACACGACATCCTGCTTGCCCAGTTGAATCAGTTCAACCGCATGGCCAATACAGTGCGCAGAGGTGGCACAGGCAGAACTGATTGAGTAGTTAACACCACGAATTTTAAATGGGGTTGCCAGACAGGCAGAAACACCTGAGGCCATCGCTTTGGTCACCATATAAGGACCAACGCCACGTAAACCACGAGAACGCATACCATCAGCGCCAGCAACCTGGCTACGTGGAGAACCACCGCCAGAGCCAACCACTAAACCGGTACGCTCATTAGAAACCTGATTATCCGCTAATCCTGAATCCTGAATGGCTTCCTGCATAGAAAGATAGGCATAAATTGAAGCATCACTCATAAAACGAGCAACTTTACGGTCAATTAACCCAGCGGTATCCAGCTTAATATTACCCCAAACATGACTACGCATGCCGGCATCTTGCAGTTCCTGAGCATGGGTAATACCAGAGCGTCCTAATTCTAAAGACTCAAGGACTTCTTGTTTATTATTACCAATACTAGAAATAACACCTAAACCGGTGATAACTGCACGTTTCATCTATTACCTCTGTTTTTACTTTATATAGCATGGCGGAATTTGCATAACAGATTAGCTTACACTTGTAAGCTGAACAAGTCCGATCAGCAAAAAAGATGCAACAAAAGATGTTAATTTCCTGACGAGTCGTCCATCATTAGGCTCTCGCTAGCACTTGAACAGACGGTCTTTTAACGTGAATCACACCTCAATCCAACATGCTGACCTCAACTGGAACGAACAGGGTACACCTGTTTCCCGAGAATTTGATGATGTCTATTTTTCGAATCAGGATGGTCAGGAAGAGACAAAATATGTTTTTCTAACGGGCAATCATATTCCTGAAAGATTCACTGTACATGCTAAGCGTAGTTTTACCGTGGCTGAAACCGGATTTGGTACCGGACTAAATTTTTTGACCTTATGGCATGCTTTTCGCCAGTTTTATGCCCATCATCAGGAAACGCCGTTAAAACATCTGCATTTCATTAGCTTTGAAAAATTCCCTTTACGGCGCGAAGACTTACAGCAGGTTCATCAGACATGGCCACAATTTTCATCGTTATGTGAACAGCTCCAACAACAGTGGCCCTCTGCCCTGCCCGGCTGCCATCGGTTGTTGCTCGACGATGGTCGGGTAACACTGGATCTGTGGTTTGGTGATGTGAATACACTGCTGCCTCAGCTTGATGACAGCGTTAATGGCAAAGTTGATGTCTGGTTTCTCGACGGTTTTGCGCCCTCAAAAAATCCGGATATGTGGACCCCACTGCTATTTCAACAAATGGTCAGACTTGCCGCTGAGCAAGGTACCTTTGCCACCTTCACTGCCGCCGGTTTCGTTCGCAGGGGCTTGCAGGACGCTGGTTTTGATGTTTCACGTATTAAGGGATTTGGGCAAAAACGAGAAATGTTGGTGGGGGTTCGCCAGCCAGATTTGCCACCTCAGCAACCGCTAAATATGCCCTGGTATACCAGTCCGTGTGCCCAACAGCCAATGGATGTAGCGATTATTGGTGGTGGTATCGCCAGTGCTATGACGGCTCTGGCCCTGCTCCGTCGGGGAGCAACGGTTACACTGTATTGTGCTGATGATTTGCCCGCTCAGGGTGCATCAGGAAACTATCAGGGCGCTCTCTACCCCTTGTTAGGCAGGGAAAATGCCATGACTCGGTTCTTCAGCCATGCGTTTACTTTTGCCCGCCAGCGTTACGATAGCCTGTTAAGCGAAGGAATAGACTTTGACCATCAATGGTGTGGTGTAACCCAACTGGGCTATGACGAAAAGAGCCGAAATAAAAATGACGTCATTCTGGCCTCAAATCCTCTACCAGAGATCGCCTGTCATTTGTCACAACAGCAGGTCGAAACGTTATGCGGGCTACCTACCGGCTGCGGCGGTATCCACTATCCTTTAGGTGGATGGCTTTCTCCCCGGCAGTTAACCGCTAATGCATTAAACCATGCACAAACGCTTGGAATGAAAACCTGTTACCAACACTCCCTCACTGGATTAAAACTAGCGGAACAAGGGTGGGCGCTAACCTTCAGCCACGGAAAAAGCGCGCAGCATGCCACCGTTATTTTAGCTAATGGCTATCGGGTAACTGAATTTGAGCAAACGGCTCAACTATCACTCACTCCGGTACGCGGTCAGGTATCACAGGTTCCAACCAGTTCTGAACTGAGCCAGCTAAAACACGTCATTTGCTACGATGGCTATATGACGCCTGTAGATGCTAATCATCAATATCACTGTATTGGTGCCAGCTATGGTCGTGGAGACAGTCAAATCGATTATCGTCAGGCGGAACAGCAAGAAAATCGCCAGCGCCTGTTAAATTGTTTACCGGATATCGACTGGCCACGGCATATTGATATCAGCAACCAATTAGCCCGGTGCAGCGTTCGTAGTGCCATTCGTGACCACTTGCCAATGATGGGCGCCGTCGCAGATTACTCACGGCTACGAGAATCCTACCGGCATCTGGATCGCAAACTAAAACGCGGTGAAAAAATAGAACAGGCTCCGGTATGGCCGGGGCTGTATATGCTGAGTGGCTTGGGTTCACGTGGTCTTTGTTCAGCTCCACTGTTGGCAGAAACACTGGCAGGGCAAATCTTTAATGAACCACTGCCGTTGCCTGCGGATATTTTGGCTGCGCTGAACCCAAATCGACTCTGGGTAAGAAAACTACTGAAAGGAACACCGCTGTAAATCACATTGGGTTCGGACGAGTATTTCCTTCATCCGAACCAAAAAAGTAAAACGAATTATCAAATTGATGGCAAAGTCTGACTGTATATTTTTATGATTTAATATAGCCAATCGGAGGGAGAGCTTTACAGGCTAGCGCCTGCCCTTCGGGGCAACGCAAGCGTTGTCCGTTTGGGTCGACTTGGCGTAAGCCAATGACAAACAGGCAAAGCCTGTTTGAACAACGCTTGCGTTGGCCCGTCAGGGTGAAACACCGCAAGGTGTTTCATAACTGCCCATAGGAAAGGTAGGCCCGACGCTCTCCACAGTTAAGTACAGACGGTCTTCCGGTCGAGCACTGCGCCAATATAAGCACTTAATAATTTACGACCGGAATATTCATTAAGGCCAATTTATCTGGTTTATCAGCCGCCTCAATTACCGCACTTTCAACTGCAAACTCTTCCACAGATTAAAAACCAGCACCTGGTCCGGAGGAGAGAGTTCACCGGCTTTAATCGCTTTATCCAGACTCTGTTCAATCAATTGTGAATAATCATCCAAACTACTACTGCCCTGCTCTTCAGCCAAAGCAGCAGCAAGAGTAATATGACCGCGTAAATAACCGCCGGCAAACAGTTCATCATCACTGGCATGTTCAACGTTACTATCGATCAAGGCCAATATGCGGTTCTCTAATTCTGCAATCATGCGGTATCTCTACTTGGTTAATAATAAATCAGGTGGCAACAGCCCCGTTGAATTTAAGACCAGAGTGAATTAATTACACCAGCCCGTAGGATATTCCGGATAAGGAAAATCATCTGCTGTTAATGGACTGGTTTGATAAAATTTCTGCAACGCCTGAATAAAACGGGCTGGTCTCTCGGGTATACCCTTCTCCAGATAGTCCATTACCTGAGCATGAACTTTACGTTGAAACGCGATACGGTCTGGCTGAAAATCCCCTTCCAGATTATCGCAGCTAACGTTAAATGGGTAACCTGACGCCACACAGAAAAACCAGTCAAAAGCCTGCGGTTTTATTTCCACGACTTCAAACTCAGATTGCTTATCGGCACTGCGTCCGTCCGGACAATACCAGTAACCGTAGTCAACCTGCTGACGGCGCTGCTCTCCGGCAATACACCAGTGAGAAATTTCGTGAAAAGCGCTGGCGTAAAATCCGTGAGCAAAAACGACCTGATGATAAGGGGTCTTATCATCGGCAGGCAGATAGATAGGTTCATCATCGCCCTGAACCAATTTAGTCTGATAGTCCACACCAAAAGTTTGCTCAAACAGATCGATAAGATCCTGAGGATTATGTTGTCTGGTCAATTAACGTCACTCGGTTTTAAGAGGGTGTATCCCTACTGTTTTATTAGAAAAAGCCTGCGATCCACTGATGAATTTCAGCACTGTGGTTATCATAAATTAGTTTACAGCTCATCACGAACGATACGGTAATCAACATTGGCCGTATCAATTTTTGCCCTTTGCTCAGTACCATACGGGCACCACTGCGAGCACCAATAACCTGACCGCACAACATCACTAAGCCAACGCTCCACACCACCTTTCCCCCCAGAATAAAAAACAGCAGGGAAGCCAGATTCGAAGTGAAGTTCAACACTTTGGCATGAGCCGTGGATTTAGTCAGATTGAAGCCGTGCAGTGTAACATAAGCTAAGGCAAAGAAAGAACCGGCACCGGGTCCAAAAAAGCCATCATAAAAACCCACGCAGAATCCGGCAACGAAAGCAAAAGGCCAGGTGGTTAAACGTTTCTGACGATCCGCCTCTCCTACTTTAGGGCTGAAAATAAAATAGAGCCCAATGGCAATAACTAACAGCGGCAGAATAGAACGTAAAATATCTGCGTCAATATGCTGAATAAGAATGGCGCCAAACATGGCGCCAATAAATGTCAGCAGAATGGTCCATCGCTGGTCTTTTAAATCTACCGCTTTCTGGCGGATAAAATAGAGACTGGCGGAAAACGATCCGCCGATAGACTGTAGTTTATTAGTAGCCAGCGCCTGAGCAGGCGGAATACCGACTGACATGAGTGCTGGCAGGCTAATCAGCCCACCACCACCCGCAATGGAGTCAATAAATCCGGCCAGCATTGCAACAAAAAATAAAATCAGATAAATCTCAACGCCGAGCGGAAGCCACTCCATTTATTATTCTGCCTTAAAATTATTCACTATCAGTGCCTTACATGCCGCCGGTGGTTCAGGAATAACCGGATCTTTAGGTTTAGCATTTGGTAATTTAGCCGGTGCTTCTAACCAACTGGTCAGTTCGGCTCCACAACCATCACCAGCAGGAATTGCCGCCTGCTCTTCGCAGTCATGGCTATCTGCCGGACAGCGTAAACGCACATGCATATGGGCGCGATGACCAAACCATGGGCGAACTTTACGTAACCAGGTACGATCGGTTCCGGCGGTTTGACACAGCTTTTGCTTGATGGCCGGATGAACAAAAATACGTGTCACATCACGATCGCTGGCGGCCAGTTTAATTAACTCACCAACTTGTGGTTGCCACAGGCTTTCAACGACTCGCTTGCCGTCTCCGGAGACTAAATCAATCGCTCTCGGATTTTTTAACTGAGTTGCACTCCAGCGAGAAGTCGGTAATTGTAACCAAATATCAACGTCTAAACCGCTCTGATGGCTGGCATGCCCGGTCGCAAAGCGACCACCGGCAGGCATTCCCATATCGCCCACCAACACATTACCTAAACCATTTGCCTGAGTTTCCGTGGTTAAACGGTCAATAAATGACAGCAAATCAGGATGACCAAAATAACGTAGCTGCTGGCTACGCATTACCTGATACCCTTCTCCCTGCAATTCCAGAGGCTGTGCACCAATAATACAACCGTTAGAAAAACCGCCAATAGACTGAGGTTCACCGGCAACCGGTTCCTTCACTTTCTGCCATGGGGTTGCTGCCGTTACCGAGGCGCTAAACACTAAGGCTGCCGCGACTAAAAACCATTTTCTCATTACTATATTCCTTACCAACGTGGAACGTCTGATTTCACGTCATTGCACTGTGCGCGGTTGCGCATCAAGTGATCCATTAAAACAATTGCCATCATCGCTTCTGCGATCGGCACCGCACGAATACCTACACAAGGGTCATGACGACCGCGGGTAATCATTTCTACTGCTTCGCCCTGCTTATTGATCGTCCGTCCAGGAATGGTAATGCTGGACGTTGGTTTCAGCGCAATATTGGCAACAATTTGCTGTCCACTGCTGATACCACCGAGAATGCCGCCAGCGTGGTTACTCAGGAACCCTTCTGGTGTAATCTCATCACGATTTTCACTGCCGCGTTTATTGACTACGGCAAATCCATCACCAATCTCAACCCCTTTGACCGCATTAATGCTCATCAAAGCATGGGCCAGATCGGCATCTAAACGGTCAAAAACCGGCTCACCTAATCCAACAGGCACCGCATCCGCCACGACCGTTACTTTGGCACCGATGGAGTCACCCGCCTTTCTTAATTCGCGCATTAGTTCATCCAGCGCTTCCAGACGATCGACATCCGGGCAGAAAAAAGGATTCTGCTCTACCTGATCCCAGTCTTTTAGCTCGCAGCTAATATCACCCATTTGTGACAGATAACCACGAATCTGAATACCAAACTGCTGCTGCAAATACTTTTTGGCAATCGCGCCAGCTGCTACGCGCATCGCCGTTTCACGGGCAGAAGAACGGCCGCCACCGCGATAATCACGCAGGCCATATTTTTGCTGGTAGGTGTAATCAGCATGCCCGGGACGAAACAGATCTTTAATTTCGCCATAATCCTGTGAGCGCTGATCGGTGTTCTCTATCAACAGACCAATACTGGTGCCGGTAGTGACCCCTTCAAATACGCCGGATAAGATACGCACGCTGTCAGGCTCACGACGCTGAGTAGTATAGCGGGAAGTCCCCGGACGACGACGATCCAGATCGTGCTGCAGGTCTGCCTCGGTCAAAGGAATACCCGGAGGTACACCGTCAACAATACATCCCAATGCAACACCGTGCGACTCACCAAAGGTCGTCACACGAAATAATTCTCCAATACTGTTCCCTGCCATCACAGCTCCTTAGCTGTTATTTATCATCAGAGCGTTCAATAGCCCGGTAAAAGTGATTGTCGCAACCATTTAGCTGCGGTAAAGCTTAGTCTCGATAAATGCGAAAATGCTCGCTGCACGCCAGCAGTTGGTCCCGCGTTAGCATAAATACGCCATCGCCGCCGAACTCAAATTCCAGCCAGGTAAATGGAATATCCGGATATTCATCCATCAGATGCACCATGCTGTTACCCACTTCACAAATCAATACGCCGTCTTCATTCAGATAATCTGGCGCACGAGCCAGAATACGGCGCACTAATTTCAAACCATCAGTACCCGCCGCTAGCCCCAGCTCAGGTTCATAGCGGAACTCTTTTGGCAGGTCGGACATATCTTCCGCATCCACATAAGGCGGATTGGTAACGATTAAATCATATTTTACCGGCGGCATATCGCGGAACAAGTCTGAACGAATTGGCGTAACCCGATGCTCCATCCGATGAGCTTCAATATTTTGTTCAGTGACTGCCAGCGCATCGACAGAGATATCAACCGCATCAACTTCCGCTTCCGGGAAAGCATAGGCACAAGCTATTGCAATACAACCACTGCCGGTACACATATCCAGAATGGTTTGCGGTTCCTGAGCGATCAGCGATTCAAAACGATGATTAATCAGTTCACCAATTGGCGAACGAGGCACTAATACTCGCTCATCAACAAAGAATTCATGACCGGCAAACCAGGCTTTATTCGTCAGATAGGCCACAGGTAAACGCTCGTTTACCCGGCGAATAACTCGCTCAACAATGCGCTGGCGTTCACTGAGCGTCAGACGAGAAAAATACATTTCCGGTGGAATATCCAGCGGCAGGAACAGGGTTGGCAGTACCAGTTGAACAGCTTCATCCCATGGATTATCCGTTCCATGTCCATAATAAATACTTGCCGCATTAAAACGACTGACGGACCAACGCAGCATATCCTGAATGGTATGCATATCGTTAACCACTTCATCTACAAAAATTTTGTCCAATGAGCCCTCCGGCAAGGAATAGAATTCGCAAATAACCTCCTAGTTTGCCACGAAGCTTGTAACAAATCAGCTGGAATCAAGCGTAATTCTGCTATCAGTTCAACACAAATAATCCCACTCATTTTAGATCTGACGTGGACAGAACGCTCGTTCGGGTTACACTAAGCGTTATCTTTTATCACATTTAGTCAATTTTGAACTCTTGAAGAAAAATAAATTTACCTTATCAGATGAAGAACATGCGCTATTTCGGGACTCGGTTCGAGGAATAAAACCCCTGCGCCAGGATAAGGCTCTGCATCGTATTAAACCCAAAGTTAAAAAACGGCCGGTAGAACGTCTGCTTCAGGAACAGATGGATGCCAGCTTCTATTTTTCTGATGAATTTCAACCTCTGTTGAGTGAGGATAGCCCGATTCGTTATGTGCGCCCCGGCGCTAATAGCTATGAGGTAAAAAAACTCCGACGTGGTGATTACTCACCAGAGCTGTTTCTTGACCTGCATGGGTTAACACAAGCAGAGGCTAAACAAGAGTTAGGCGCATTAATCGCCGCCTGCCGCCGGGAGCATGTTCACTGTGCCTGTATTATGCATGGCTATGGTACATACGTACTGAAACAGCAAACGCCGCTGTGGCTGGCCCAACATCCGGATGTGATGGCCTTTCATCAGGCACCCAAAGAGTTCGGTGGTAACGCCTCAATATTGGTATTAATTGCTCAGGAAACTTCGGAAGAACCCTCTCCATTCTGACTTCACGCTATTTTCACATACGCCAGTTAACCTGCCGGAAAGTCTGATGATGTCCAGCGCAGGGAGTTGCCACATATGAGTAAAACACATCGAATAATAAATAACGCCGTCTGGTTTACCCTTTTTGGGCCGTTAATTGGACTGATTATTGCGATTCCCACGATATATATCTATACGGGTTATCCATCTGGTTTCTTCCGCGATATCATCCGTGAGCTACCTTTTGCTCTGCTCATTACCTATATCTGGGGAAGTTTGCCAGCACTGGCGACTGGAATCATTATTGCCAACTTAACGCCGTTGTATCAAAAGTTTCCTTTTGCCGCGCTGGTCGGTGCTATAACCTCGGGATTGCTCCCAACCACTCTGCTTATTTTTTGGGGACAGTTAGATTTTGAAGTTCTCGGGCTTTCCATTCTCTGTGGAACCCTCTCATCGGTAACCATGTATCAAGCAGTTCACTACTTACCGGCGCTCTTTTCCCCTTTAGCCACTAACCCGGAGCAACCCGATTCGCAAAAATAGCCACTGGACGGTTATTGGCTACATTCGGTATCATAAAGCCGGACGCTAACCCGTCCCAACCTCTCTGTATTATCGCGGCTGCTGAACCACGATTAATCTGATGAGGCATCAAATATGGATAACATCCGAAACCGGGCCTGGCGGCTCTCACAAAATAAACGTAAAAAACACCAGGGTGGTCGGGCAAAAGACGACTATCGTGGAGAAAAAAACTGGAAAATGCTCTACACCCGTCGAGACAAGCTGGCAAGATCGGTGCAGCTAGGTATCGAGTATCCCAGAATACCCAATAGTCAACGAACGCTAAAAGCCATGGAAGAGGTCTGACTGCTGTATGAATGTGCTATTTATCTGTAGTCGTAACCAGTGGCGAAGCCCTACCGCAGAACAGGTGTGGCGTCGCCACCCTGAACTCTCGGTTAAATCAGCCGGAACCAGCCGCAATGCCCGCAAGCCATTAACCCCTGCATTGTTACAGTGGGCTGATGTTATTTGCGTGATGGAGCAAAAACATAAGAACCGTATTGTGGCGGAATATCAGCGCTTGATAGAGCATAAAACCATTCACGTGTTGGATATTCCCGACGACTACAAGTATATGGATCCGGAGTTAGTGCGTTTGCTGGAGGAAGTGGTCGCGCATCGGCTGGGGCTTTAAATTGTTGTTCTTTCCGGCCTGGAACCATGCATATTGATACATGTTTGCGTTTATGGCCGGAATATCCACTAAAGTGAATTTAAAAGCGATTCCACAATTAACTCAATGACCCCGGCGTTTGCTGCCAGTCAAGAGAACCTCTGCCGGTTTCAGCATCCAGCGTAATCGCTGCTACGGCTGAAGTGCTAAACATAGGTGGGTATATACCACCACAAAGTTCAGAGACCAGATAGCCCACCAACGGTAAATGAGAAACCACCAATACAGAATTCACTCCATCCTGTGCCAGCGTCATCAAATAATCAGCAGATAACATAGCATCGCCACCCGGCGTCAGGGCTGAAAACGTTTCGATGGTAGAGGAAGATGACAGAGGAAATTCGTGTTTGACTACGTCTAACGTTTGCTGTGCCCGAACATAAGGACTGACTAGCACCCAGTCAATCTCAGCAATTTTTTGCCGTAGCCAGCGCGTCATTTGAGCCGTTTCCTTACATCCGCGCTCTGTTAAGTTGCGAGCCGGATCGCTGTCAGCATGATAACTGGCTTCACCATGCCGCATAATGAACACCTGCATGTTTTGCTCCGTTCATTTATGGCTAACGCCGGTATTCCGGCGTTAGCATTATTCTAAACTGTACAAAAACTGGTGGCGATTAACGCAGGCCCAGTTGGAAAATCATAGTTTCAGCCTGGCACGAGAATGTAAAGTCTACGCTCAGTTCTACTCCACCCGCGACATCAGTCAAACGGCTTTCAATCATGCAAGGCTCAGATTCTGTTGCTCGTGCTTTTTCTGTCAGCATCTTCAGCATTAACTCTGCTTCGCCACGATTGGTAAATACATTTTGGTAAGACGCAGTGCAATCCGTGTTGTCCATCACGGTACCAACATCAACGCAACAACAAGCAGCGGTTTCTTGTGCATTACATTTTAATGAATCAGACATCGTACTCTTCTCCTGTGAATAAAACGGCTGAATAGTCGTTTTATTTAAAACCTGAATGAGATCTAGCTCAAAATTCAATAATCTTTCCTATACTACTCTTCCTGCCCGATTTACGCATGGACTTTGTTATTACCCGACTAATTATTCGTACAATAATCAACCTTCCCACACAAAATTGAGTTATAACAATATGATTATTATTACCTTTATGATTTTTCACTTTGATACGCTTCAAATGTAACCAATCCGGTATGTAAAAAGTATTTACTTTTAAATAAAGTATTAAGCCCTAATGCCCCTTAACCTCTGTCATTCGGCCCAACTGGTCTAATCTGTAGCCAACATCTTACTCCCTACAATGCCGCCTCAATTATTACAATCCGTAATAGTTTTTATCACTTTTGAGATTTTGGTATGCACCACAAAAATATTTTAAGAAAGTCGGCATTGGCAATTGTTATAGCGGCAGTATCTTCTAATCTTTACGCTTCAGGTTTCCAGCTTCAGGAATCTTCTGCTTCAGGGTTAGGTCGTGCGTTTTCCGGTGAAGGTGCGATTGCTGATAATGCAGCATCAGGTAGCCGTAACCCTGCATCAATGACGATGTTTGACCGCCCTACATTTTCTGGTGGCGCCATTTACGTCCAGCCTACGGTAAAAATTGACGGTACTTCCCCATCTGGTTCAGATATGTCCGTAAGTGACATTACGCCAAACGAATGGGTTCCTAACCTTCATTTTATCTATCCAATTAATGATAGTTGGGCGGTTGGTGGTTCTTTAACCAGTAACTATGGCCTTTCTACCCAATTCTCTGATGATTATGCTGCAGGTCCTTTGGCTGGTAAAACCTCATTAAAAACCGGCAATCTTAATTTCAGTGCCGCTTACCGTATCAATGAATATTTTAGCTTTGGCGCAGGTTTTAATGCGATCTACGCGGAAGCAGAAATCAACCGTCATGCCGGTGAGAATAGCAACGGTATGCCAAGAGATACCGAAGTCGTTCATATGAAAGGCGACGAGTGGGGTTATGGCTGGAACGCGGGTCTGCTATACGAAATCGATAAAGAAAACCGTATTGGCCTGAGCTACCGTTCACAGGTAGACATCGACTTTAGCGGCGATTACAGCAGTGAACTGCCATCCAAATATAACGCGATGCAAGCCGCTACCGGAATGCCATGGGGAACCAATGGTCAAACCGTTAACGGTGATTTGACGCTGTCTCTGCCAGAGGTCTGGGAACTCGCCGGATACCACAAAGTCGCACCTAAATGGGCTATGCATTACGGCTTGAGCTATACCAGTTGGAGTGAGTTTAAAGAGTTAAAAGGTACCGGTTCTGAAGGGCAAACATTGTTCTATAAGAAAGAAAACTTCCGTGATGCTTATCGTATCGCGTTAGGTACCACTTACTACCATGATGATACCTGGACATGGCGTGCCGGTATTGCGTTTGACGATAGCGCAGTGCCCGCTGACACCCGTTCCATTTCTATTCCGGACCAGGACCGCTTATGGTTAAGCCTGGGATCAACCTACAACTTCACCAAAGATGCTTCAGTTGACCTTGGCGTATCCTATATGCATGGACAGAAAGTGAAGATTGAAGAGAAACTGAACAACTCAGCGAATAGCCCAACCTATACTTTCCGTTCAGAAGGAAAGGCATGGCTGTACGGTATCAACCTGAACTATACCTTCTGATTTACTGCCGTTTTATATCTGACGCCACTCTGCAACGAGTGGCGTTTTTTTTACTTAGAAATTACCGGAGTCAGTGCACATCAGCTCATCACTGTCCACCACACCAAAACAGGTCATTTTGCCAGAGAGTTCTTGGGGTAAACTGTAGGTCGGTTTATCATTTAATGTCACTTTTTTCGTTTCCGGATCCATGTGTATATCAACAGAGTTACCATTACTCCACTCCCACTGACTTAAAAAATAGACCTCTGTTGCAGCACAGGTTGTTATCTTGCAGCTACTTTGGCTCTTTAATTCCCCGGCTTTGTAATAGGAACAACGTGCATTTTCATCTTCAGCACAGCCTGCTAAAGCTGAACCAGTAAAACATAACCCCAAAATAATCATCAGCAAATACTTCATCAATACATCCTTTTTGTTCGCTAATTCCCGGATATCATTCTATAAAAAAACCTCCGATAACAGTCGCTGTCAGTCGGAGGTCTCAGATTTTTCAATCAATGGCGTGAATAATTAATCGATATCATCCAGTTGATCTTTCAGTGCATCTGCATTCGGATTCTTCTCTGCATCAACCTTCCCGTCATTTGCTAGGAAGTCATGACGTTGGAAATAAGCTTCACGAACGAAGATATATGGATCCGGTGAGTTAGCCAGCATCTGATCCTGATCGAGGAATTGAGCACGACTTTCGATACCTTCAACGGTCCATTTACCGACAGAACCCCAGAATGTTATCCAGCTTAGTACCGGATAAACGTAATCCACATAGCCGCCACCTTCATCACGCAGAGTCGCAGAGCCATAAGCAGGCAATACGGCATAAGGGCCGTAAGGAACATCATAATGACCCAGCACCTGACCAAACTCTTTGTTATAGCCTTTTTTCAGCTTGTCATTCGACATACCGGCAACATCAATAAAACCACCCATACCCAACAGGGTATTCACGAAAAAGCGGTTAAAATGGCGAAAACCGTCATAAACGTTACCCTGCAGGAAGTTGTTCACCATGCTGGCTGGTTCACCCAGGTTACTGGTGAAATTACTTAAACCATTACGTGCAGGCTGCGGCATATAGTCTCGCCATACCACCGCGACAGGGCGGACAACGTAGGGATCCATGTATTTATAGTTAAAGTTGAACATGGAACGGTTAAAACCTTCCAGCGGATCCTGACGAGTTCCATCTTCGTTCATACTCCCGCTGTTTGCACATCCGGTTAGCATCACTCCGGCCAGTGCCATACTGATAAGACGGCGCTTCATTTTCTTCTCCCTAATATGCAGGCTTACAGCACAGCACCTACTGTTTAATCTGCCTAATGGTTACATCGACAGTTTCTTTACCGCTAAATGAGTGGACATTACTTTCCCCAACCAGACGTTGGGTATCAGCCTGATCGTTGCTGGTAATGGTAGCCTTCACTTTCACCTGTTTAAGGCTGGAAAGTAAACGTGCTGGCATCATCGAATTACTGTCATCTAATGCCAATTCTAACGGAAATTTATCTAACGGCAATTGTTTAACTGCTACCGGTATAGGAGATTCACCATCCAGTACCGCGATCATTACTTTTCCCTGTGCGGGTAAATGTGATGTCATCTCTGGCGATAGCGCCAATTTAACCGCTAATCGATAGCCGTTAGAGGTCACCTGAGCTTTCGCATAGGCAAGGCTGCTTCTGATAACATCAAGACCTTTGGCATCAGCTGGCAACAGGGTTAACACCTTCTCCCAGGCCATAATCGCTTCATTAAAGTTACCCTGACCAAAAGCATTCATCGCTAATGCCGACAGCGCGTCAGTGTTATCAGGCTCGGTCTTCAGAATATTTTTCAGAATATCGCTGGCCTGTTGAATATCATTCGGATTGTTAGAACGGGTCAACAATTTAGCGTAGATAATCTGGATGTAACTATCTTTTGGTGATAACTGCCAGGCTTTTTCATATGCCTGTAATGCCATTTCGCCATCACCCAGTTTCAGACCGGCTAACCCCAACATCGTCCAGTCCCGAACGTTATCAGGATTAGAAAGCAGTTCAGTCCGCAAGCCTAATCCAAACCGGGCAATATCTTCCGTCGCCACAAGTTGACCGCTATCCGCTTTCTGACGCAGCTCTGGCAACATTTTCACAATTTGCTGCCACTGCATCACCTGAGCTAAACCACCGGTATGAAAATAGAGCCCCAGCGATACCACAACCAGCAATAATACGCCGGGTATTAACGCCATCTTACCCAACGGAGCCTGTTTTGCAGCCCGCTCACTTTCAGGAATATCTTCCAGCAGGTTATGTTGTAATTCGGCGATCATGGTGTCTCGTTCACCAATAACGCCCTGCTCTTCATCTGCACTCAACTCGGTCAGACGCTGCTGATAATATGCTTTGTTAATTGCGTCACGGTCGGTGTCTGCATTAGGGTCAGGTTTACCCAGCGTTGGCATAATCAGCAATGCCGCAGCAATAACCAGTAATACAATAATTGTTAGCCAAAATGCGATCATGATTTCTTCCTGCCTTTAGCGCCCGTTTTATCGCTGAGTAGTTGCTGTAATCGTGCTTTTTCTTGCTCAGATAAGCTCTCAGACCCCGCCCCGGAATCACTGACTTTACGGCGGCGAGAAAGCATCACAATCGCAGCTGCACCAATGACCACACATAACACAGGCACTAACCACAAGAAAATGGTCGCTGGGGTGATTGGTGGCTCATAAGTGACAAAATTACCATAACGATCAACCATATAGTTGATAATATCCTGCCGTGACTGCCCTTGTTCCATCAGCTCATACACTTTCTCACGCATGTCTGTGGCAATAGGCGCATTAGAGTCAGCAATGCTGTTATTTTGGCACTTAGGACAGCGTAACTGCCCTGTCAGCTCACGAAACTGTTGCTCTTCTTCCACCGACTTAAAGTTATAAGTATCAATGGTCGCGTGGGCCACGAAGGTCATCATCAGGCCGAACAGAATAAATGAAATACGCTTAAGCATTATGAACCGCTCCCCTGATATTTAATCCAAAGGGGTTTAATTTCTTCTTCCCATATACGGTCATTAAGATCGCCGGCATGGCGATAGCGAACAATGCCATCGCCATCAATCAGGAAAGTTTCCGGAGCACCATAAACACCGAGATCCAGTCCCAGCATGCCGTTATTGTCATATAAACTTAACGCATAAGGATTGCCCAAATCGTTCAGCCATTTAATGGCTTTATTGCGCTCATCTTTATAATTCAGACCGATTACGCGGATCCCTTGTGCCGACAGCTTATTTAAAAACTGGTGTTCGGCATAGCAGGTTGGGCACCATGTTGCCCAAACGTTTAACAGCATTGGTTTTCCGTCATGCAATGCAGCCTGATCGTAAACCTTTCCGGGAATATCCAGCGACTCCAGCTTAAATTTTGGTACCGGTTTACCGATCAATGCCGATTCCAGAGATGTTGGATCGTCGCCCTGAGCATTACGCTGTAGCTGAACCATAAACGCGATAACCAGCCCCAGAAAGACAATTAATGGAATAAACAGCAACTTCTTATTCATACTGTCTCCTCACGGGCTAATGATTTTTTAATCCGATAACGCGGGTCCAAAATACACAGCAAACCACCAAACGCCATAAACAAGCCACCGAACCAAATCCAGCGAATAAACGGTTTGTAATAGATTCGAACCGCCCAGGCTCCGTCATTAAGCTGTTCACCTAATGCGGCATATAAATCGCGGGTGATACCACCATCAATGGCAGCTTCAGTCATCATACTGCCAGCCACTTTGTAGTAACGTTTTTCGGCGTGCAAGGTTGCTTCTGGCTTACCTTTACGGGTGATTTCCAGCTCACCGGCACCACCGGTATAGTTTGGCCCGGAGATTTCACGAACATCACGGAAAGTGAATTTATAATTATGAATCATGATGCTATCGCCATCTTTCATGCGCACATCACGTTCCACGCTATAGTTCTGGCTAAAGGCAATACCAAATACCGTAACGGCCATGCCTAGGTGGGCAATCACCATTCCCCAATGGCTGCGGGAGAGTTGAGTTAATCCCTTAAAGAAACCATGGCGGTGAGTGGCTCGCTCATGCAGCTCCATCACGGTCAGTACTACCACCCAGATGGACATCATCAGGCCTAATACCGTCATGGCAATAATCTGATCCTGTAACAGCCACGGTAAAGCAACAGAGGCCGCCAGCGTAATAATCAGGGCAACAATCAGGCGTTTTAGCAGCTTCGACGGCTCATCACGGCGCCAGCGAACTAATGGGGCAACCCCCAATAACAGGGAGAATGGCACCATCAGCCAGATAAACATCGAGTCAAAGAATGGCGCACCAACAGAGATTGAACCTAATCCCAACTGTTTATGCACCAGCGGTAACAATGTGCCAAGAAGAACCACCAGCATTGCCGCCATCAGCAGAATATTGTTACCCAGCAGGAAAGATTCCCGGGAGAAGAACTCATGACGAGCCTTGGTCTTACTGACTCGCGCACCATTTACCGCATATAACAGTAAAGATCCACCAATCACCACTACCAGGAACGCCAGAATAAACATCCCGCGCGCCGGATCCGAGGCGAAGGAGTGAACGGAAACCAAAATGCCCGAACGTACCAGGAAAGTGCCTAACAGACACAGAGAGAACGAAACAATCGCCAGCAATACCGTCCAGGCCTTAAATGTGCCTCGTTTTTCCGTTACCGCCAGCGAGTGCATTAATGCGGTACCGGTAATCCACGGCATCAACGAGGCGTTTTCTACCGGATCCCAGAACCACCATCCGCCCCAGCCCAATTCGTAATAAGCCCAGTAAGAACCCAGAGCGATACCCAGCGTCAGGAAAATCCATGCGGCCGTGGTCCATGGGCGAGACCAGCGAGCCCAGGCGGTGTCTAAACGTCCTACCATCAGCGAAGAGATAGCAAACGCAAAGGCTACCGAGAAACCCACGTATCCCATATAGAGTAGCGGTGGATGGAAAATCAGACCTACGTCCTGCAACAGCGGGTTCAGGTCGCGTCCATCAATAGGGAACATCGGCAGAGTACGGGTAAACGGATTAGACGTCAGAATAACGAACAGCAGAAAGCCTACGTTAATCATACCCAATACCGACAACACTCTGGCTACGGCATCCAGCGGCATTTTGCTACTGAAGAGCGCAACGGCACCGGTCCACAATGAAAGCAAAACGATCCACAATAACAGCGAACCTTCATGCGCCCCCCAAACTGCCGCCATACGGAAATAAACCGGAAGCTGGCTGTTAGAGTTGGTGGCGACATAAATAACGCTGAAATCATTAATAATAAAGGCATACACCAGACAGCCAAAAGCCAGCACGGTAGTAGCCAGTAATCCATAGGTTAATGGCCGGGAAACGGCCATCATTCGAGCATCTTGTTTATAAGCACCCAGCAGCGGATAGATGCTTAACAGCAGCGCTAATGCCGTTGCCAGCGCCAGCGCAAAATTTCCAATCTCAGGTATCATTTAGCATTCCCCTGAGCCGCAGGTTTATCTTTATAGTCGGCTTCAGGGCGGTGATGATTATCTTTCATCGCCTCTTCCACTTCTGGCGGCATGTAATTCTCATCATGCTTGGCTAATACTTCTTTAGCATTAATCACATTGTTCTCTTCAAATACACCCTGAGCAACCACGCTTTGTTCTTCACGGAACAGATCTGGCAGAATACCTTCATAGTGAACGTCGATTGCAGCACGGGCATCATAGACTTTAAAACTGACTTTCAGGGATTCCGGGTCGCGTTTTACCGATCCTGTCATCACCATGCCGCCAATACGTAACCGCTGCCCCGGTTCAGGTTTAATTTTATCTTCACCTTTACCGTAGACGATTTCACCCGGGGTGTAAAACAGGTCGATATTAGAACGCAGGGCATACAACACCAATGATATTGTTACCGCCATCCCAACCAACACGGCAATCGCCAGATACATTCGGTTCTTACGACGCGGATTCATAGGCTTGCCTCCTGCTTATTTTTAGCATTTTCGATGCGGGCTTCACGAGATTTACGACGTTGAATTTCCGTTAGTAATTGTTTCCGCTGCCACCGGGTATGCCAAACCAGAGCCAGTAGTGGGATCACCGTAGCCGCCACGGCCAGCCAGACAAAAAAGCCATAACCGCCCATTGCAAAAAATTCCTGCCATGAAGAAAATGCCGGTGTCATTTGCCTGCCCCCTTACCAACCAGTGACTCGACCCAGGGTTTCTGGCGGTCATGAATAAGAATCAAATTACGTAACCGCATCAAGGTTAAGGTAATAAAGAAGAAGAGATAACCAAAAATAGAGAGTCTTAGCGGTGTTCTCATGCTTGGGTCAACGGTTTGCTGCATATTGGTTGAACCCTGATGCAGGGTATTCCACCACTCCACCGAAAAATGAATAATCGGTAAATTCACTACTCCAACCAAGACCAGAATCCCTGCGGCTCTTCCCGCCAGACGCCTGTCGTCAAAAGCGTTATAGAGAGCAATAGCCCCCAAATACAGGAACAGCAGAACCAGTTCAGACGTCAGGCGAGCATCCCATACCCACCAGGTTCCCCACATTGGTTTTCCCCATGCGGAGCCAGTGGCTAATGCGATAAAAGTAAATACAGCACCCACCGGCGCCATCGCTGAAGCGACCATATCTGCCGATTTCATTTGCCATATCAGGCCAATAAAAGCGGCGATAGCCATAGAGCCGTATATCCCCATCGACCAGATAGCAGCCGGCACATGAATATAGATAATCCGGAAGCTGTCACCCTGCTGGTAGTCAGACGGGGCAAAGCCAAATCCCCATATCCATCCAGCGGATAAACTGATAATACCGGCGATTGCCAGCCAGGGAATAAACCTACCGCAGAGACGGTATAGCGTCTCTGGTTTCGCGAGGGAATGCAGCCACTTCCACATAGTTGTTTATGCTCACACTTGGTTGTAATTAAAATAATCAGTTAATAACTATTATGTTTGTTATTGCACACTTACCCGTAAAGCAGCTGAAGCGGCAAAAGGTGCTAACGTCGCGGTTCCTGCTAAAATTGCGCCTAAAATGGCCAGATAACCATTAATCGGCAGCGACATCGATGCGGCGTCAATCGCCGAGGTCGCAAAAATCAATACCGGAATATATAACGGCAGTATCAGTAAACTCAGTAAAACCCCACCTTTACGCAGACCAACAGTTAACGATACACCAATTGCACCAATAAAGCTTAGTGTCGGCGTTCCTAACAATAGGGTCAGCACCACCGCTTTCCATGTTGCATAATCAAACGACAATAGCAGCGCCATCAGTGGCGACAAAATCAGTAATGGTAAGCCGGTTAACAGCCAGTGAGCACATACTTTTGCCAGAATAGTCAGCGGCAGCGGCACCGGCAACAACATAAGTTGTTCCAGTGAACCGTCCAGAAAATCATCTCTCAGTAATCGTTCCAGCGAGAGTAACGAGGCCAATAACGCCGCAACCCAAACCACTCCCGGAGCAATACGCGATAACAGCTGAGGCTCAGGTCCGATACTCAATGGAAACAGCGTTACTACGATCAGGAAAAACCACAGCGGGTTAATAATCTCAGAGCCTCTGCGAAAGGCAATTTTCAGCTCACGGTGCAAAATCGAAATAAACATCAGCGCCACACCCCACCATCAAGCTTAATTTTTCGAATCGGGCAGCGGGTACTCATCATATCCTGATGGGTCGTTAATATCACAATACCGACCTTTTCTGCATGTTGCTCAAACAGGCGGGTTAAATGCTCTACGCCCTGTTTATCAATGGCGGTGAGTGGTTCATCCAGAATCCACAGCGGGGCATCACTCAACCACAAACGCGCCAGCGCCACTCGACGATGCTGACCCGCTGAGAGTTGAGCTACCGGTACATCTTCGTATCCCACCAGACCAACTTGTGATAGTGCGCTCCAGATGGCATCGGGATCTTTTTTACCGGAAGATTTCTGAAAGAATGAAAGATTTTCAAACGGCGTTAATACCGCCTTAACGCCAGCCTGATGGCCAATATAAAGAAGAGAGTGATTATAACGATCGCGATTACGGCGTGTTGATTCCCCCTGCCAGAGGATATCACCGCCATCACTGCTGGCTAATCCTGCAAGAATGCGTAACAGGCTGGTTTTCCCTGCACCGTTAGGCCCTTCAATCTGGACCAGCTCTCCGGGATGAATAGCAAAACTCAGCCCGGTAAACAGAGCTCTTTCATCACGGATACAATTCAGTCCTTGCGCTTCCAGCATCGTATTACACATAACTCTCAATTGGTAAAAATTGGCTTTATCATATCACAGCCTTTTAGCGGCTCGTAGCTTCGCACCGAGCGGTTAGGTACCTAATTGTGGGTAAAATACGGTCTCAGATCAAACACTGAATGGGAAACTCAGAAGAATGTGAACTACATCTAAAAACCACCAATCACAGAAATAGGAGAATAAAATGCTAAATAGTAATTTTAGTCTGATTTAAACCAAAACTGGGTCAACCTGTCACTAATTGACCAAACGCACTTAACAGTGCTGAATCTCAGAATAAAAATAGGTATACTGCTGCCCTTGCATAAGTCCCCGTAGTTAAATGGATATAATGAGCCCCTCCTAAGGGCTAGTTACAGGTTCGATTCCTGTCGGGGACGCCATTTCGATGCGAATCCATATCAGCCTACATCAATAAAATCATTCCATCAGGCTCAGGAATCAATATAAATTACCATCCCTAAGCAGGGATATCTCTCAAAACCCTGTTACATTTATCTGCCATTACAACGCTAGCAGCATCAAGGAAGATAAGATGAAAGTGAGCATATTGATCAGCATTATTGCTTTATGGATATTCCAACATTCGGCTCAAGCATGCTCTCCTGCATTTATTGAATATCGTTATAAAGCTAAAAATGGAATGTTAATTTATGAAAAGACCAATATTAATCAAACACCATCCGAAGTTAACAGGCTAAAAAATGTTAACTTAAAAGCGTTTCATCGCGTTCATTCCTTATCTAAAAATAATAAAAATTGGATTGATGGCGTACGATTCTTTGGCGATCCCAATTACTTTACGGATAATGTTCGTGTGTTTTTTGACGGAGAAATACTGACTAACTCACCAGAAGAACCGGCTGTTGATGCCAAAAGTTTTACTCAGCCTTTTGATAATCTGGCTTTTGCGGTTGATAAGTACAGTATCTATTATCAGGGAAAACGTAGTGATAATAATACCGGCATTAGTCACGTTGACTTAGCAACGTTAAAACTAATTGATAGCTATATCATGATGGATAAAAATAACCTTTATCATGCAGGTCAATATATTGGTGTATCGGAAGGTTTTCAGGTATTAAAAAGTAAAGCTTATGGCGATGGAGCCTCTTGTTATCATGGTGATAACATTATTTCACGTAATATGAATACGGTATTTGTTGATGGTATTCCCATCTCTGCTGATGCGGATACGTTTAAAATTGAACGCTGGATGCCAAATATTCTGCTGGATTACTCTGATAAGAATGGTTTACACAGTTATTACTATAATAATACGGAACAGGAAGTTAAAAATCTGTTAGCTCAAGATATTGAATATCTGACACAGGGTTTTTACCTATCAAGAAGTAAAGTGTATTACACACAATCTCAAAATAGAAAAACGCGAGAATGGCAACTAACTGAAATTCCGGACGTCAACCCAGAGTTTTTTAAAGTGATCAACCAACGCGTAGCAACTGATGAAAATCATCTATATATACTGAAAGGAGAATTTGATTCTCAAAGCCCGTTGTCACTACAGACGATGATATTAAACTCCCCGATAAAACAAACTTCAATGCCCTATCATATTGAACCCTCAAATATTTACTTTATTAATCAAGGCGGTGTTCAGAAGTTTAAATTGGACGGTGGGTTTATTTCATTAAGTGACTATTTTGGCCATGATGATCGCTATATCTATATTTTTGGCCCTTCATATACTCATACCCCAGCCCGACAAATTAAAACCAATGATATTCATAAGATACAATTGACCGATCCTGACTATGCATATAGTAACTTACTGACCGCCGAGGGAATTTACCTTTATGACGGAGGCTTTCAGGCAACTCCAAAATAACTGCTATATAACTCACCAATATTGAACATAAGTAATATATGACTCACTTAATTCTATAGTATTAAAAATACCTTTATTGGAGTTAAACGTCATAAAATTGACTATCGGAGTTGCCAGTGAGTTTCTATTCATTTGAAGGATTAATACCTGTTGTTCATCCCACTGCCTATGTACACCCTAGTGCAGTACTTATTGGCGATGTGATTGTTGGTGAAGGCGTTTATATTGGTCCTCATGCTTCCTTGCGTGGAGACTATGGACGACTGATTCTGGAAAAAGGGTCTAATCTTTAGGATAGTTGCACTATGCACGGCTATTGCGACAGGGATACCATCGTTCATTCATCCGGTCATATTGGACATGGTGCCATATTGCATGGCTGTATCATTGGTCGAGATGCTCTGGTGGGAATGAATAGCGTGATTATGGATGGAGCAATCATCGGTGAAGAAAGTATTGTTGGTGCGATGAGCTTTGTTAAAGCAGGATTCATTGGTACACGCCGGCAATTATTAATGGGAATTCCGGCAAAATACGTGCGTGACGTTTCAGATGATGAACTCTACTGGAAACGCCTGAACACTTTAGAATATCAGGACCTTGTTTCCCGCTCGCAGTTATCACTGCGTGAAGTAACTCCTCTGGAACAGATGGAGCCTAATCGACCCCGGCTGAAAGGGACTACGGAGGTTAAGCCTAAAGGGGAGATGGGGTAAATTATCTGAATTTTGTTATCTTTAACTATGATAGTTTTAAATTCATATAGTTAATCTGGTTTAAAATTCTAAGAATAACGCGAAAAGCTAATCTTCATACCAGACGTCTTCATAACCATTAATATCCGTAATAAATTTAAATCCCGGAGCCAACGCAAGATATTTTAGTGCATAGTCAGGAAGAATTTCATAAACATGAGAAAAGTGAACCGGTTGAAAAAAGTTCTCATCATCAGAATGGTCACCTCCCCAAAGATACCACCCACATGTACCATTCTCACGGCGGTGCCTTACTCCATATATTGGTTGATTTTTTATTGACCCAATTGCAATACCAATAATTTCGTTTTCAGTACAAAAGAAACATGGTGAGTTGTATTTTTCGCAAAGTTGTTTTTGCGTCTGTTTTAGTTCTTTCTCTCTACAATTCATGACACACTTCCAAATTCTTTATAATCAACGTTTAACGGTTCTCTAAACGCCGTTTCTTTTGACTGGCTGTGGTGCCGTAACTGATGATGTTGCTCTGATAGCTGACCTGACGGGTTAAGGCTCTGGGTTAAATAGCCCGCCTCATCATAATGGTAAGTGCGCGCTCCAGGCAATTTCACCCTCAACATCATATAACCGCAACGGCATACCGTTTGGATCGTTCTGATAAAAATAGTAACCGGTCTCTTCCGGTGGAGCCAGACTGCCGAGATCCTATTGTTTACACTGTAACAATAACATTTTGATAGTATTAAGTTTATTAGAAATTTTAGATTTTAATATCAGACTATTGATTATCAACATCAATGAACGAGAAATATTATATTAATTTATTTGACCAATTTTAATACATAAATCGCCTGTCTCCGTCATTCAATTAATTAACTAAAAGACAGGCTTGGCTATATAAAAATCATGCTGTTTGAATAAAAAAGAATCCTATATCATTATTATCTTCAATTTTTTTCTTCAAAAACATATATCCTATTGAATCTGAAAGCCCCAAAATACCATTATTTTCAGAAGATAAATCAGATGAATATAACTGGCCAATAAATATATACTCTTTCATTAGCTTTTCATACCCAACTAACCCATTAGGAATATCATTAGATATAAAGGAAAAAGCAGGGAAATCGATATCTTCTAAATTCCTTTGAGATAAAGTAAGTTTTTTTTCGCTTACCCTCACCCCACCTTCCTTATAACTATCTTTATTACCAATAGTTATCCTTGTATAACCTTTACATATATAATTAAACTCTACATCATCACCAGTAAAAACTATATCATCTATAAAATATCGACTTTCATTGTATGTGGAAAAAATAGATACAGTATAATTTGGTGGTAGACCTAAAGAACTAATAAGTTTATTTAGCATATTTGTTTCAATTGAGAATAATAAAGTAAGTTCTTCTCCTAAAGGATTTTTGGGCCATGCCCCCTCTATACAAGTCCCTCCCCCAAACTTGATACTACCTGTTTCATTATCCACATTAGTGGGTTTTAACTGATATACTTCTTTCATACTTGTTCTTCTCCTTTCTCGCATCCCTTCAATTTATTATAGAAACTCTTAGCCGCTGTTCGAAGTTGAGAAATCTTAGATTCGGGAACTCCAGCTCGTCTCATCGCTTCTGTTGTTATATCTAATTCATCATCAATTGTTGATGAAAAATCATTGCGCCCTAGTCCTCTTTCTTCTCTAACTTTTCCTTCATGATAATGAACGCCACCAACACCTCTTGAATCTTTTTCTGGTCCACGAGTGTGGTGATCAAGATCTAATGCTATAGCAGGATTTCCAGATAAACGGGTATCATTTGCTAACCCCTCTTGCCTCAAATATTCATGTCTTATTAATTCATGTGATTGAAGGCCATCACCGACATGTTCTCCGCCATTCTGACTTCCATAAGTACCTACATCGAAAAGTGAAGCTAATCCTAAAGGATCTGCCCAACTGAATGTATTCAGCGCAAACTGATAAGGATTACTCCCCCCAGCCAACCCAATCGGATCCTGACTAACAAAAATGCCCGTACGAGGATCATAATAACGATGTCGGTTATAGTGCAACCCACTCTCTTCATCAAAATACTGTCCTAAAAATCGTAGCGGTTGTTTTACTTTTATTGCATCCAGTTGGTCTACCCGGCCAAACGCAGTGTAGTGCGCACTCCAGGCAATTTCACCCTCAGCATCGTATAACCGCAACGGCATCCCATTCGGATCGTTCTGATAAAAATAGTAACCGGTCTCTTCCGGTGGAGCCAGACTGCCGATGCCCTGCTGTTTACACTGTAGCACCAGCGGTTCAAAGGTATTCAGATAATAGACAAAGAAACGGCTATCCAGTTTGACATTCGCCCCTGTCGCCATTGGCGAGAAGCTGACTTCTGCCGCCAGCGCATCGCCATCCCAGATAAAATAGGTAATCTTCTCAACCCGATCGCTCATATTGATGCAGGTTTTACGAATACGTCGCCTTAACGCATCATAATGATACTGATAGCGTTCACCCCGCTCTCCGGTACGATAAAAACGGAGAGACTACACTAGGATTTAGGAATTCATATACGACCTGTCTTTGTGGTTTACAATATTACTCAAAAAAAGATTGTTATTCGAAATTATTAACGATACCTATAAACCAATTACTATTCATCTGTAGAAATACAATTTCTACATTACCAATTCTGTTAAAATTAAAACCTAAAAATCTAATCGGCCGATTTACTCCTTTATAAAATAAATTGGCATTTTTCTTCTTCGGTTTCCTTCAGGAACACCCAATGAATTACTTATAATAAAATCACCGAACTCTGAAGGATAAAAATCTCCTTTAGCCAAAAAATCCGTGATTTTATATATCGCATATTCTAATGTTTCTTCTGAAAACCAAAATGTAATCCTGTTATTTTTATAAAAAACATAATCCTCATCTGAAAATAAATTTATTTCCATCGTGCAAATTTGGTTTTTTATATTTTCTCTTATATTTTCAATAACAGGTACCCCAATAGTAGCCGTCTCCAGTTTTCTAAGTAAATAAAGTGAATTATCACTATTAAATAAAAAGTTAATACCATTATAATTTTTATAAAAACATATCATTTTCAAGTTCCTATTGATAAAGGTACATGAACATTCTTGGTTACTTTACAATTACCTGTTTCATTTCCTGATGAATCAACTTTTGGTTCTAATAACTCAAAATGTACGTGGGATTGCCCAGCTACTTTTGGCATCCCCATTCCGTGCCCACTACCATCAAAAGAATAGTCACTAGGAACAACACGAAACTGTCTTAATCCATCCTGACTTCTCCACGTCCCTTTATCAACTTTTACGTTATCTCTTCCTAAGAATTTATCTTTTTCAGTTTTTATCGATGAAGCATCAATGGTACGTCGCCATTCAGATAAATGTTCAGTTGAACCATTTGGTTTTGCATTACCACCTAATAGCCCTGTATTTCTTGGCCCTGATGTATAATCCAATCCTAATGGGTCATTCCATCCCAATATATTTACAGCAAACTGATAAGGATTAATCCCACCAACCAACCCAATCGGATCCTGACAAACAAAAATTCCCGTACGCGGATCATAATAACGATGTCGGTTGTAGTGTAAACCACTCTCTTCATCAAAATACTGCCCCTGAAGTCGTAGCGGTTGTTGAACCTTTATTTCATCCAGTCGATCGATCCGGCCAAACGCGGTGTAGTGCGCGCTCCAGGCAATTTCACCCTCAGCATCGTATAACCGCAACGGCATACCGTTTGGATCGTTCTGATAAAAATAGTAACCGGTCTCTTCCGGTGGAGCCAGACTGCCGATGCCCTGCTGTTTGCACTGTAGCACCAGTGGTTCAAAGGTATTCAGGTAATAGACAAAGAAACGGCTATCCAGTTTGGCATTCACCCCTGTCGCCATCGGTGAGAAACTGACTTCTGCCGCCAGCGCATCGCCATCCCAGATAAAATAGGTAATCTTCTCAACCCGATCGCTCATATTGATGCAGGTTTTACGAATACGTCGCCTTAACGCATCATAATGATACTGATAGCGTTCACCCCGCTCTCCGGTACGATAGAATCCGCTCAGGCACTCATTTTCATCCCACTCCAGACGATCGCTTCGTTCGCCATCCTCACGCACAATCAGCTGGCCTGCCTGATTCAGGCGATATTGCATACCGTCGTTAAAGGTCAATTCACGCTGGCCTTCCGGATTCTCTTTTTCGACAAACCGATCGCCGTTCGCGTTATACACATAATCGTGGATCTCACCCATTGGATTGCTGTGTCGGGTAATTTGCCCTAATACGTCATAGAAGTAGCGGTCGGTTCCTCCTCGACTATCGCTGCGCATCACCAGATTGCCCGACACGTCATAGTGGTAATCAATGGAGTCACTGTGGACGCTGTCGCTACGGTGCAGGCTCTGGCGTTTTAGTTGCCCGGCTTTGGTGTATTCAAAGGTCGAGGTAACGGCTTCGCTCTGTTTCTGGCTGGTAAGTCGGCCAATTTCATCAAAACCAAACTCAATTGGCGCATGATCATCCACCTGCTGGCGGATAAGTTGCCCCAGCTCGTTATATTCAAAGCGTAGCGCTTGCTTAAACGCCGTTTCTTTTGACTGGCTGTGATGCCGTAACTGATGATGTTGCTCTGATAGCTGACCTGACAGGTTATACACATACTCAAGGCGCGCCGTCACATCCTGTTGTTGCTGATTCTCCAGAATTAACATGCCAATTTGATTATATTGACGCGTCACTTCGCAATGCTGGTTCTTCGCCAGAGTCAATTGACCCCGTTTGTTATAAGCGTAGGTTTCCGTCTTTTCCGGCTGCCCATGCGGAGCTTTACTGACAATCCGCCCCATTCGATCACAGGTAACCGCCAGTAACTGGCCTAACGGATTAAGGCTTTGGGTTAAATAGCCCGCCTCATCATAATGGTAAGTACGCGCTTTCCCCCAATAGTCCCGTTCTTCAATCAGGCGACCAACCGCATCACGGTTTAACTGCCAGCGTTCGCCACGCTGATTGGTGACGCCAATTAGCTGTTCTTCGGTATTGTAGTGATATTGCAGTGTATTACCGTCCGGCAACGTCTGCTGCGACAGTCGCCCCTGACCAAAATAGGCAAACTTAGTCACTTTCTTACCGCGATCGCGGTACTCAATCAGGTTATCTTCATCATCGTAGCGGCAGCTAATAAATTCGCCGTCCTCTAGCTGACATGAGATCAAACGCCCTTTTTTATCATACTGATAGCGAGTTTCATCGCCATTAGCCAGCCGACGCTTTTGCAAATGACCAAAACGGTCAAACTGGAAATCAGTTGCCCGCCCGGCAATATCCTGAAGCTGGCGAATAAAACCTAATTCATCATATGCCAGCGTTGTCTGCTGCCGACCACTATGGACTTCAACCAGCTGTCCCAGCGCATCATAGCTATACCGACTTTCCTGACCCAGTGGGGTCTTCTGGCTAATCAGATTACCTTTCTCATTCCACTGCTGCTGCCAACGCTGATTTTCAGCATCAACAATCTCAATCGGCTTATTTCTCTCATCGTAGCGAATACTGATACCGCTTCCGTCAGGGTAACGGCGACTGACAATGTTTGCTCGCTGATCATATTCCCATTCGGTTTTGTTACCGCCCGGATCAATTTCCGATACTCCTCGTTGTTGACCGTCGTATTGATAGGATTTAACGCCTCCCAGCGGATCGATTCGAACTAAAGGAAGTTGTCGTTCGTCATATTGCAGAATGGTGGTATGACCAAGAGAGTCGGTAATTAACGTCTCCTGACGCTCAGGATGGTAGACAAACCGGTAATCAAACAAACCATGATCGCCCCAGGCACGGTGCACCCGAAGGACCTGATCTTCATGCAGAGTATAAGCATAGTAAAACGACAAACCATTGCGGTCGGTATGACGCACCATCTGGTGGTTATCAATATATTCAAAATCATATGACTGTTGATGAGCGTCCAGAACTGACACCATATCGCCGTGATTATCCTGTCGATACCCCGCCAGCAACACACCGGAATTATCCGCGGCACTTTCATATAGCACCAAATCGGTTAAGTATCGCCCTTCATGGTGACACACAATATGACGTCCGGTATCCCCTTCAAGACAATATTCCACCAGCTGCTGAAGATGTTGCTGCTTATCCCGTTCAAAACGCCAGCCGTTGCCGTTCAGATCTTCCATTCGGCTAAACCAAAGGGATAACTGCTCATCATCGTCTAACTGCTCTACCCGGTGCAACCAGTCACCCGGTAGTGGAAAATAGTACTCAACCCCTTCTCTGGTTCTTAAAATCAGTTGATTGTTCAAACGATAGATGGCATGCCCTTGCTGCCAGTCTAGGCTGTGATGTTCCCAGCCTTCATAAGCAGGAAGCATCTCAAAAGCGGTTTTATGATCGGGAAACTGGGCTATCGCCCCTAAAACACCCTCAGTGACTACCAAAGCGAGATGAATATCCGCCGGTGTTAGCCAGATATGGCCAATCGCGCCATCATAAGCCTGATGCCCCGAGTAATAACGATCCCAAATCAGTGGGAAGCGGCCATCTACTTCAAAATCATTTTGCTGAACAATCACTTCACCGGTAATCGAATTCACGGGTTCAGCATCAAAGATTTTACATTTAATAAAACCCGGTGGTAATTTTGAAAACAGTTTTTTTGCCAGCTTAGAACCGCGAAATGCTTTAAACAGCGCCAACGCTATTGCCAGAAAATTGAGCGTTGGCGGTCCGCCAACCAAAACCGGGCGGCCTACAGGAATGGGGAGCGTTACTGCCGTCGGTAATGAAAGTTCCTTTCTTTCCGTATGAGCACCATTCTTCTTGATTGGCAACATACCCACAAACCAGCAGCTTAACGAAGGAAGCGCCAGATAAGAAAATGGATCTCCATTAACAATGACGGTTTTACTTCCCATAAAGGCTTCGGCATCACAGGAAGGTAGCTTTTGAGCGTAACCGGCCCCCAATGGGAAATGTAACCCTGGAATATGGCGTGAATTGGTTCCTACCGTAGCGCGCATCAGGTTATTGACTAATACGGGTCTATCAGAACCGCCCCCCTGCCCGACGCCAGCGCCCAATGCATCTTTCACCGAGTTCACTGCACCAAGTGCAGATTTAACCATCGGATTGCCCTGTACGGCTTCACTGTTCCATATTTTTCCGCCGACCTGCCCTGCAGCTGACTTGAGATCCCCTTTTCTGATGGCATTGGCCAACGCCAGCGCCTCTTGTGCCTGCCCCACCTTTTCCATGATCTCCGCAGGAACATTCTCCTGAACGAAATTCATCACCAGTGAACCCACAAAGGATTTAGCCCCATTGACCAACTCACGGAAATCCAGAACAACACCAACATGAGGATGAGGAATGGGAGCCGGCGCAGGAACGTTCACCATATGAACATCCACCCCGACAACAGGGGATAAGTGCGTTGATGCCAGAACACTCATACTCTCTTCTCCTCTTCCTGAGATGATTTAAGCGGATCAAGACTGACAAACTGTTCCCAGTCATCCCCATATAATGAAGCGAATTTCTCGCGCATTTCTCCATAGCGCCAGTCAGTCAGACCAATATGCTTATAAAGCCAATGAGTTAAAATCGGTAACGAACTCTGTTTACGTAACTCTGGCTCCATATTGAGCCCGGCATCAACCCCTTCGAAAGCTGCACTAAAAGCATTAGCCGGGCTTTTGGCCTTATCCCAACACTCTGCCCGCATTCTGTCGGCTTCCACCGTCAAAATATAATCGGCATCCGCTAATGAAAATTCGGGTATCCGATCGTAATAGCTGGCTGCCATGTCATACTCTTTATTCATGTAGTACACACTGCAAATACCAAAAAGAGCATTAACAATCAGTTTATTACCGGCGGGATGCCCTTCTTCTTTTGCTTGCTCTGCCGATGCCAGTGCCTCACCATAAGCCTGCAAAGAGCGTGTTTTATCCTGCCATTTCAAATAAGCAGCACCGCCTATCAGATGAACCACCACACTCTGATCAAACCATCTGGCATTATTAGTGATAGCTAGCGCCGCTTTAGACAGATTTTCCAAACGCTCGGGGTCGTTATTTTTTAATGTTTCCGTCAGCTCGACAAAAAGACGCCGGAATTTTCCGCTATCCCCACGTTCATTCGATTCTGCAATCATTTCTCTGGGAACGTTTTCACAATGGTACTGGCCATTTACCCGATAAACGGCCTGAGGATAGCTGTCGGATAATGTAGAAAAGAGATCGGTTTCCATGGTGTACACCACAAAACGAATGCGTTCAGATGCCCAGTCACCCGATAGCGTCTCGGTTAATAACTCATCTAACCAGGATTCTGTCTTGCTAAGGCTTTTCAAATTACCCGGAGAGAACACCCATAAAAAACCGGGAAAGATATCAGGATGGTGTTGCATAAGACTGTGAGCTATCTGCAACAAATATTGTGTCTCTGTCGTGCCACTTTCTTTTTCCGGCACCAGCCAGTCGGCGGTAATCCCCTGTGCTAAAGAGCCATCACGCCGCTGGTCATAAAAATTGATAATATTCTGCGCTATCAGGGCGGCATACTTACCGCCGGAAGTAAAATCATCCGTAAACTGCATGGTGCAGCACCCATTTTCCTGCTGAACTTGAAAATAGGTATTAAGCAGGTGAAAGTCATCCCCGTTAGCTTGCCAGTAAAACAATTTTGCCTGTGGTTGTTCAGCAAATGCTAAAGCATCCTCATGTGCCAGCATAAAGCGGCGTTCCACCGGGTTTGAAGGCTGCCAATTATCCATGATTCAATTCCTTTTTATTTATTTCCATATGGCTGATGACCCTTCATCCGTTATGGATTCAGTTTCACTACTGCACCTTCAACAATATTCTCTGACATACCATTAGAATGAACTTTCGGCGCCACGGTGCTACATTCGCTCTGTCCTACCACCGTGATTTTCACGCCCATAATTTGAATATTTCCGGCGGAATCCATGGTGATTTGAGAACTGCCGCAACCGATAACAATTTGGTCTGCTGCGGTGATGGTAAGCGTTTGAGACTGGAGATTTTGTGCTGCCGTAACCACAACCGTCTGGCTTCCCGTCACATTCATATTGTGGGATGCCTGAAAGTTTTCCGTCATTAATCCATGAATAGTGGCGGTTTTAGTTCCATTTACCGTTGTCGTTTGAGTTCCCTGCACCAGCAGAACTTGATTGGAGAGGAATTTGGCATCATGGTTACCGTTAACGGTAAAATTGTGCAGATTTTGATACGTGGTATTTTCTGCGCCGGTTACCGTAATATCCTGAGTCCCCGTCACCTTAACCGTATGGTTCCCTTTGATCGTTGTATCCTGATTCGCACCAATCTCAACGGTTTCATTAATATTGACGTTATCGGTACGGTTTTTGGTTACGGTAATAGATTGATCGCCACCCACGGTAAGCGTCTGGTTAATATCAATATTAGTTGTTTCGTTTTTAACTACGTGATCGGTACGATCTCCCGTGACATCAATACTCTGATTACCGCCTACATTAGTACTCTGGTTAGCAGTGACATTAACGGTTTGGTGTTGACCAATATTTTCCGTATGGTCCATATCAACATCAGTCGTTCGGTTATTACGCACGCTGGTATTCATATCTTTTTGTGCATGCATAAATAGCTGCTGTTGACCGTCAGAATCTTCGAATCTTAATTCATTAAACCCACCGCCTTTGTGCGTTTTAGATTTAAACGATGTTTGGGTTTTTGCGGCAGGTAAATCCAGTGGCGGGCTATTTTTGCCGTTATAAGAGGTACCAAGGACCATTGGCTGGTCAATATCACCATTAATATAGGTGATGACCACTTCCTGGCCGATACGTGGAATGGCCATCATGCCAAAACCATCGCCGTTCCAGGCCTGACTGGTACGCACCCAACAGGATGCATTCTCGTCAGGGGCATCATATTTATTCCAGTGAAAATGAATTTTTACCTGACCATATTCATTAACGTAAATCTCTTCTCCCGCAGGCCCCACTACCGTGGCCGTTTCATCACCATGTACGGTAGGTTTAGCAATAAACGGAGGGCGCCAGTCCACTGAACCAGGAATGAAGCTAAAGCTGTTAGTAATCGCTGCAACCTTATCCACCGACTCATCGGCCACGGGCTGGGGTAATGACCCTTTATGAATGATATTAACAACTTGCCACGAATCATTCAGCGCAGCGTTGGTATGTTCAGTAATCGTGAAAATCTTACCGGGCATCATCTGAATCGTATTGCTCTCGGCTTTACCAGACAGACTATCAGCCTGATAGGCTTCTAAGCGGTATTTAGCGTATTGCTGGGCAACGCCATCATCATCATAGCGACCATAGCTATCATATACCGTGAATGCCGGACGTTTTTTCAGATTTTTAGTTTTAGAGTCCATGCCAACATCGGGATGAGAGAATTTATAATCCTTCAGATGCACCGCATTGGGCGTCATTTTGGCACCATATCGTAAACGGTGAATAACCGCTTCCCTGCTGGCGCTCTGAATGTGTGCGTTATACAGTAATGTTTCTCCGCCCTTCATTCCAGTACGGCTGTCACTATAGAACATACTGTTTTCTTCAAACCAGAAAACAATACCTTCCTCAGCCGCAAGCCGGCAAAAGAAGTCATAATCAGTTTCATTACGCTGAGTGGTATATTCCCACTGTTTATGAGCATCAATCAGCTTTGATTCAACACGGACGCTATGCTTTTTTAGCAATTCATCAAGGATGTCAGGGATAGATTTAAAATGGAAAATCCGATTATCTTGCACCAGCGTCAATAACCACATTTCCGGGCGAATAATAAAGTTATAATAGGTGCGCTTAAAACCGCTATCACCCTGAAAAGCTGCAGCCACAATACCGTTAACAGTGCGCTTTACTGCGCCGTCGACCATCACGGTTAACGAGGCCTTTTGCAGCAACTGCTCATCCATATCAATACTGGCGTCATTACTGGCAACGGTTAACTCTAATGTGAATAACGTAGATAAAGCCTCTTCCAACGTAAAATCCACCACATCAAACGTTGTTTCAGGCAGGCTGCCAATTTTGCATGAGAAATATAATCCGGTATCCATAACCTACATCCCTTTATTCATCAATATGATGTGTGGTTAACGAAATATTAGCTCGTTCCACTCCATGTCTTCGTTATTTAACAACCCACTTTATATTGTTTTGATTAATTAAAATTGAATTAATCAAAACAATATAAAGGTCATATGCCCCCACTTAAACAGCATCATTACTTTAATAACAACAAAAAGAATAATCAGAGGGGTTTTATATAAAACTTAAATAAATATATTTATTTAAAACTAACGCAATAAGAAAACAGTCAAGTAGATATTTTATGATTTCAAAAAAATCAATTACAACAATAACGCATTAAGATAAATTGAATTATATATTAAACACATAAGCATTAACTTTACACCTGTCATATTTACCAGTTTTAGTCATTATTAAAATATAAAAATACTTTATAAAAACAACTAATACATATACGAAATTTTATTTTGTACTCACTCCTATAGATAGCAGGCAACCATTTAACAATATAGTTATCTTAATCCGTTAACTAAATTAGCAATGGCCGCGATACATTGTCTGCATATCTTTAATGAGATAAGATCATAATCTAATGATAATTTAGCTTAAAAAGGAAACCGTATGGAAAACTGGAGTGAGTTTCTGGCACATGAGGAAACACAGGATTACTTCGTTGCGTTAATGGAGAAAGTTAATCACGCTCGCGCTATCGGAACAGTCTATCCACCAGAGAATGATATGTTTTCCTGCTTTGAACTCTGTGCTTATGATGATGTAAAAGTCGTTATCCTGGGTCAGGACCCTTATCATGGAGCCAATCAGGCTCACGGTTTAAGCTTCTCAGTAAAACCCGGTATAAAAATTCCACCAAGTTTAAGAAACATCTATAAAGAGTTAAAAACTGATTTAGATATTGATGCCCCTAAACATGGCTATCTGGTTTCCTGGGCTAAACAAGGGGTCTTAATGATGAATACCAGTTGGAGCGTAGATGAGGGAAATGCCGGTAGCCATAAAAAGTTTGGCTGGGCTAAATTTACCAGCCAGGTGCTGGAACAACTCAATAATCATGAAAAGCCGTTAGTGTTTATTCTGTGGGGCAACCATGCCATTGACGCCGCTAAAGGCATTACCAATCCTAAACACTATTTGCTTAAAGGCGTGCATCCTTCTCCATTAGCGGCCAATGGTGGATTTTTTGGCAGTAAGCCGTTTTCAAAAACGAATGAGTTTTTGGTACAGGCAGGAAGAGAGCCTATTGATTGGAAGATTGAGGAGTTGTAGTTTTTTGGAATTACCTGCCTTAATGGGTTTGAGGCAGGTATATCGGATGCTCTGGTCTGATAAGTATCTTATTCATCAACTGATGGTCCGTAACGTGTAATCAGAGCGCCGCGATCTTCTTTGTCATTACCTACATGAAATAATAAATATTTCCCTGGGTTATAACCTTTTTGTCCGGCATCTAAAGCCAGGCCTAGCAACAGAGGGACGATAGCTGCGCCAATTTCTCCGGTGAATTCGATGGGGTGCCAGATGTCCATATCTACTGTTTCATTTTTGTTATTAAATCGAGCTATAGCAATATTTCCTTCACGAAATTTATAATATTCACCATTAACATCCGTAAAACGGCAGCTAATCTGGCTTAATTTAATACCTGATTTAGTAACCGCGTTTCTAATTGCCTTAGTCATTCCATTTGCACGAAAAATCTCCTCAGAATAAATAGTTACTAATTCTTTTGACTCACCAATACCCAAAATATGCAATAGCGCCTGAGGATAATAACTACTTAAACCAATTAAAACTGCAGAACCAGATTCTCCAGGGAAAAAACCATTCGAATTATCACTCGTCATCAAACGACGTTGAGCCATATAATATTTAATTGTTTCTTTCTGAAGATAGCTATCAGTTCCAGCTATTATACAAGCTGATATATTTTTAGTTAAAAGCATGCTGGCTATTTTCAATCCCTGAATTCCAGCCGTCTGGCCTATAGGTAAAACACGTGACTCCAAATGATGTGGCAAGCCTAATTTTGCTTCAATCTTCGCTAATAGTTGTTGTTCAATAACATTACCTAAAAATTGCATTTCAGGAAGTGCTGTCCCTATTAATAAGGGGACGTGTTTTCGTTCTTTTTTATCAATAAAATTTAAAGCTTCAATAATGGCTGGAGCAACTAAATCAACTAATCTATCAACACGATCCCACCATTGTGGCAATGCAACCTTCCCACCTCGTAAATGTTCAATACTTCCCGTGTATTCATTCAAATAAGTCTCACTAATTCCACTGATTCCTGCTCGAATCGAAGCACAACTTGTCAAAGCATTAAACCCAATTGCAGAAACTATACCTGTTGAGAGTACCGCTAAATCCATAGCTATCTCCTTTTTTGAACAATAAAATCAGCTAACGTTGCATAATATTTCTTATCCGGCACTCGTTGCTTATGTCGCCATTCACGTTCAACATCACCAACAATTATCTTTTTTATGTCATGAAGATTTTTTCTAAGAGGTAACGTTGCTCGAGATACCATGGAGAAAATGCCTAACTCGGGCTCAATGACTAATGTATCAACTACCGAATGTAATAGAATATCACCACCTTTATATTGAGTAAAAATGACGGGTATATCTTGCTTAGGTAACAAAAAAGATTCTATTCCATTGGCTGAAAGATTTTTTAATATGACTCTCTCCCCTCCTTTTATATAAGGAACTTGCTGTTCCGGTGGTGCTGATTGAAAATAACGAATATCAAAATCCTCGGGATAGAATGGCATAGTGTTTTCTATCCATTCATTATTATATGTTCCTGCATATTCGATACGAGGCTGCCATGCCCTGCCAATAACACCAAATGCCATAGGCTTATAAGAACCTTTTGGATTTTTAACCCGAGAATTTAATTCTTCTGTATTAGGCAATGACATATCTACAATATTTTTACAATGATAAGAATAACCGGTACCAATCGGATTATCCCGGTAAAAACGAAATTTCTTCTTATCGCTTATATCTGTACCACCAAAAGCATTATCATAAGAAATAGGCATCATTGTAAAAGGTTGTGGATGCGATTCTCCCCAAGTTCTATCACCTATAACTTTAAATGATTTATACATTTTACCTACCTGTAAACTTACCACTAACTCCTTTACTTCCTCTTCAAAAGGAGCATAAGCACAGCCATTAAATAAAACATCACACATAGGCTTGTAAGATACATAATCGGACTCATATAAAATGGCTGAAAACCCTGGTTCACCAGTTGAAATATCTGCTTCTATTATATTTCTTTGAACATTAGCCAGATTAATCTCTCCTTCTTGCTGGGGCATTTGATATGTCACTTTAATAATTACAACCAACTGCTCTCGCCCATCTGTACCTAATCCCGGAATCCAGCAGGCTTCAAACTTAGTTTTATTAATAAATTGCATAATTACCCCCTTCCAGCCTTAATCCATTAACATTACAGATGAAAAGTCACTATTCCTGTAATAATCGGTAAGGTGTCTTAATTTTATTATTGGCTATATCTTCAGGTAATAATAAAAATGGATTGCTTATATAATCAACTGATTGAAGATATTTATCACACAGTTCTAAAGACTTATCAGGAAAATAAGCATAATTAAGATCGAGGACTTCCCTGGAAATATAATCACCAAGCCAGTCTTTATCATTCTTATGCCCAAAAAGGTTAATAAATGGATCCTCTTCAGGCATAATATAAAAATTTAACAAACGATGAACTACACCTTCCAGCCAATCTATAAATATTGATAGTTTATTCTTTGGAACTATATGTATAGTTATTGAAATAAGGTAAAGCAATGCAGTTTCCCAAGCATTTTCATCATAACCAAAAATATCACTAGCATTGCTCTCATCAATACCTACATTTTCTGAAACATATAAAGTAGGAATTAAAAAACTAAACCCACACCATATAGGGGCATTTATTGGCCCTAAGTATTCCGCTCTATCAAACTCCAAATAATAAGTGTACTCCTTATTTATATTTGCACACCAAGCCATTTCAGCAATTTGTTTTGGGATAACATTATGATATAAGCCCTCAAAACGACCTAATATCCACTCATAAATACCTATAGATAAAGCTATCTTAGCTCGTAAACTGATTGCATTGACTTTATTAATAATGTAATTGGCATAATCATAATTCAAACAAGACTCTACATCTGAATCATCCCAAGAATAATTAATATTTGGGCTATTTATTTGACTAAATATTATATAATCAGGTAACTGATACATGTTACCTTCCCGTATATATATAAGGAGTTCCTACATAACCATTATTAATCATTACTTCCGGAGGATTTAAAAAATCATTTACCGTATAATCTAGTGAAGAAATGAAATCTGTTAATAACTTATTAACATTTGCAGTCAAATAATCAAAATCAAAATCAAAAAAGAATTCTCTAGGAATAGGAAGTTCATGAGATGAGTTATAACGCTCGCTGGGATCATTACATTCAGCTCTATCATACTCAGCAGGGAACAACACTATAGCTTTTTTAATACAATTAGCTATCCAATTATCGAAAAACTGCGATTCAGGAGTAACCAATCGTGCTATTGCCGCCAAAGCAGAAAGCTTCTCATTAATAAATATTTTACCTTCAATATAGCTAAAACGAACATCTTCCATACATTTTAGAGTTACCCATAAAGGGCCCATGACTTTATCGCTATCTTTCTTTCCTTTATATAATGAGTCGAATATATAATCTTTAGAGATTAATCCCGCCCACATAGCCTCAATTTCATTAAACTCCTGAATAAACGGATTATTGCTAGATAATGATAGTCGCCATAAAATCCATTCTGCTAATGCCGTAGCCAAACCAACCGTTGATTTATGATTTAGCTGCCATAGAGCATGAGATAACTTATCATTAATATACTCAATATAATACATTCTACAATGCTCTTTCTCCCACTCATAATTTAAATCACTCTCAATTAGAAATTGTGATTCTAGAATTTTCGGGATAACTAACATATATAAACTCCTTCTTTATTATTCTTAAATTAATATTTTTATCTTTTTATTCTAGAGAGAAAATCTTCATAACCATCTTCTTTATCTTTACATTCACCATCTTTATCTAAAGGTACTTTCTTATTTTTCTCACTACAAACAAAAATATCCGCATTACATTCAGTTGCGGCAAAACACATTGCATCAAAACAGCTTGGGCAAGGTACGTTACTAATACCTTCACTATTTTTCCAAAAAATGTTAAAAGTGATCTTCGCACTTTTCAGTAAACCCACATCTGCTAAGGCAGATATTAATTTGGTCTCTGCATGGCAGGCAAACTGAGTATGTCTTTGTGGACCAAATGTGTAAGATTTTCCATCACACATCTCTATCGTGCCTTTTTTCTGACCAGTTTCAAATTCTGAATTAAAACTTGCAGAAGCTGAATGACAGCTGATCATCTTCATAATCATATTATCAAACAACTCATTACCCGTTTTAACAAAAGCTCCAGCAACCGCTCTTGCTTTATTTTCAAATTTAGTTTTTGCATCTTCCGAGCGGCGGGCATCTTTTGCTTTATCATATACGTTATTTCCCTGCTCTTTTGCTGATCCAGCTTGCTCACATTCAGGTTTTTCTTCAGGTGAAACTCCTTGCGTTGCAATGATTTTACCCAACTCGCCATCAGTATTATCAGCCATTTAGATTCCCTTCCTATTTTACATTTTGCCTTGTTGAGTCTAAGTGACGAACAGCATTCTTTTTTTCAAATTTAACATCTGAACTCCATGAAGTTATATACGCTTTCCCTGTAATAGTTCCAGAAAGAATTCCCTTTTTAAATTGACTGGTTGCAGGCTGATTGCCATTACTAGTTTTATAAAATGACTTATTCTTAATACCCACTTCCTTTTTTTTAATTTTAACCGTCTTAGTTCCTTTTTTGTGTGTCGATGACTGACTCACGTTAGGATAAGGAATGGGAATACCAATTTTTGGGGGAACCAACGGCGGTGGTGGTGGTGGTGGTGTATGACAAACATCAGGTGGTGGGGCCACAGCTTTTGCATTACTCTTTTTAGAAGAGACTTCTCGCCCATTCGCAAACACTTCTCTAGCCATCAATATCTCCCTCCTAAAGCATACCGTTGCTGCCTGCGTCCTTTCACCTGAGTTTCCAAAAACAGATATTGTGGGTGCAATAACCCCAGCTCTAACGCTGCAGCACTTCGTTGACGCTGAAATCCCCTTTGTAATACTTCAAACAGGCTACCTTCTGCGATGACTTTTCCTACCAGATAGCGAGCTCCCTCATTAAAATGTGGTTGATATTGCTGCCACCACACCGCAATTAATTTAGGATCTGGCACCTGTAAATCCTGCTCGTACTCATCTAAATCGTCTTCTTCGTCATCATCAAAGAAGCTTTCATCCAGTTCATCATTATCCAGATCGAAAGACTCTGCTTGTTCATCATCATCGTCTTCAATCACCAGATCCTCATAATCAATATCAACCCCGGTAATCATGCTGAACGCCTCACCAGCTAACCTGACCAGCTCAGGATGTTCCATCATTTCAATCAGCCAAGGCACATATTCGGGATAACCAGCAATACCTACTCCCATCACAGCCAGTTTTAGTTCAGAATCAGCAATCAATTGATTAATAATTTGCTTTTGTAACTCTTCATCACTAATTCTTAGTAATACCTGTAACGCTGGCAGTTGGTAATCAGATACTTCATTCACAAACTTTGCCAGTACCGGGATGGTACTGGTTCTTTCCCCTAACAGTGACAACGACCAGGCAGCCCAATATCGATATTCCTCTTTTTCATGCACCAGGTAGCCATGTAAATCCTTTCGTAAATCGTGGCACTTTAATTCACCAATAAGGCGAATCACTCTGCTCTTCAATAAAGGGATATTAATTTTGAGTAATTCTTTTAAATCAACATCCGGCATTTGACGCTGCAAACCACACACAGAAACACCAATATACTGATAAAAAGGACGTTTATCATTAAGCAGTTGAGTAACGAAAGGCTTAACCATAGGGTAATCCAACCACCCTAAAGCGTGGATAAATGCATTTTCATTTTCACTATTTACGGTTTTTAAGACTCTCTTCTGCCACGCTTTGTTATCGCATCGAAAAGCTAAAATAGTGGCAGAAAAAAGATACTCAATATCGTCTTCCAGCAGTGATTCACAAATTTCCCAGGCCGTTTCATTTCCCAGATAGATGCCTTCCAGATTAGCTTCAATGTATTCATCCAGTTCGGCAATATCCTGCAAATCGTAATCAGGGCGAGAAACCGCACTAACATGTTGCAGCCATTGAAATGAGGCCTCTTCGACATGTTGTTCAACCACATCCCGATTCACCATCTGAGAAATAGTTTGAGGTGCTATGCCGAAAATCGGTTTTAATAATGTTTGTTCCTGCATCATGCTTTCCATGGGCTACACATTAATTAAGCTCAACAGAACCACCCTGAATACGGTTAGATCCTTTGGCCCGGCTTAACAGATATTTTCCTTTGATCGTAATCTTGCCATCTTTAGTTAAGGTAATTCTGGCCTGCCCGCACTGTAAGGAGATCCGCTCCGTTGCCTTTAAATCGAGAACATGACCATCCACTGTAATCACATTTTTAGGAAATATTGGAGCTTGCTCCTCAATCACTATTTCCACAGGCTCCGCTTCAATAACGCCGGTAATAACTGGTGAATTATCCCCCACCAGCAATAATACAACTTCAGAACCCAACTGGACTTTAGTTAACTTAATGCACGAACGCGCTAAATGGGTTTCAGTGAGCGTTCCGTCACTAATTTCGACAACGGGATGTTTATCATCTTTGAAATCGACTAAGCGCCCTAAAGTGGTATAGGTAAACAGCCGATTTAGTTTTGAGATTTTTTCCTTAATCATTCTGTATTCCTCTGCCGTTTTCTAAATGAGGTTCGCTTTCCAACAGGCTATTCCATTGCTGCGTATCATCAGTTTCTATAGTAAATAGCCAGCCCTCTTCATAAGGTGATTGGTTTATCTGTTTAGGATTCATTATTAGAGACCGGTTTTCTGCCACAATCACACCAGACAGAGGAGCCAAAATATCCACAACCGATTTTCTCGACTCCACAAAACCACAGGGTTCATCTTTCTTAACCAGACTACCGGGTTGAGGTAGTTCCAGATAAACAATTTCCCCCAGCGTTTGTTGTGCAAACTCCGTGATACCAACCCGATACTGGGCTTGATAATAATGATTCACCCACTCAAAATAGGGTGTGAATTTCATCACCTTAGTTTTCATGGATCTTCTTACCTTTCAGCTTAATATCACCACTGGCTTTAAAGGTTTGTTTGGCCGTGGTTTTCACCATTAAATCTTTGCCGTTTAACGTAATAGTTCCATCTTTTTTCATCACCAGCTTCGATTGGCCACAAACGATGGTGACGGAGTTACCGGCATTAATCACATAGTCTTTACCGCTCTTAAATTTGGTATCTTTAGCCACGGTAGTACTTTTATCTTTACCAATGTTTTGGCTGTAATCCTTACCAACCAAGAGCGATTTACCCAATCCAACCTGCGTGCCTTGAGCCAGCCCCACCGAGGTATTCATCGCCCCACCCACGGTAATCTGGTAGGCCGCGCCAATACTCAGTGCTTTAGCCGCACCAATCGTTTCCGCTTTGGCAATAGCGATGGTTTCTGCCTGATTAGCCTGCACAGTTAGTACATCATTACCGCCAATAGTCGCTGTGCGATTAGCACCTACGGTATCGGTCTGATTACTGCCTACGGTAGTGGTTTGATCGACACCAATAGTGCTGGTCTGATTGCTGCCCACATCCCAACTCTGATCGACACCGATGGTTGAACTCTGGTTAGTGCCGATGGTATTGGTCTGGTTATTACCCACGTCCAGCGTTTGGTCTACACCAATAGTACCGGCCTGGTTATTACCTACATTCAGCGTTTGGTCTACACCCACCACCATGGTTTGATTGTTATCTACATTTTCATTGTGATCGTTGATGACATGTGTACCTTTATTATTCAGGACATCGGTATTCATATCCTTTTGGGCATGCATATAGAACTCTTCCTGCCCGGATTCATCCTCTAAACCAATTTCGTTAAAACCCTGGCCTTTATGGGTCTGCGAGCGAATGGTCATACGGGTTTTCTTGGCCGGTAGTGATACCGGGGTGGAGTTCTTGCCGTTATATAAAGTGCCGACAATCACCGGCATATCAATATCACCATTCAGATAGGCAATAATCACTTCCTGCCCAATACGCGGAACGGCCATAAAACCAAAACCGTCACCGTTCCAGCCTTGCCCTGCTCTTACCCAACATGAAGCATTTTCATCAGCGGCATCGTATTTATTCCAGTGAAAATGGATCTTCACTTCACCGTATTCATTAACGTAAATCTCTTCCCCCGCAGGACCAACAACCGTGGCGGTTTCATCTCCATATACCGTTGGCTTGGCAATAAACGGTGCCCGCCAATCCACGCTACCGGGGATAAAAGTAAATTCATTGGTGATGGCAGCGACTTTATCTACCGACTCTTTTTCTACCGATTGAGGTAATGTGCCGCGGTGAACAATTTTGACGATCTGCCAGTTGCTGTTCATGGCATCCGCTGGATGTTCTTCGATAGTAAAAATCTTCCCAGGCATTAATTGGATGCTGTTACTTTCCGCTTTACCGGACAGGCTATTAGCCTGATGGGCCTCCAACCGATATTTAGCATACTGTTGCGCTACACCGTCATCATCATAACGACCATAGCTTTCATACATGGTATAAAGCGGTCGCTTTTTAGCCTGATTGACTTTTGAGTCCAGACCTACGTCGGGGTGGGAAAACTTGTAGTCTTTCAGATGAACCGCATTAGGCTTCATCTTAGCGCCATACTGTAACCGGTGAATAACCGCTTCCCGGTTGAAACCCTGAATATGTAGGTTATACAACAATTTTTCTCCACCGGTCATGCCGGTACGACTATCGCTGTAAAACATGCTGTTCTCTTCAAACCAGAAGACAATGCCTTCTTCTGCCGCTAACCGGCTGAAAAATTGATAATCGGTTTCATTACGCTGGGTGGTGTATTCCCATTGCTTATGGGAATCAATCAACTTAGATTCAGCCCGAACGCTATGTTTTTGCAGCAATTCGTCCAAAATATCGGGCACTGACTTAAAGTGGAAAATTCGGTTATCCTGAGTTAGCGTTAGCAGCCATAGCTCCGGGCGAATGGTAAAGGTGTAATAGGTACGCTGAAAGCCGCTGTCTCCCCGAAATCCTTCTTCGACGATGCCATTAATAATGCGCTTAACTTCCCCATCAACTTTAATTGTCAGCGTGGCTTTTTGTAGCAGTTGCTCATCCATATTGATATTGGCATCATCACTGGCCACCTTAACGTCTAAAGTAAACAGTGTCGATAACGCCTCTTCCAACGTGAAGTCAACTACATCAAATGTTGTTTCCGGCAGACTGCCAATTTTGCATGAGAAATATAATCCGGTATCCATAACCTACATCCCTATATTTCATCAACATAATGCGCATGTCACTCCCATCATGGGGTGGCACAATCTATCGATGAGTTTTATTCATCAAATTTGCTCTCTTCCACCTAAGATTGGTGCCAGAGACCATAATCGCTGGGTTTTGCTATTAACGATTTTCATCATCAGGAAATTATTTTTTGTCATACAGTACGGAAGTACATTTCCTAAAATGAAACCAAACTGATACATATCCCCGTCATCGCTAAAATTGTCAGGATTCAGGGTTAACACCATTTCCAATCCACGTTTCATCACCCCTTTATGCCAAATCCAGTCCAGCGCCTGGGTTTTAAGGCTGACAATGCCCGATAAGCGCTGTTCACTTAGCTGCTGTAACGGTGCGCTGGTATGGATATGGAAATTCAAATCGGTCAACAGTTGTTTGATGGCGGCCAAATCTTTTAAAAACATTGGACTGAGAGATAAGTGAGAAATAATGGGCCAATGACTATGACTATCCACTAGTGGCGCGATTTCATGGGTTGGTCGGGTAATATTAGAAAAATTGAGGCTATTAGAAATATCCAGCGTTGGCATACAAATATCACCAATATCTAAACCGCCGCACAGTTGTCCGTTAGTCACAATTACATCGCAAAAAAATGTTTTATTAGGGAAATCGACAATACGTTTTCCCTGACTATCAATAAACGTAATTAGCGTTTGCGCTTCGCCTTTGACGTTATGTTCCAGCATGCACTGATAGTAAATCTGGCTATGATCAAAGTTATTGGTTGTAAATTGCGTTATTGGCAGATAATTGATTGAATCACCACGAGAATTACGTATACCAGACTCAAGAATCGAATAGATCGATTTAATCTGATAAACGTTATGGTTCACTTCATCCTGATACTGATAGGTACTTTGCCCTTTTATAAAATCGACGATCTGCGGCTTGCTCTGACAAAGATTAATAACGGGTACGCAATTGGTGAAAAAAACCGTAGTCACATCAATAGGTTTATCGGTCAGTAATGGCTGATTAAATTCGAATTGCAGCTCAAAAGTACCATCCTCATTCAACAGAACAGTATCCAGTTCAGCGCTAAAATCGATAGTAATAAAGTCATTGACATGCGGGAGATGAAAATATTGCTGTAACAGCTGCAGACGCCAAAATAGTGGAATATCCAGTGGAAGAATCAGGCTTTCGGGATCCGGAGTAAAGGTTTGAATCACGCGATTGGAGAGTGAGAAACGTTTGTCACCACAAACCACCGCAACCTTCTCCAGATATTGCTGCAACCATAATTGCAGCAGCCCGGCAGTTTGTTGGTCCGGACTTAAGAACAGCGTAAATGGCTCAGTTACCCACTTCCCCTCTTTGGTAATATTTCCTTGCCATTCAACTTTCAGCTTTATCATGCCGTTAGTCGGAGTATTAACCAGCGTACAATCACGAATAATGCAGGGAACAACGTTGACATCTCTTGCCAGCTGGTAAGTACAGGCTTCATCATTGCCCAGATCGGCTTCAACCCGACTGCCTTTCATCAAATGATAAATTTCATCCGACTTGGGGCGAAAATTAAGAATCGATGTGGAAGGTATTGGCCTGATTGGCGTAGGCCATACCCGAGACAGCAGATTTTGCGTGATTTCCGGAAACGCGTCATCCACATTTTGCCGCAGTTTAGCCATCAAAAAGGCAAAGTGTTCAAACAAAAATTCAACGTCTGCATCGTTTTCTGAAGATTGCAGAAACTCACCAAATGTTGGATTTTGGTTTGCTCGCTCGGCAGCCAATTGCTTAATGTATTGCAGCTCGTCCTTGAAGCAATCCCTTAGCTCCATACTGACTCCTTATATCGTCTATGCAAGATAGCCGCATCGGTACAGATGCGGCTATTTTCAAGATACAAACACTAAAATCAAACGGCTGGTTTACGCCAGTCATCTGCACCGGAAGTACCAGCAACTACGTGTTCCCAATCAATTTTGCGATAGGCTAAATGCACATCAAGCAATTGAGTGAAATGAGACTGAGATGGGTCCTGGCTGTTAGGCATCACTAAATCCATATTTACAATAGTGGCGTCTTCCAGTTTGGTGGTGAAATAGTGCTCCTGCTTACCATCAGGAGACGTTCTGTACCATTTCAGTGCTACTTCCGGCAGACTTTCACCCGCCGCTAATGCGTTATAAAGCAACGGAACGGCTTTATTTAACGCGATAGTAAGAACCAGAGGTTTGTGTTGACGTTGGCCTGAAGGCTGACCATTTTGTGGGTCGGTAGGAACAAAGACTTGATGTTTCACTTCCTGAACGATCATCTCATCTTCATGACCTTCAATAAATCCCTGACCAACAGACTCAAGAGTATAAGCACCCTGAGTAATGTTGCCTTGAGTTTTTCCAGTGATGGATACAAAAGGTGGTGTTGGCATCGCATTCTCCTTTAACATTTGATTGCCAAGTGTGTATTCAGAATAACAATTACTGCCTATCAGTAAGTTATTCTAAATTTCTTAAAACGATGAATGTATTTACTAAAAATTCATTTAAAATACACTCATGTCTAAATTCCATTTCCGATACATGAATATCAATTATCAAGAAAAACATCTATCATTCAATCAGACAGCGTCTAAGAACAAAACTTAAATTCATTTACATTAATAACAATATAAATAGAAAGTTAATTCAATAAACAGAAAAACGCATTAAAATACTGATTGAAAATAATAATTTTAAATATGTTATACATATATCAATCATATTTACACCTGCTATTTTTACCAGTTTTTAAATTTATAAAAATCTAAAAATGTCGTATGGCAACACCATCAAAATATAATAAACAACAACAAAAAATAAATTTAATTATATGATAATTAATGGATTTTCATTAAAATAAAAACCAAAAAACAAACACAATGGAAACATTTAAAATTAAAAAAATAAATATAATTGCTATTGCCATTTTTAATTTTGACCATTATTGTTTGTGGCACACATATCTAAAATTCAGATTAGATTTAATTAAATACACTTTACTCCCCAGGATCTAGTTAGCAAAGGATTAATCATGGCTGGTAAAAAAGGTAGTGTTGCACCCAAAGAACGTATCAATATTAAATATACAACTGAAACAAATGGTCAGGTCGCGGAAAAAGAATTACCTTTCCACGTATTAGTGACAGGTGATTTCACCGGAAAAACTCAAGACACACCAATAGAAGAGCGTAAACCAATATCAATTGATAAATATACTTTTGATTCGGTAATGGCTAATGCAGGTATTGAGCTTGAATTTTCAGTTCCTAATCGCTTAGAAGATGATTCAAAAGTTGAATCTGAAATTCCTATCAAATTAAAAGTTGAAACCCTTAAAGACCTATCGCCGGATAGCATTGCGCAGGCCGTTCCCGAGTTGAAAAAACTCATTGAACTTCGGGAATCACTGGTAGCCCTGAAAGGCCCACTCGGTAATAAACCCGCATTTCGCGCTCAAATCGAAGCCATTCTTGGTGATGAAGCAAGCCGTGAACAGCTACTGCGTGAGCTGAGCATGACAACTGAATCGGATAAACACTAACTATTGCATCCACTTGCAATAAAGACCGGTGAAATAAATTCATGGGTTATGTGCAGTCGCTATGTGATTGCATTCGTGTTTTAACAAGGGATTACTTTTTATGTCTATAGCTGAACAAAATGTTGCCGCTGATTCCAAAGAGCAAGCGCTTAGCTCCATGAGCCTGTTGGATCAGATTGCCTCCCAAACCAACTACTCACCGGCTGATGAAAGCTACGATATTGCTAAACAGGGTATCGCTACATTAGTTTCTCATCTTCTGGATACGGGAAATACCGAAGAACCCGTTAATAAACAGCTAGTTGATCGAATGATTGCCGAGCTGGATAAAAAACTTAGTGTCCAGCTTGATGAAATTTTGCATAACCAAGAACTGCAAAAAATGGAATCTTCATGGCGCGGTTTAAAACTGTTAATTGACCGTACCGATTTCAGAGAAAACATCAAAATCAACCTGCTGTATGTAACCAAAGACGAAATGCTGGAAGATTTCGAGTTTGCGCCTGAAATTACTCAGTCTGGTTTATATAAGCACGTTTACTCAGCACAATATGGTCAGTTCGGTGGTGAACCTATTGGCGCTATTCTGGCAGATTATCAGTTCTTACCTAATGCGCCAGATATCAAGCTGCTGCAATACACGTCTGCAGTAGGGGCAATGGCGCATACGCCATTCATCTCTTCTGCCGCACCTCAGTTCTTTGGCATTGATAGCTATACCCAGTTAGACAGCATCAAAGAACTAAGCTCGGTATTTGAAAGCCCGACTTACACCAAATGGCGCTCTCTACGTGAAGCCGAAGACTCCAGAATGCTGGGCCTGTTAACCGTAAGGAATCTGGCTCGTCTGCCCTATTCTCCGATGGATAATCCGGTGAAAAGCTTCGGTTATGAAGAGGACGTTAGCCATAATCATGAGCATTATCTCTGGACCAATGCCGTATACGCATTTGGTACCCGTTTAACCGATAGCTTTGCTCAATACCGCTGGTGTCCGAATATTATTGGACCAGAAAGCGGCGGTGCCGTTGAAGATCTGCCGGTACACGTATTTGAAGCCATGGGTGAATTGCAAACCAAGATCCCAACAGAAACGCTGATTACCGACCGCCGTGAATTCGAACTGGCTGAAGAGGGCTTTATTGCGCTGACCATGCGTAAAGGTTCAGATAATGCTGCGTTCTTCTCTGCTCAGTCGGTACAAAAACCGTTGAAATTCCCGAATACTGACGAAGGTAAAGCGGCAGAAACCAACAGCAAGCTAGGGACTCAATTACCTTACATCATGCTGTCTACCCGTATTGCCCACTATCTGAAAGTGATTCAACGCGAAAAACTCGGTTCTTATCAGGAAGCCGCCGATGTGGAACGCAACCTGAATACCTGGCTGAAGCAGTATGTTTCCGATCAGGAAAATCCACCGGTAGACGTTCGCTGCCGTCGTCCATTCCGCGCTATCAGCTTAACCGTTAGCGATGTTCCGGGCGAACCAGGCTGGGTGAAAACACGTCTGTTACTTCGTCCACATCTGAAAAGCATGGGTTCATACACTGAGCTCTCGCTGGTAGGACGCCTGGACAAGGAGTAATACATGGCGACCTTACGACGTTGGAATACCGGCAGTAAAGGCAGCCTGTTTGACCGATTACAAAACGATCAGCCGCGACTCAAAGGGGACGCGGCCTTTATCCTGTCGGTAAAAAACAATCTGCGCCATATTTTCAACGCCAGACCGGGTGAATGCCATGGAACTAAAGAGCTGGGCATTATTGATGTTAATGATGCCCTGCTCAGTACGGAAGAAATTCAGAGTTCTATATGCCAATCGATTCGCCACTGCATTGCACGCTATGAGCCCCGTATCAGCCAAACCCAGGTTGTGGTGCGGCAGGACCCTATTACCTTTACCTATTATTTCTCGGTAATTGCTCAAATTGCACAAGTTTACGATGTAGAACGAATCGAACTCGATATTCATATTAATAACAATAAATTAGAAGTTATTTAGCCACGTATTTTTTTGAGCTTGATTAGGGATGATATGCTGCCAGATAGTTATATTAAACAAGAAAAATACTATCTTAATGAGGAGAGTAGAAAATTCGTTGAGGAGTTCCCTCAGGCCTCCCAGTTTTTGTCAGAACCCTATTTCGATCCGGACGTTAACCGCACGCTCGATGGATTTACCTATCTAAGCAGTCTGCTGCACGCCAGAATTAATCAGGAATATCCTCAGCTTACCGCTAACCTGATGGATATGCTGTGGCCCAATTATCTACAGCAGACGCCCAGTACTACCATTATTGAATTTAAAACTCACAATGGAACCGCGGTAGAGATTCCACACCATGCTAACGTATTCAGTCCGGTAACTACGGAACATTCCCGTTCCTGCACATTCAGAACCACGCGCAGTACCTGGGTGATGCCATTTGATATCAACCAAACGATTAAAGCATCGCCGGATACTATCCATCTGCATTTCAGCGCCCAAAGCGCTGAAAATCAGAATTTGTCAGCCGTTGGTTTCGATAAGCTAAGACTGTTTCTGGGAGCCGATATTCTGACCGGCTGCCAACTATATCTCTATCTGGCTGAGTATCTGTCCAGCGTTACCCTGACGGTTAATGGTCAATCATTGCCTATGCCAGATTTACAAGCGATTCCCGTTGGTTTTGATGCTGCTCAGGCTATTCTGGATTATCCGACCAATACTTACGCCGGATACCGTTTACTGCATGAATATTTTACCTTTACCGAAGGCTTCCTGTTCTTTGATTTTAAAGGGTTCCCTGATTATCTGGATCGTTTAAATACCAAAGAATTTACTCTGGCGTTTAAATTCAAACGCCCGTTGCCCGCAACCTTAAAACTAACCGCCGACTCGATAAAAATTAACTGCGCTCCGGCAATTAATCTGTTTTATCACGATTGCGAACCGATTTCTCTTGATGGTGATAAAACCGAATATCCTTTATATATCAACCATCAACACCGTGAATATTATGAGCTATTTGCTATTGATAGCATCAGCGGCTGGAGTAAAAACCAGATACGTAAATATTCCCCGTTTGACAGTTTTCTCCATCAGACCCGTTATGAAAACGGTAAGATCCCGCTCTATTTCCATCTCAATCGGAAGTCGGATCGTGAGCAAGAGCAGATCGCTTATTCTCTCTCTTTTGTCAGAGGCGATGAAACTCAGCATTTTAATCATGACGAAATCATTTCCATCCGCGCCTTGTGCAGTAATCGGGACGAAGCGCAAAAATTAAGAATTGGCGATATCTGTCTTGGTGGCGAAGAGATCCCGAGCTTTGTCTCATTAAGCAATGTGACTTACCCGTCCCGGGTTATCCGTCCGGATCTGGATGGCAGCTTGCAGTGGACGACTATCTCGTCCCTTTCGTTGAACTATTTATCTCTGTTGAACAAGCACTCTCTGTGCCAGATTTTACAAAATTACAATTTCACTACCCGCTATAGCCAGCGGGCGGAAAAGTCGATGAGTAAGCTGCTGGCATCTATTCATAGTTTTGAGTCTGAACCCCATCAGCAGTATTACAACGAGTTGATTATTGAGGGGCATAAGTCAACGCTGGTTATTTCACCGGCGGCATTTAATAACGTTGGGGAAATGTACCTGTTTGGTGCGGTTATCGCCCATTTTTACTCCCAATATGCCACGGTCAATTCATTCCATTTTTTGGAACTGGTTAATGCATCAACACATGAGGTGTACCAATGGTCGTTGATGAATACCTGATTCCGGAACAGGCGGAAAAATATAATTTTTATCAGTTGATTGAGCTACTGGCGAAATCAAGCCATGTGGATATTGATAACTTACTGAATTTACCTCCACATAAGGAATTTATTCAGTTTATCAGTAATCCATCGCTGGCCTTTGTCACCCGAGATATCTCTGCGGTGACGTTTAAAGATAACAAAATACAGATCAAGCTCCCTTTTCTGAGCTTGACCGGTACTCACTCCCCACTGCCAAACTATTATCTGGAAGATATGGCCTGGGAAGAGATCCAGCAGGATTACCGTTTAACCGCCCTGCTCGATCTGTTTAATCATCGCCTGGCAACCTATTTGTACAAAATCTGGCGTAAATATCGTTATTACATTTGCTACAAACACAGCGGCGAAGATGAGTTTTCCCAACGAATGTTTGCCCTGGTTGGATTAGGCAAAACCAGCATACGGCAATCGCTACAGGTGAACCAAAGCAAGATGCTTTCGTATGCCGGTATTCTTGCCAGTTCGGGGCGTTCGCCTCATCTGATGGCGTCGCTGATTGCTCACTGTTTCGATCTCTCTTCAGTAAAAATCCAGTCATGGCAATTTCGCCGTGTAGCCATTCCTCAACAGCAACAAAACCGCATTGGTCTGGCTAATTCGGTGCTGGGGGAAAACTTCATTATCGGCACCCACATTCCTGATTACAGCGGAAAATTTATTCTGACGATCGGTGAATTAAGCCGTGAAAAGATGGAGCAATTTCTGCCTACCGGTTCGCTTCATCATGCACTTCATAACTTTGTTTCATTCATTTTGAGGGATCAGTTCGCCTGGGACCTGCAGTTAGTACTGGCTCAAAACCAACTCAGCAGCATGACATTAGGCAGTGATACCGGATGTTATTTAGGTTGGACAACCTTTTTGCAAGAACCACCACGCAATCCCAGCATTATGCTGAAGATGCAGGAGTAATTATGAATCATTCAAACACGCTGACGCTTCAGATACTGAATAACGACAGCCTTGCCAGTGGCAAACATGGTAATACTCTCATTGGTTCACAGGGTGCAACCATTGGCAGTAATCCCGACAATTTTTGGTCCATTCAAAATCAAAAGGGGCAAATTGAGCCTCTGCACGCTAAAGTTGATATGGTGGATTCCCACTTCTGCATTAGCGCTTATGCACCTGATTTATATCTGAATGATGTTGATCTGTTTGCCAAAGCTAAGCCTGTACGATTGCAGCATGGGGATGTGCTTAAATTATCTGATTTCAAAATAAAAGTTCAGGTCAATCCCGATGGTAAATTGTATCAGGACCCGCTATCCATGCGCCCTGAAGATATCATCGCTAATCACCATGACACCATTAATGAAATTCTCTCCAGAAAGCCGGGGTCATCCTCAGGTGATTTGGCTTTGCCTGAATTCCAACAAACTCAGGTGATTTCATCCCTGCCTCTCGATCCAATGAAAGTGTTGGATTCAGAACAGGCTCCTGTATCCGGGTCTCCGCGCACCATACAGCCAACGGTCACGACACAAAATGTGCTGGATCACTCTATCCAGTTAGAAGAAAAGCAAGGCTATGACGCTATGCCGATGGATAACGATCTCACGCATCTGGCGATCAATCCGCTGTTTCAGGGGATGAAACACACCATTAATCTGAAAGACAGTAAAGAAGCCTATGATTTACTGGAAGAGATTGGTTATAGCATCCGAGCCGTGATTGAAGGATTAAGCTCACTGCACTCGGCTAATCTCTACTCATCAGATAAGCATCTGAGACCCATTGAGGATAACCCACTCCACCTTAAGCTTAGCTACGATGAAATGCTTAACCTGCTGTATTCCACCGATAAGTGCCCGGTGCATCTGTCAGCACCTTCAGCGTTCGCCGAGAGCTTAAATCAAATTCGCTTGCACCATACTGCCAACCAGATGGCGATTTCCGAAGCGCTTACCGCCCTGCTTAAAGCCTTTTCTCCTCAGGCGCTTATTGCCCGTTTCCTGCGTTACCGCCGGGCCAATGAAAAGAGCGCGCCGGATAGCAACTGGGCCTGGGAAATGTACAGCAGCTACTTTGACGAACTGACCTCTAACCGCCAGCAAGGGTTTGAAAAACTATTCTGGGAAATATACGAACAGTCTTACGACAGGCACATTCGCCAGCTGCAACAAGAACTGGATGGAAAGGATCGGTTATGAAACGCATCGGGGCAGTAATTCTGATCTTCATCAGTCTGATGCTGTCTGGCTGTGAAGTTTCCAAGAAGGTTTATACCGTGGTCACCGATCCGGACGTACCGGTAGGTTACCCGGACCAGAACCCCAGCGAAATTGAGTTCACGCTTCTGGCGGATAAAAACATTAACCCGAATCTGGAGGGAGAGGCTTCTCCTACCGATATTCAGGTGATCTATTTAGAAGATGACTCAAAGCTACTCAGTACCGATTACTACCAGGTTGCCACTGAACCCCTGGATAAGATTCTGGGGAAAAACTACATCGACCATCAGGATTACACCCTGGAACCAGGGCAATTTAAGCCGTTAAAACCAATGAAAATTGAGGCTAAAACTCAGTTTTTGGCAGTGATTGCTCACTATACCGGTTCAGATACCGGGGAAGTGTACTGGATGGATATCGTTGATATCGATGGGGTCGGACAAAAATACAAAATACTTATTCACTTACGCGCCGGCGAAGTCGAAATAAAGAAATCTTAAGGGAATAACATGGCAAATAAGAATCGCGTAGTCTGGCGTGAAGGACTTTCAATCGCACCACAGCATCTGCAACAGCAGCAGAGACACATTGATTATTTAGTTCACGGTAGAGTGGATGCTGCGGTTAATTACTCTTATGGCTTCAGCAGACTCTCTATTGACCACGAAATGCTGAAACTGGGGCGCGTGAGCATTACCGATGCGGCCGGTGTTATGCCGGACGGAACCCTGTTTGATATTCCTTTTGAAGATATTCCGCCTCAGCCCATTGAGATCCGTGATATTCCCAGCACCGATAGCCGTGATATCTATCTGGCACTGCCCATTGTTAGCGATGCGATTACTGAAATCCATCATGATTCAGATAATCTGTCTGAGATATCCCGCTTTAAGCATCATCCGCATCAGATCCGGGATTTACACACCCAAAACGGTAACTATGTGCAGGTGAGCATTGCCCGACTGGCTCCCCGCCTGATCAGAGGATCCGACAACCTGAGCGCCTACACGTTGCTGCCCCTGTGCCGCATAAAAGAAGTGGGTGCCGACGGCATGTTAACGCTGGATGAAACCTTTATTCCTACCATTTCCAAAGTTCGGGTAGCACAACATCTGCAAACCTTTCTGGAGGAAGTGGCAAACCTGGTAGCGGAACGGGCAAGGCAGCTGTCGGATAAAATTGGTTCTCCAACTCAGCAGGGGATATCCGGCGTTGCCGAATTCTTAATGTTGCAGTTACTTAATTCCGCTAAGCCGACCTATCGCCATCTGGCCCACACTCAGATCGTACATCCGGAAACCCTGTATTTAATGCTGACCAAAACCTGTTCAGAGTTGATGACCTTCACCTCTGAGTCAAAAACAGCTCAGGATTTCCAACTGTATAACCATGATGATCTGACGCGTACCTTCAGAGATTTGATCCTGAAAACCCGACTGGCATTAAGCATTGTTCTGACGCCAAGAGCGGTGCCGATTCCATTAATCGATCGCAGCGGTGTACATACCGGGGTGATTAACGATGTGGAACTGCTAAGAACCGCCAACTTTGTGCTGGCGGTCAAAGCTCAGCTGCCTCAGGACCAGCTTATTCGCCTGTTTGTACAGCAAACCAAAATTTCAACCCCAACCAAAATCGAACATCTGGTTCGCGTGCAGGTTCCGGGTATTCCGCTTACCCCATTGTCTGCCGCGCCGCCTCAGTTGCCATTCCATGCGGGATACATCTATTTCCAACTGGACAGTCAGGCAGCGGAATGGGAAGAAGTTATCAAGTCAAACAGCATTGCTTTCCACGTTGCCGGTAATTTCCCTGAGCTTGACCTGCAGTTCTGGGCAGTAAGGAGTAAATAATGAGTGAACAGCCACTATGGCATGGAGCCGACCAGTCCAGCCGCTATCTGAACAAGCTGGAACAGTACTCATTAACCCTGCGTGGGCGCAACGTTAACCCGATTATTGATGCCGCCACGCCGCTGTTGGGCATGATCCTGCGGATGCAGGATCTCTCTGTAGACCTTCCTGAACCTGACTACCTGTATCGTCAGGTTCAAACTGATATCGAAAGCATTGAACAGTTTTTAGAAATGGAAGGCTATGAGCCCGGTTCAATTGTTACTTTCCGCTATGTGCTCTGTACCTTTATCGATGAATGCGTGATGAGCGCTGACTCCTCGCTGGCCAAATACTGGAGCCACAAGTCGCTGTTGATTCACTTTCATAATGAAGGCTGGGGCGGTGAGCGGGTATTCCAGATTACCGAACGTTTAATGAATGAACCTAAACGTTACAAAGATATGCTGGAATTTATTTATCTGTGCTTTGGTCTGGGTTTTCGCGGACGTTATAAAGTGCAGAACGCCAATAATGATGAATTTGAACGATTATTCCGTCGGTTGCAAAGTCTGTTGCAATCACTCAACGGCGAGCCTGCATCAACCCGTCTGCATATGGGTGCGAAAAAACCTGCCCGCTACTTTTTACCTAAACAGTTGACCACCCGCCATATCGTTATTGGTGTGGTAGGTATTCTGCTACTGGCCTATTTTATCTATCTGTCCAAACTCAATTCGCAAAGCGCCAGTATTTTAGAACAACTGAATATGCTGCTTAAATAAAAGGAATTAGCGATGATCCGTATTGAACTGCCAAAATTAATCCAACAGCTAAATCCCGTTAGCCGACATATCTTTGAAAGTACTGCTGCAACCTGCGTGAACTCACAGAGTTCCGAAATTACCGTGTCGCACTTCCTGTTGCAGAGCCTGGAAACCGTACTCTGTGATATTCGGCAAATTTTATCTAAAGCCAATATTGAGCCAGAAAGCCTGCGTCAGTTATTGGAACAGACTCCGGTGGATAATGCCCAACAGGGGCAAACCACCCCCAGTTTCTCCCCGCTGTTAGTTGAGCTATTGCAAGATGCCCTGCTGCTTGGCAGCGCCGAGCTAAAAGAGAGTAACCTGCGTACCGGCGTTATCTTGCTGGCGTTGCTGCATAGCCCTAATCGCTATGTGTCAAAGCCGGTAGCTCAGTTGCTCACGCAAATTAACAAAGATTTGCTGCAAAGCCAGTTTCATCACTGGACTGCCGGTTCCGCAGAAAGCGTAGCTGAAAAACCGACCGGCAGAACCCTTGGTGCCGGTGATGCCAGCGGCGGTGAGGCTTCGCTGCTAGGCAAATATGCCACTAACTTCACGCAACAGGCCATTGACGGCAAATTGGACCCGGTACTGGGTCGTGATAAAGAAATCGATCTGATGGTGGATATCCTTTCCCGCCGCAGAAAAAACAACCCGATTGTCGTTGGTGATGCCGGCGTGGGTAAAAGTGCCTTGATTGAAGGTCTGGCTATCCGAATTGCACAGGATCGAGTGCCGGATAAACTGCGCGGTACTCAAATAATGTCCCTTGATTTGGGTGCTCTTCAGGCCGGAGCTTCGGTTAAAGGTGAATTTGAAAAACGCTTCAAAGGCATTATGCCTGAAGTGACACACTACCCTACGCCAGTGATTCTGTTTATTGATGAAGCACATACCTTAATTGGTGCCGGTAACCAACAGGGCGGACTGGATGTTTCTAACCTGTTGAAGCCTGCTCTGGCCCGGGGTGAACTCAAAACCATCGCCGCCACTACCTGGAGCGAGTACAAAAAATACTTTGAGAAAGATGCCGCCCTGTCCCGCCGTTTCCAGTTGGTTAAGGTGAGTGAACCTACTGCCGATGAAGCGGTTATCATCATGCGCGGACTGCGTAAAATCTATGAGGAATCCCATGGCGTTCTGATTGATGATGATGCCTTGCAGGCAGCCGCCTACCTGAGCTCTCGCTATATTTCTGGTCGTCAACTGCCGGATAAAGCCATCGACGTGCTGGATACCGCCTGTGCCCGAATCGCCATTAACTTAACCTCTCCTCCTCGTCAGGTTTCGGTGCTGGAAAACACCCTGCATCAGTTAAATGAAGAGATTGATTTACTGGAACGGGAACACCGTTTAGGCCTGAAAGACAATGCTGCTCGCATCAGTGCGTTAAGAGCATTATGTGATGATGCACAAAAACAGCTCGAGCGTATCAATGCCCTGTGGCAGAAACAGCAAACGCTGGTTCATCGTATCATTGAACTCAGAGGGATCTTACTTTCTCCGGCAGAACCTCAGGCTAAGGCGCTGACAGAAACCGAGACAGAAACAGAAGCAACATATGAGAATCCGCAGCAAGAAAATAGCGATGACGCAGCTCAAACCGAACAGGCATTGCTGGAAGAGCTAACCCTACTGAACATTGATTTAGTTGAACTGCAAAAAGAAGAGTTACTGGTTTCTCCTCACGTGGATAAAAAGCAGATCTCTTCGGTGATTGCTGAATGGACCGGGGTTCCACTTAATCGTATCTCGCAAAACGAACTGTCTATCGTTACCGAATTGCCTAAATACCTTAGCGTAGAAATCAAAGGCCAGGATCTGGCCATTGAAAACTTGCATAAGCACCTGCTCACCGCCCGCGCCGATTTACGCCGCGCCGGACGTCCGTTAGGTGCATTTCTGTTGGTTGGGCCCAGCGGCGTAGGTAAAACCGAATCGGTAATTCAGATAGCTGAACTGATGTTTGGCGGTCGCCAGTATCTGACCACCATCAATATGTCGGAATATCAGGAAAAACATACCGTTTCGCGTCTGATTGGTTCACCTCCTGGCTATGTGGGTTACGGCGAAGGCGGTATTCTGACCGAAAGCATTCGTCAAAAACCCTATTCCGTGGTGTTGCTGGACGAAGTGGAAAAAGCCCACCCGGACGTGCTCAATCTGTTCTATCAGGCGTTTGATAAAGGCGAACTGGCAGATGGTGAAGGCCGTATTATTGACTGCAAAAACATTGTGTTCTTCCTGACCTCTAACCTTGGTTATCAAACCATTGTGGAGTATGCCAATCAGCCGGAAGAGATTAACGATCGATTGTATAAAGAGTTAGCTGACTTCTTTAAGCCAGCCCTGCTGGCGCGTATGGAAATCGTACCTTACCTTCCGCTGTCTAAAGAGGTTTTGACAGTTATTGTTCAGGGCAAACTGCATAAGCTGGAAAAAACGCTACAGGGCAAATTTGGCGCATCGGTAGTATTTGATGATGACGTTCATGAGCAAATCATTGCCAGGGCGACGCGTTCTGAAAACGGCGCACGGATGCTGGAATCTATTATCGATGGTCAATTGCTGCCGCCAGTCTCTCTGCAATTGCTCAACAAAATGGCGGCCAATGAACCTATCGATTACGTTCGTTTCAGCATTGAAGATAACCAGTTTATCTCCTATGTAGGTGAGGAGCCGATATGCGAATAGCCGGGCTTTCTCCTGTTCAATGGCCGCTGCTCATCTTGATTTCACTGGCCTCTTTCTCCGTCACTCCGCAGTCTCAACTCAAAGATGCCGCCGGACTGGAGAAAAGTCTGCTCCAGTGCCGCAATGAGCAGTCTCCACTGCTGCGTTTAGCCTGTTATGACAACCTGTTTAAAACTCAGGAGGGCGCTGTGCCACAAACTGCCGAATCTGAACGTAGCGATACGGTGAAAAAGGCACTGGCGCTGGAAAAACAGCGGGAGCCGCACTCAACCGGATTTTTGATTGCCAGTGCCGAAGGCGCACTGTCACCGGAAGTCATTATTACCACACCGGCACTGGGGACGAAGCCTCCCCGGCCGGTTCTTATTTTCAGCTGTCAGGACAATATTACCCGAATGCAAATCGCGTTCTTTACTCCGCTACTCAATAAGCAGGAGAGCGATATTCTGTTAAAAACCAATACCGGCGTGTCGTTTCGCTCCCACTGGTTTATTCGCGATAACGGGCTGCTGCTGGAAAGCAGTCGGGGCTTACCGGGCATCTCTGAAATATCACGGTTGCTGAATGCAGAAACGCTACTGATTGAATCAGAAAACCCGGCGTTAAACGGGCTTTCTTTCCCGATCTCCGGATTATCGAAAGAGATAGCCCCCCTTCGACAAGCATGCAGATGGTAAATTAGCGATGGAATTTATTGCACAACATCCCTGGCGCGATTTGCTGCTTAAGCCACTGTCTCCGGCGCAGCAGCAACAGGCCATCGCGTCAAATAACAGCGACTGGGAATATATTGACTCTGAAATGGCCAAGTTAGGCACTATTAGCCATGAAACCGTCAATATCGCCGACGTTCAGGATCGTATACTCAATTTATTCGCTGAAGAAACCAAAGACTTTCGCCTGCTGGCTCATCTGGCGAATACCCTACAGCGCAGTGAGCGTCCGGCCAGTATTCTACTGGCGATTGCGTTATTGGCTGACTATGTTGAAACCTATTGGGATATCGCTGCCCCGCAAAAGAATAAGCGTCGCATTGCCCAAATGATTATTCAACGTTTCAGCAATGCAAAAGAGGCTTTTTGCCATGCCGCGATTGAAGAAGAACGTGAACAATCCACCAAAGAGTTTATTCGCCTTAAGCAGCTATGGCAAAGCGACTCTGCGCTCTGTGAAGAGCTGGATAAGCTGATTGTCAGCTATGCCAAATCATCCATTACCGAGCTGCCTGTCGCTCAAACGGTCAGCCCTGCCCCGGCCAGCCACAGCGCATCTGTCCCGACATCACAGGCACAACCGGCAGTTGCCTCAAAGCCACTGCCTCACGTTCATCTGGATGATTCCTCTGAACGCGCCTGGAGTAAAACGCTGCTCAAAATTGCCGAAATTGAAGCAGAGAGATCGTTCAGCACACCGCTCTGTTTTCAGCTGCGGCGTCACGCCATCTGGTTTAATGCTTCGGTTCCTCCGGCGGCAGGCAATCATGTCACTACCGTACCACCGTTACCCGCAGAGAAAATCAGCGAGTTTGATCGAGAATTCAGTCAGGCCAGTTATGCCCTGTGGGCCAAAGTGGAAAATACTATCGCCTACTCCCCTTACTGGTTTGACGGTCACTGTCTGTCAGCACGCATTGCTGACAAGTTAGGCCATTCAGGCATCGCAGATGTTATCCGCAACGAGCTAAAGTATTTTCTGGAACGTTTTCCCGACTGTCAGTCCCTGTGCTTCTCTAATGGCGCACCCTTTATGAATGAGAAAACCCAAAAGTGGTTTAACCAGAAAGAGAGTCGTCAGGCAACCAATGAAGAGTATCAACAGGCGCTGGCGTTATTTGACACGGAAGGATTACAGGCCGCGCTGGATAGTCTGGAACAGGCCGCCAGTGACCAACCTCGTTCACTCTCTTATAGCCAGCTCAGCACCATTCAACTACTCAAACAGGCGGGCTGTCACAAAATAGCCAACCACCAGCTGGAAAATTTAATCCACAGGACAACTCAGTTATCCGCTCAGGAATGGGAACCCTCATTCTTTGATAGCTGTAACGAATTAAAAGAGACCTTAGGTAACAAGGAGTCATCATGAAGTTGCCATCAATATTCAAACCCCGGTTGCCAAAACTGCCAAAGCTTCCCGGTGCATCCAAACTCTCGAAGCTACCCGGTGGCTCAGCGATTAAGAGCAAACGCATTTTTATTGTGGTGGCAATATGGCTGCTGGCCATGTTCTGGATGTGGACCTATGGTGATGACTTTGAAATTCTGGGGGCTAAGCCGTTTTCCCCATCGGTTCGCCGTTGGCTGATTACCTTAATCACTATTCTAAGCGCCATGATATGGGCGGTGCTACATCTGGAGTTATCCAACCGCCGGCTGCGTATGCAGCAAAAGCAGACCAAACGCGAAGTAAAAGATCCGGTTGAAATGGAAGTTAGCGTTCAACAACGTTATCTCAACCGTTGGATGGTCAATTTACAAAAACAACTGGCGGTAAAAAACGCAGAATATAAGTTACCCTGGTATCTGGTGTTGGGTAATCGCGGCTCGGGGAAAACCACCTTCCTGAAAGAAGGCTGTAAGCTTAATGAACTGTATGCACCAGAAAATCAACAGCTGGTCCATTGCTGGCTTAACAATCAGGCGGTGATTGTTGAAGCGGATGGCGTGTTGCTGGAGCAGCCTACCGACCATGCTCTGCCAACTCTGTATGAAAAATTATGGAAAAATCTGTTGTCATGGTTAGTTGAAGTCAGACCGGTACAGCCACTCAGCGGTATTATCCTGACGGTTGACCTCTATCAGTTCTGCACCTTCAACAAAATAGAACGAGAAAATTACATCGCGGCGCTAAAGGCGCGTTTAAGTGAGGTTTCCAGTACGCTGCATACCAGTCTGCCGGTATATATTGTGTTAACCAAGTTTGACCTGTTGTATGGCTTTGGTGCCATGTATCAGGCATTGGATAAAAAACAGCGGGAAGAGATTTTAGGTATTACCTTCCCAACCGATGAATCCGACTGGAAAAAAACGCTCAATAACTTCTGGCAGCAGTGGCTCCATCAGCTCAACAGCGCCATGCCAGGCATGATGCTGAATAACGTCGACGTGAGCCAGCGCAGTCAGCTGTTTACCTTTATCCGTCAGATTAACGGGATTAAAGACTATGTTCAGGAATTGATCGATCATGGTCTGTTCTCTTCAGAACATAATCAGTTTCTGCTGCGTGGGCTGTACCTCACCTCCTCACAGCAAAAAGGACAAATGGAAGATCTGTTTGTTAAATCGGCGGCGTCTCAATACAACCTGCCGGAGCAGATCTACCCAAGTTGGCAAAGCCAGCTTTCTCACCCCTATTTTACCCACGAGCTGCTAAACAACCTGCTGTTTGAAGAGACTCAACTGGCAGGCAAAAACGAACAGTATCGCAATGATACTCGTAAGCGCCTGTACCGCTGGAGCGCCAGCGCTGCCGGTATTGCGGTCATTTTCCTTGCTGGCTGGCAGTATTTCTACTCTTATAACCATAAAGCGGGAGACGAAGTCCTTGCCAATGCGAAACAGTATGTAGAAATCGAACTGCCTGACCAAAAAGACTATCTGGGCGCCTTGCAACTGCCCCTGCTCAACCCGGTGAGTCAGGCAACCTTTGCTTATGGTGACTACAACAAGCGCAGTGTGCTTTCGGATATGGGGCTGTATCAGGGCAATAAAATTGGCCCTTATGTGGAATCCACTTACCTGAATTTACTGATGCAGCGCTTCCTGCCGGCCATTATGAATGGTCTGGAGCAACAGCTACTGAAAGAGAAAGAAGGCAGCGACAATAAACTTCGCATTTTGCGTATTATGCGCATGATTGAAGATGAAACCGGCCGGGACAAAACCGCCGTTATGAACTATATGATTGACCGCTGGAGCACCGCCTTTAAAGGCCAAAACGATATTCAGATCCAACTGGAACAGCATCTTTCATATGCACTCGACCATATCGACTGGAAAGCCGAGCGCATAAATAAGAACCGGCTGGCTATTGAAAGCTATCTGCCTTATGAGCAAAGCATCAAAGATGCACAGGTAGATTTACGCCGTTTGTCTATCTATCGTCGGGTTTATCAGGGGTTACATGGACAAGCCAAGACCGCACTGCCCAATGATTTAAACATCCGAAATCAGGTGGGTGCCAGCTTTGACTCCATCTTTGTTGCCGATAATGAAGCCCTGCTAAAAGTGCCACAGCTGCTAACACGCTCGGGATTGACCAACTTCTTCGTACTTCAGGATGAGTCATTGATTAACTATACCTCGCTCGACAGCTGGGTATTGGATATCACTCAGGATGTAAACTACAGCAAAGCAGATCGGGAAGAGATACAAAAGCAGATCACTTCGCTGTATCTGAACGATTACATCACCACCTGGCACAATGCCTATAACAATATTCATATCCGCAAATTTGCCGATATTCCGGACGCGATTGCCGGACTGGAGCAGATCACCAGCGGTGAATATGTGTTCAAACGCATTATGGATTTACTGCGGGAAAACACCAACCCTAAAGAGTCTGTGCTGGGTGATGGTTCCAAGTTACTCAATACCACCGCTACCGGACAAGGGCGCGATTACAAGCTGCTTAACTATCTCAGTCATCAATTTACCAAAGAGAACAGCGTTACCATTGAAGATAAGGATCAGATCAGCGCCTTAGGCAACGTCAGCCTGAAGTTAACCGATTTGCACCGCTATCTGATGGCAATTCAGAACTCACCGTCACCGGGGAAATCAGCCTTGCAGGCGGTTCAGTTGCGGTTAAGTAATAACAACAGCGACCCGATTTTCGAAGCGCAGCAGTTGTCTAAATCCCTGCCGGAACCGCTTGGCCGCTGGGTTAACGAGCTGGCAACCGAAGTGTGGAACGTGATCATGATTGAAGCGATTCGCTCGCTGGAGGTGGAATGGAATGACAAAGTGGTCACCCCATATCGCCAGAGTCTTGCACAACGCTATCCATTCTCGCCGGGCGCAAAACTGGACGTACCGTTAAGCGAATTTGAACGCTTCTTTGGCTACGGCGGAACGCTGGATTCCTTCTATCAGCAAAACCTGAAAGTGTTTATTGATAATGAATGGAGCATGAATGAATCGGATAAATCCCTGATTCATCCAAACATCCTGCGCCAGTTAGACATCGCCGAGAAGATCCGCCGGACCTTCTTTAAGAAGCAAAATGGCTTAGGCATTCAGTTCTCTATTCAACCGATCAATATGTCGGGCAACCGCCGTCGCGGCATCCTGAATCTGGACGGACAGTTAGTGGAATACCGCCACTCCAGCAGCATTCCAGTGCGTCTGATTTGGCCGAACTCCATGCGGGATAACGTAGAAAGTAAACTGACACTGGTGGGTGGCGAACGCAGCAATAAGACCCTGAGCTACACCAGCGCCTGGGGGCTGTTACGCATGATTAACTCCGGCAAGTTAACCAACGTCAGCAATAACTCGTTTGATGTGCGCTATGACATCGACAACGGCTACATCATCTATCGCGTGTTTATTGATGAATCCGATAATCCGTTTGCCGGTGGACTATTTAGCCAGTTCAACTTACCAGACACCTTGTATTAAGTGCAGTATGGCCGGACTCAGCGTCCGGCCCTTTTGGGAGGTTCGTTTATGCACAGGGATTTCCATGCCGGGAGCGACCCGCGTAATTACCTGGAATTTACAGAAATACGCAATGAAGTTAATAAACTCAGCAACCCTGCGGCCTCTGAGGTTGATTTTGAACTGATTAAAACCCTGTCCTCAGAGTTATTCAGTAAAAATGGTATTGATCTGCAAACCGCCTGTTACGCCACACTGGCAGAAACCCGACTTGCGGGTCTGACCGGCTTTAGCGAGGGTTGTACCCTGATAGCTGAATTGATTGAACGCTATTGGGATACGCTATGGCCCGAAAGTGAAACCGCCCGTATAGAGATGCTGGACTGGTTGAATAACCGGATTGGACAAGACATCCGTAACTATAAATTTAAAGCGGCGGATATCCCCCTGTTGTTGCAGTTAGAGCAGCCGTTAAAACGTATTGCCGAAGTATTGCAGTCGCGGAAGTTAAAAAAAGAATCCAAAGTTATTGAGTTGTACAAGTTTGTCATTAACACCCGTGAAACGCTGGAAAAACGGGCGGTAGAGCAACTCAGACAGGATCGACAACAGTCGATATTACCTCCTGAAATCACACCGGAACCCGAAACTAAGTCAGTTCCTGAAGTCGTAGAAAAACCTGAACAGGCTCAGACGCCGGTTCATATTCATCAGGCTCCGGTATCTCAACAGCCAGTATCGGTTAATTTGCCATTCTCACCTCCGCCACCCGCCCCCAGAGTCAAGGCATGGCATGGTTTTATCGTTGGTGTATTGCTTGCCAGCGCGGCATTTATCGGCTTTATGTATGGGCATCAGCAACCTCCACGGCTGATGGAAACGCACCTGTTCTCCGCGTTACCCCAGCAGGAAATCATTCAATATGCTAATCAGTTACAAACAGAGCCATTTTATCGCCCACAGCCAGATTTAACCGCTTATCAGCAACAGCTGACCGCCCTCGCCGGTCAATCACCGCTGGCCAGCCGATATTACGGTGACAACCTGAGTGCATTGATAGTTCAGCTGTGGCCTGACTCCAAAAAAGCCGCTTCGATCAAACAGCAATGGGAACAATTTCTCAGCACCCAGCGTAATCAAAACTCACTAAATGACAATTACGTTCAAGTGCAAAAGAAAATTGCTACCCTGATCCGTCAGCTAAATCAGGCAGAATCGCAGCGAAATCCCCCGGCTTACGCGCAATTAAGGAACTCCCTTACCGCCATTCAGCGTCAGTTGAGTGAACAAGAGCCGGTTGAAGAAGTGCTAAGGCAACTGGTTGAAGCTGAACAGTCGATACCAGAAAAGAACCAGCTGTTGGAACAGCGGTTAAACAGTTTATTAAGCCAGTATCACCAATTACTCAAAGAAAAACGTTAATCAGCCCGATTGCTGTTTTACGCATAAAAGGACAACACCATGCGGTCACATAAATATTTTGCTTCAGGACGCTTCCTGCCTCTGTTACTGCTGCTATCTGTAGCCCTTTCCGGCTGCTCATCCAGCCCGGATTTTAAATCCAGAGCCGCCGGTTTAACCGCAAAAAATGGGCTAACGGAACAGGAAGTATTAGATATCGACCCTTTTGTGGAGATTACTGAACATGATATTCAACAGGCGGTAAGAGAAGCCAGTAAGAGCAGCTTTTTGATCCCCAGCCGGGCACAAATTGTGTTAGTGCAATCCGGTGCTACCGTGCCGGATGCGGTGATGCAGCAGGAGATGATGAATTACTTCAGCGTTTCGGTCTATTCCGGACTGTCACCGTCTAAACAGCGCTCTCCGGTTGCCAGAAAAAATGAGGAACAGGAAGAAGCGCCGCAGCCTAACTATATCCGCTCTTTACGCCTGGCCTCCGCAAAAGCCAGGCAGGACAAGATCATTGTCTATTGGGGAACCCTTGAACTGGGTATGCCGGATAAAGATAACATTCAGGTAGTCTGGCTGCCTTATCACAACGGAGAAATCCCTAAAGAGACCAAACTGCTACGCTACAGCATTCGTTTTGCCAGTGTTGATGTGAGAAACGGCATGTGGGTAATGTATACCCCACCCAATACGGAAAGTGAGTTTATGAGTGTTCCTTTCCAGTCGGATCAAACCAAACTGAACCAGATCATCAAAATTAAAGAAGAGTCTTATATTGAGGCAGCAAAAAACTTTGCCACTCATTTTGAGAAGATACGCCGCTGATATTTAGCGCTCCCCCCTCTCACCGATGGTTTGTCACTAATCCGGCAAACCATCGGTGGCCTGCTTTCAAGTTTAGTTAAATTTTTCTGCGCTCATTAATTGCAGTAGTAAACCTTCACTGCTTTTATCCGACTGACACAAATAGAGTTGATGCATCCCTGTCATTCGGGCGGCTGAGCCTGCCACCGTTGACAGTAACCCACCCATTTCTGGTCCCGCTTCAGCAAATGAGAGATCCAGCAGATGGAATGGATGTTCAGGATTGAGCGAAAGTTGGGTCTGATAAGCGAAAGTAGCCAGTACCGCTGAGTTTTGTTTATCCATACCAGAAAGCCAGATCCCCGATGAGTCTTTAGCCGATAAACGATTAAAAGAAAACAGTTGCTGCAAGTCGTCGTTAAGCGTTGCGGCTGACGATGGCATTAGTCGCCCCATCCAAATAACAGGTTCAATGTTCATTTGCTGAATAAACCGCTTAGATGACACAATCTGTGCTGAAACCATCTCACTATATGGCTGTTTATCAGCATTTTTCCAGTACTGACTGCTTAAGATCATTACCGGTAAGTCCGGTGGAGAAGCAAACAGTTCTGATATTAAATCGGCATAGCTTTCAATTGGCTGTGGATAGAGATCCCATTGATGGTAAATGACTTCGGTTAATGCTTTATCCGTAAAAAGATGCGCTGAAATATAGATAGTAGCCAGATTGCGGCGATAGTTCGGATAGCTATCTTCAAGCTGCTTATGAATATGCGTTAAAAAAGCGTATGCGGGTTGATCGCTATTTAGTGACGAAATATAGAGTGGACGGCTCTTCTTAGGGAAGGCTGGAATGTTTTTGGGATCGCCGATTAAAAGCTCAATTCCCTTCTCTTCTGGCGTCAACAGCGCCTGCGCTAAAACCGGTAACTGCATCCGGCTCCATATTTGCCATTCAGCAATATTTTCCCGTTCGGCTCGTTCCCAGGCCTCACGTATTTTGGCCTCAGCCAGATAATGACTGGTCCTGATACCTAATGCTATCAACCAGATAAATGCCGGCAGCAGAAATCCAGATAGCCAAAACAGCCGCTCATCCTCCTCTCTCCAGGATCCGAAACAGAGGCTGATACCAAATCCAATTGCGATAAAAACCAGCAACAACAGCCCCCATCGCCACCACACCAACCATTTTGGTTCAGGGTATTCCGTCAATTGACTTATTGGCCAGCCCATCATTAACCCTCACTGCTGTTATAAGGCGCGTTGGATAACACATGGCAGCCGCAGGCGGTGAGACAAAAATGGGTCACCACCGCTCTGCCATTATCCAACAGGGTGTTGTCACCTTCAATAATCGGATTAACACCATGTCCATCGACGGGACAAGAGACCAAATCGCCCACCAGCGCCACCACTTTCCCTTCAAAATAGAGTGAAGATGATGCAGTAATCACCCTGCCGCCATGGTCAGTTGCATCACCAAGACAAACAATTCCTCTCATACTGATTTGACACCAATATAGATAATCATCATTTTAAAATGCGCTCTCTCGTAAACGAATGGTGGAGGTGATTTCTTTCCAGACGGTGATGAGTTCGGCTTCGGTTAATATTTTTTCCGGAGGTAACTTGTCAGTTTTATAATACATAGTCACACTGAATTTCGGCTTCGTCATGCTGGACTCTTTTTCATATATCCTTAAATAAAACAGATAGCCATGAAAACTACGTCTCTCTTCAACTAATCGTCCCCCTACCAACCATTCTTCTGCGGGTAGTCCATTAACCTCTCGCTTACCTTTATAAATAGTGCCGTATTCGTGCAAGCCAATGACTCTGGAATCCTGCTCCAATAATGAATAATCCTCCGGAGCATAATTTTCTGTTCTGAAATTAATTTTTAGATTATTAATATCATTATGATAATAATTAACCTCCTGATAATAATCAGCTAACAGTGGGTTATCAATAAAACCGTATAATATACAAAGCACCGGTTTATTTGGAATAGATATATCATTGCGGGAATGAAGGCGTTTAAATAAATTGATAAGTTTATCTAATTTTTGGGGGATATTATAATCAAATGAATGGGCGTAAACTTTCCTGTCTTCATCATATCGGGAAGCACGACCATCATCAGCCTTCATTTCTATTTTGAATGTTATATCATTATCCCATTTGTAGCCTTCTAACACTCTGGCTACATCCGGCATACTTATACTCTCCATTCTCTCAAATACTTTTCCAGTCATACCATCATGTGATAAATAGACTCTCTTTAAGTATTCGCCATCCTTCGCATCAACAGGTTTCGTCCCTTTTAACTCTAACTCTCTCCGTTGAATAAACTGTTCAAAAGGCGCTTGGTACTGGATTTTGCTTTCCAGCATCGAGCCATCTAACCCATCAAATTTAAATAACATTTCACCGTCTGGCTTTAATTCCATTGGCAAATCAATTAAATAAACACCGATACAGCGCGTCTGAGCATTTTGTAATAATTCATTTACCATAGACTGCTCCTTGTCGGTTAAATAACGATACAGGGTAAAATATTTAATATAGCCAATGGTTAATATAATCAATAAACCAACCAATAATGCCGCCTGCTGCCAGCGGGCTAAGGCCTTAAACTTTAAAAGCCATAAGCGGATCATTGTTTACCTCCCTGGCAATTTTAATAATGGCGTGCAGGGTAAGTTTCTGGAGTTTGCTATTTATCCACCTAAAATTATTGTTCAAATGCATTTTCTCTCAACCGGATGGTGGAGGTGATTTCTTTCCAGAAGGTGATGAGTTCGGCTTCGGTTAATACCTGTTGTTTTTTTATATCGTTAGGTATCCGGTAACTCATTCGAATAGTAAATTTAGGCTTTTTAATGCTGGATTCTTTCTCATAAATAGCCAGGAAAAATTGAGAGCCTTTATTTTCACTAAACAGATCTCCACTCACTATCCATTCCTCTATTGGTAAACCATTAGCAGTACGTCGTCCTTTATATACCGTTTTTGATTTCCCTCGGGTTATTGCTCTTTCATCCTGATCCAGTAATGAATAGCTATCAGCACCAAAGTTGATCGTGTCAAAGCGAATAGATAATCCGGAAATATTCTGATGGGCATAACTAAACCCTAAAATGTACTCTTCAACAGGAGAACCATCCAATACTCCTTGTAATATGCAAAGCCCCGGTTTATTTGGAATCATTATGTCATTACGAGCATGAAGGCGTTTAAATAAGGCCGTAAGTTCATCTAATTTTTGCGGGATATTATAATCAAATGAATGGACGTAGACTTTCCTATCTTCATCATATCGGGAAGCACGACCATCATCAGCCTTCATTTCTATTTTGAATGTTATATCATTATCCCATTTGTAGCCTTCTAACACTCTGGCTACATCTGGCATACTTATACTCTCCATTCTCTCAAATACTTTTCCAGTCATACCATCATGTGATAAATAGACTCTCTTTAAGTATTCGCCATCCTTCGCATCAACAGGTTTCGTCCCTTTTAACTCTAACTCTCTCCGTTGAATAAACTGTTCAAAAGGGGCCTTGTACTGTATTTTGCTTTCCAGCATCGGGCCATGTAACCCATTAAATTTAAATAACATCCCACCTTTTGGGTTTAATTCCATTGGTAAATCAATTAAATAAACACCTATACAGCGCGTCTGAGCATTTTGTAATAATTCATTTACCATAGACTGCTCCTTGTCGGTTAAATAACGATACAGGGTAAAATATTTAATATAACCAACGGTTAATATAATCAATAAACCAGCCAGTAATGCCGCCTGCTGCCAGCGGGCTAAGGCCCTAAGCTTTAAAAGCCATAAGCGGATCATTGTTTACCTCCTGAGCAATTTTAATAATGGCGCGCAGGGTAAATTTCTGGGCGATAGGTTTTTTATAGGCCGGTTCATGCTCAACTTTTAACGGCAGGCGGGAGACCAAATGCTTATCCGCAATCACTCCCGATATGACTGGTACTGTGCCATCACCATTTTCTGCGGCATCCTGTAGGGTAAAGCGTTGCCCGACATATACGCTGGTTCGCTGCCGATAATCTCCCGGACCGCCGGTACCCACAATCTGATAGTCCCGTTCATTGGCAGATAAAACGTCCGAAATGGTGCGATGCTGCATGACTTCACGTTTATCCAGCTGTTCTCCGGGAAGAGCACTGGAGGGCACGGGATACGTATTTTCCTCGGCCATCCATAACGTTCCTTTCCATATGGCGGTTTGCTGGGTTGTATGAGACGCTTCCACTTTACTGACAAAAGAGTCATCAAGACCGTAAAAGGAATAAGTGTTTGGATGGTATTTCCCGGATATATCACTCTGAAATTTTTTAACATGTCTATAAATAATATTTTCAAACCCCTTCCAATTTTGCTCGAATACCCATTTATTTCCTCTTTCATTTAACGGGTTTAATAAGTGGGGATCCACCAGCCGCCACCACTTATCCTTACAGGTATAAATTTCACTATAGGGATCGACTTTAGGGTAGCTTTCTTTATTTCCGTGACGATCGATAATATTTAGCCAGCCCATGCCGTATTCCGGTGCAGGCAACAGCTGTAACGCTCCCGGTGACTGGGCACAAACCGCCGTCATCTCTGCTGCATCTCTGCCCAGAATCTGGGTGGTGACATAACCGGCAATATCTGATAGTGGGTTCTCGGTGCCCCGCTTCATTCGGGTATAGGTGGCGGCAGCACCCACAGAGGGCAATACCCCATGTACTACACCGTAAATCTGTGCGTTTCCTCCCAGTACTTCCGAGTAGTAACGGGCTACCAGGCCCCCCATAGAATGAGTCACTAAAATCACTTTATGGCACTTAAACCCTTTATCACGATAAAAAGCCTGGATAGATTCAATTCGCTTTGCCAGAGCGTTGGCTGAATCGGCATTGGAGCCCAGCCAGCAATATCCCATGGCATGAACCGGAAACAGGTACTGTTCAAGAACCTTTAACTCGGCATTTTCCAGCGCTTCATTTTGCCTGCTATGTTCAACCTTCAGTATTTCGCCCACCAACTGCTGGCAAATACCCGATGGAGAGAGCTTATCCCGATGCAGGGCGTGTTGTAGGGTATCTAAAAACTCGCCATAGCTTAGCCTGGCGACTTCGCCCCATCCCCGCTCTTTACGCCCGCCAAAAAGTTTAGCTTCCGGGTCATCCGCCATAAGTCTGGCTAACGCCTCTTGATACGCTTCTATCTCTTCAGCGGTACTATTATCATCAATTTTATATTGGTCAGATAACGCGTTAAGTTGTGACACGCCTACATAAGGATAAAACAATCCATCACTATCAACTTCAACCAAATCAGGATCCAGTTTTAACTTTCTTTTCCGTGCATCACTGTTTGGATAGCTCCAGTTAATTAAGCTGAGTGCACTATCCAACCGCCATAATTCATCCGTCTCGTCAGGATTGTCTGTTTTGGTTTTCAAATTACTCCCCATTATCCCCGGCAAAACACCACCGGAATAACCCGCTTATCATCCACATTAACCACCGCGCGCTTATTCTCCTCCGCTTTCGCCGTGGTGACACTAACCGACTCTCTGCCATGTTGGTCCTGTCGGGTGGAATAGGTTTGATGATTTCCCTTAGCCATCATTTACGCCTTACCCTTAATAATGGTGATAGACAAATTTTCAGCAAACAGACTGTTTTGTAGCGCCAGCAGTCCGTTTTCATCGGTGGTCATTTCCATCTCGGTACCATCATCTCGCCGCACCAATACCCGCTGGTTTCGCGCTGGAGAGCCATCCTGTTGCCACTGTACCTGTGGCGTCACGGCAAATTTTGCATCGCCATATTGGTTCAATACCTGACTGATACTTTGGCCGGAAAACTTCTGCCATACATCAGCCCGTTGAATCAGCCTATCCGGCGCGCCAATTTCCACTTCACCATTAGCAATACGGATATATCCGCCGCCGCAGGTCAGTACAATCTCTTGCTTTGCCGCAATGACCACTTTTCCCTGATGACTAAAGATTGACAGGTCTTTTAATGCATCCAACTGCATTTCATCCCCCTGCGCCCTGATTTCTACTTTGCCTTTGGCAGCAAACAGCTTAATTCCCAGCTTTTGGGCAAACAAACTTAACCGTTCTCCCGCCGCCAATGTAAATGTCTTCATCACGCTGAAATCGGTATTTTCGCCGCTGCTGGCGATAATATTTTCACCGGCGGCCAGTTGAATGCTCTTTGGTGTCGTTTGGGCTATTCCCTCCGGAGCGGAGAGTAAGATGGCGGATTTTTTTAACTCATCCAGCGTTTCCGTCAGCAGCGTTTTTTGTCGTTCTAAATCGGCCAGTTCAGCCTGAGCCTGTTCCGCCGCCGCTCGTAAAGACTGGCAAATATCCTGAGCCTGATATAACTGAGAGCGAGCTTCGTCTAAATCTAATTGCACAGAACGGGCCTGACTGCGGTCGTCTGCGCTAATCAATAATCCTTTGCCTGCCCGAATGGCTCCCCACTGATCGGTACGCAGTTCAAACCCTTCACCGCGTTTATTTCTACTGGCATCAACCTGATGACCCAGATTTAACTGGGTTTTACCGTATTCTGTGGCCAGCTTAATATGTTCAAGGCCTCGCTCATCGCCCATGCGTAACTTATTATTGGCCGGGGTACGAATCACGTTTCGCTTATGGTTGGCAATCGTCACCAGATCCGGATGACGGGAGTCATGCATGGCATGGCCAATATAGGGCCGGTCCGGATTACCTCCGGTAAATGCAATGGCCACTTCAGTGCCATCAATTAATGGAAAGTGCATGCCATAAGTATCACCAGCGTAGAGTTTTGCCTGACGTAACCACAGGCTCTCTTCGCCTTTGCGCCAGCTATCATTCAGGTCAAAATCCATTTTTACCCGATAACGTCCCTGAATATCGATATAGCTGTAAGTATCATTATCCGGGCTGGTCACTCTGGCAGGCAGCGTGCCGCTAATCGTGGGCCATGGCATGATTGCTGGTCGATAAGGGCGCTGCACATCATAAGGAATAGCGGTAAATTCAATTTGGTATGACTCGGCGCGATTACCGGTGCTCTGTACGGCAACAATCAGTATTCCCGGAAGTGCTTCGCTGATCGGCACATCATTAACGGTAAGTATCTGTCCCGGTACTAAATTAAATAACGTGGTCTTACCCTGAATCATCACCTGTTCCGTTATAAACCGTTGATGCCGTATTCGGGCATACCAGGCTCCCTGACCAACAGGTTGCTCATCATCCGGAAATTGGTTGATATCAGAATTGGCGTCAGCATACGCCGCTAACTCACCGCCGCCACGGCTAATAACTTCTCCTTTCTGCCGATAGTGCTCACCATAAAGATAAACCTGCCCTCGGGTGGTTTTATCTTTTTGCGCCTGATTCACCTCTACCTGCATGTCCGCCAGAGCATCACGATAGTTATAATCCTGAGTCAGAACGCTTTGCGGCACCGTTTTGCGCACCACCGACATATCCCAAACGGACGCCACACCCTCATCATTATTTCCCGATGGTTGGCGATAGCTGGCTGTTGGCCCATCCTGATACTGCTGTTCTGAGTCACCAAAGATCACCACATCACAGCTATGTTTGTCGTGAGTTTCAAAACGAAACCAGATACCACTGTCCGCCACGATTCGTTGAATAAAGGCTAAATCGCTCTCTTGCCATTGAGTCACAAATTCTTTAACCGGGTAGTTTTCTGTCAGTTCAAAACGAAAATCCACACCGGTGAAATCGTGCTGGCGTAAAACAGACTCAACAATTTGAGGAACGGTTTGGTTTTGATAAATGGCACAACCCTGAGTTTGAGCTAACAGGGAAATTCTGGGGGACAGCGTAATTTGATAGTGGGTCTGGTCCTTTGATACCGCCAGTTGGCTAAATGAGGTAATGACACCATACAGGACGCGTGATTTATCCGCGTTCTCCTCATTCAATAAACCTGTTCGTTTTTCTCTGCCCGACAATGGCGATAACACATTGTCATAGACGCTAAACGCTGATGCTAATGATTCACTTAACTTCCCGATAGGATCGGTATTGTTTATTGCTGACAGCGTAAAGATGGCTTTCTCACTTAGAACCTGCGACATAGACAAGCTATGGTCAGCAGTAAACTGTATCTGATATTGCCAAAGCTGACTTAAGTGCTCATTCCCTTCAACCTGTAAAACCGATAAAGGTACCGCCAGTCCATCAATCGTAAGTTGATAGCGGCTCAACCCGGCATTTAACAAAGAAAACGATTCTGAACGGTTCGCCATGCTCGTTGCATAAGCCTGAAGTTGTTTGTCCAGTAAGGCTTTCCCTCTACCCATCAGAGAATGATTCATGATTATTTCCCTATAGCGATATGGTTTATCAGTAACAACAACAGGTTGATGAATAGAAACCGATCAACAAAAGCAACCAGTCAAAATAATTAGCATTGATAATACTTTCGCAATGAAATTAATTCTGCCTGTCAGAGTTACCAGTTTTCTATATCGATTCGGATTAGCGGGAAGAGTACAACGTGGAAAATAGAATTATTTTAACTTTATATTCAATTAGTTAAATGAATTATTGTTATCATTTTATTTTATAAAATTATCTTAGGGAGATAACCTTTTGAATAAAAGGCTGTAAGGTTGGTTTTTCAGCGGACGAGGTAACGAGTTGGCAACCGTGCTAATTTCTGCGTTTTGCGCTGCATTTCCTCAAATAACTCATTGCAAATCTACGAATTATTTCTCACAAACCAACACATATTTTTTTCTTTTTTTATTTGATATACCTTTCTTTCATTCAGGGAATAGATAAGGCAATACTTTTTAGAAATTTACTCTTTTTGTGAAGTAAAAAGGAAGAAATTTCTAAAAACCGCTTGCGGCTTGATGTTTCCGTATCCTTTAGTTCAAAACAGGGATATTTAATCTCTATTTTTTCTTCATCTTCAAATATGACTTTGCCCTTGACCATGTTATTTTGTTATTGCATGTAGTACCGAAAAGCCAATACCCATTGTCATCATGCGTTCTTTCCTGTTGGTTAGAAGTTGTTGTGTCCAGTCGAGCAACCCACCGTCGCCAATCTCAATCACATTCTCGCCTACTACTATTTTTGCTTTTATCCGAAAGCCATAGTAATAGTTATTTTCATAGTCGGGTTCGACAACCGATACTTTTATATGGTCGCTGTTTTTCTGAACATATGATATTGACTCTGTAATTAATGAGCTTCGACCGTCATACCCTTTGCATGGGATAATCTCGAAGTATATATGTTCAAAGCTGTAACTTCGTAAAACGTCATACGATGCTGTCAGGTGTTTAAATAGTTCCTCTTTTTCAAAATTAAAACTCCCTGTATCTTTACCACAGGAAATCAGGCAAATAACTGAAAAATGAGGAGTAAAATTAGGATTGTCAAATACCTGTGTCCGAATAATCCGTGAAATATTACTGTAGTTGTAGGTTCGGCTACCTAATCCGCCTTTTTTCTTTAATGAAGCATAATGCAAGGCTGTTGCATTGGTTGGATCTGCCTGCATTTCTGTATTTCTTAAAGCCGTCAACACTTTCTTTTGGTCTACGGTAGCAACAACACTACTCGTTCCCAACTGTGCGGCAGGAGAATGTTCTATCGGTTCAAATCCTCTGCTGGCTAATACTTTATAGCACGTCAATTCTTGTTCTTTGTACCTTAAAACATCTATATTGGCAGGTTTGACAAGTTTATTCCTCTCGTATTTATTTAATAAAGACGAGGGCGTTTCTTGCTGGATGCGCCTGTTAAAAACCTCCAATAAAATAGTGTTCAGTTCCGACCCACTTAATTCATCAGATAGTATCTTAACTATATCCGGCAAATCCAATTTGCTGATAATATGTTCACCTATATCTTTTTTCATGTCTTTCTAATACTGTATAAATGTTCATTAATTATTTTCCCCTCTTTTATTACTGAGGATTTAATAACAGCCTCTTTTTCAAAACCCACTTTTTCTAACACTTTCATTGAACCTATATTATATTCGTAAATATTTGCATAAACCCTCAATAAGTTAAGTGCTTCAAAAGCAATATTTAATAATAGCCTTACTGTTTCAGTAGCATAGCCTTTCCCCCAATAGGGTTCTCCAATCCAATATCCTATCTCTGCATTAATACGATATACGTCATGTTGTGGTATTAAACTACCACAACCGACAAATGTATCGTCCTCATATATTCCGAAAACATGCCCTAATACACCATTTTCGGCTAAACCGAGAAATGTAATAGCATCCTCAATCGTATAAGGATATGGAAACGCATCCCGTAGGTTTACAGCGATTGCGTGATTATTAGCTAATCTCTGTATTGCTTCAGGAGAGGTTAGGTTTATATTTTGTAATCGTATCATTTTAATATACTTATTGTTCTTTGATGAGATTTACCAGACGTAACGCACACCAACCGCGCCTTCCAGCTTCTGATAATGGTCAAAATCGTCAGTGCCGCTCACATTTATCCAACCCTGCCAGTTTTGACTAAAGTTACCCTGAATACCCAGCTTCAATTCGCCGCGATCTTTTGGTACGTTTTCTTCAATGTGCATACTGTCGAGAGTCACCGACGAGTTCTGATTATGATGCCACCAGTTAAGTTCAGCATATGGCTGAACCGCATAGGCATCATCCAGAATATCGTCTGACAGACGTACGCCTAAACGGGTGCTGTAAGCCTCATTATTCTGGCCGCTTACCCGGGTATTACTGGAGTCGGTGAACGTATCAGCAGTGTATCGACTATAGATAACCTGAGCCTGCGGCGTCAGTCGCAATAAATGTTTCTCATTTTGCGGGCTCAGTATCAGACTATAACCAACTTCCAGCGATGAACTCCACAAACTGGAATCATAACTATCAGAACGCTGACCTTCACCCTGCACATCGTTATCATACCAGCCGTACTGCGTCCAGCTATCAACATAGGCTCCGCTCTTCTGTTGTGCATTGGCAAACCAGGTGGCATAAGCACCAAGGTTGAAGCCATTAACCGAGCCGGAGGCAGAATGATGTACCCCATTTAAATCATTGTTACCAGTGGCATCCGTATCCCCATTTCCCCAACTGCCCATCAATCCGACTTGCAGGCGTTGAGTATCCTGCTGGTAAGTTGCGATATCGCTACCAAACTGCACCAGCGTATAGTCACCCGCCATCCCTACATGACCACTGGCCGCTTTACTTTCCGTATGGCCGCCGATAATCCGCCCCCATGAGCTGCCATTATTCTGGGTATATTGAGCCCCCTGACGGTCGAACAGCGTATGAATTTGCATCAGTGCCGCCATTGACTGGTTACCCAAATAGGCACCGCTCTCCGGCCGCCACTGTGGTGTGTCATCCCCTTCATCACTGACGGAACGCAGATACCAGTTACCATCAGCCTGAGTTGGCAGCCCCTGATTCAGGCTGTATTCATAAGCACCCGCTACCACCCGATTCGCCAACGTAAACTGACCGTTTGATTGTCCACCAACGCTGATAATTTCAATGCCGTTAACCGTGGCGGCACCATTTCCACCGGCGTTATTTACCACCACACGGGTAGAGCCGGAAGTATCTCCCTGAACCACCAGCTTATCGGTGGCAGAGTTATCACCGCCCAGTACGGTACTCAGGGTCAGCAGGCCGTTATTACCCACATAGTTACCTTTTACTACCAGTTGACTGGCGGGTAACGGGCTGGCCATACGTAATTCACCGCTGTTGACCAACTGACCGCCAACGGTAAACACGCCGGTCGGACTATCACCCATACCCGGTAATGCATCCGCTACCGCCAACAAACCATGGTTAGTCACATCACCGCCAACGCCGCCATAGCCACCCAATATGGCGCCTTCTGCCACCGAAACCGATGGGGTATTGGCCAGTAAAGCGTTATTCATCAGAACCAGACTACCGGCATTGATATTGGTGACACCGCTATAGGTCTGGTTTTGGTTAAAGCTCAGTTGCCCTGTACCTTGCTGCGTCAATGCTCCACTACCACTGATAACACCGCCGTAGGCGTAATCATCACTATGGTTAAAGGTCAGTTGAGCATTATTAATTATGGCTCCGGCCACCCGGCCGGTTGTACCACCATTGCCAAGTTGTAAGGTGCCTTCACTAATTGTTGTGCTGCCGGTGAAAGTATTGTCATTGGTGAGTGTCAGAGTGCCGCTGCCGGTTTTACTCAGGCTACCAAAACCATCAATATCACCGCTAAATGTACTATCAAGGCTGTTATTGGCAATTAACTGTCCATTACCCAATACTACATGGCCTGAACCGGTCAGGTTATTGACATGTTGGTCAAAGCTATTCAAATCGAAGGTGGCACCCTCACCCACATTTAACTGTGAGCTCTGGGCAATAATGTCCGTATGTCCCGCTAACAGCCTACCGCCATTAATCAGCGTTGCACCGGTATAGAGATTCGATTTCGACAGTTCCAGTGTTCCCGCTCCCGCTTTAGTCAGCGATATTCCATCCCATCCGCTGGCAGCATTAGCCACTTCATCCATCAGCAAAGCATCTAAATCAAAGTATTCATTTTGAGCGGTAAGGGTAAAGTTACCGGTGGCTTTGGCCGGCAATCCGGTATGGGCGGCGTACCAGCTTAATGCCAGACCAACATCAAACTTATAGCCATCATTGATTGATGTTATCGACAGATAATCAACCGGACTTACGGCACCACCGGCGGTGCCGCTGGCGAAGTGCCCGGTCATATTTCCCGGTGCCGATGTTTGAATAATGGTAAACAGGCTATTGGCTAACTGACTGGCGGTGGTGGTTTCTGGTGCGCTGTAACCCGCCACATTAATCACGGCAGCACTGCCGATATTGGCGGTACCGGCAGTGATTAGCGGTGGATTACCGCGAGCAACCACATCCAGTACTCCGTCAATATTGAACTGATTACTGACGGTCAGCGTAGCGTTGGTGGCCAGTGAAGTGGTGGCACCTACCGCCGAATCATAATTAATGACGTTAAATCCCCCTTCCTGAGTCAGGTGTAATACCCCCTGATTAACAGCAACATTACCCTGACTGGAATTATTATGGGTGAGTATGGCAATACCACTGCCGCTTTTGATTAAGCTACCGCTTCCGGTTAATTGATTATTCAGAATGCTGTTTTGGGCAAATGCCAGTTCCAGTTCAGCGTTGTTAGCTATTTCATTAACCCCTAACGCATTGCCCTGTGTGCCAATGAGCCGGCCCTGAGTAATGGTTGTGCCACCCGAGTAAAAATTCATTCCACTCAAGGTCAGGGCTTCACTACCGGTTTTCGTTATGCTTCCATAACCGCTGATCGCTCCGCTAAAAGTGCTGGAAACATTGTTGTTAGCGGTTAACACTGCATTCCCTAACAGGATCTTGCCATTACCCGATAAATTATTGGCCTGCTGATTAAAACTATTCAGATTGAGCGTGCCATTATTGCCAACCACCACACTGGAGCTATTTGCGAAAGCATCCGCAATATCCGTACGCAGTTGACCATTATTAATCAGCGTATTTCCGGTATAGAGGTTTGTCGCAGAGAGAATCAGGGTTCCAACGCCCTCTTTGGTCAGGCTTTTTCCATCCCAACCGGTCGCTGATGCAACACTATTCAGCAATGCAATATCAACATTAAAGCTGTCATCCTGATTAACCAGCGTAAAGGTGCCATTTCCCAAATCAGCACCCGCCAGCCAGGTCAATCCAAAACCCACGTTATAATCATTACTATTCAGGCTCTTCGCCGCATTAACCACCAAATAATCGGCGGAGCTGCTGGCACCGTTCAGGTCAACGCTGTCAAAATCACCGCTAATCCCACCGGTGGTATGAATAATGGTAAACAGACCATTCGGTATTTCAGAGGCTTTATCAGGAATACCGCTGGTATCAATTCCCTCTACTTTTAAGATGCCGCTTAACGTGGCTGTGGATGCCGTAATCAATGGTTCAACAGAACCTAATCTCACGCTCAGCGTAGCATTGCTTTGTTGCGTTAACGCGCCACTCAAATTAAGTGAAGCATCGGTTGCCAGCGCGATAGTGCTACCACTGGTCGTCGTCAGACTGCTGGCATTAAAAACATCACCCTGAGCGAATGTTAATGTACCGGCATTGATATTTATGGCTCCCTGAGAAGAACCCAGGCCGTTTAAAATGGCATTGCCTGCGCCCGTCTTCAGCAGATTACCACTACCGCTTAATACGTTGGTCAGCGTGCTGTCACCGGCAAAATCCAGTTGTAATACGCTATTGTTGCCGACCGTCCCGGTTCCCAACGTGCCACCCTGCGTTACTTTCAAGATGCCGGTATTAACGGTGCTGCCACCGCTATAGCTACTCAATCCGCTCAGTGTCAGTTCCCCGGCACCAGTTTTAATCACACTGCCGGTACCACTGATATCGCCACTAAAGGTCGTATTAGCGACATTGTTGGCGGTCAGTGCTGCGCTACCCAGGTTGATATGACCGGTTCCGCTCAGGTTATTCACCTGCTGAGCAAAACCATTTAATGCCAGAGTGCCGTTACCACCAATATTGACCTCACTGCTGGTGGCAAAGGTATTGGCAATTCCGGTTTGTAAGCTACCGTTATTAATCAGCGTGCTGCCGGTGTAAGTATTCACTGAGGAGAGTTGTAGTGTGCCCAGCCCCTCTTTCGTCAGGCTGTGACCATCCCAACCGCTGACAAAGGTGCCACTTTGATCCGCCAGTATCACATCCACATTAAAGCTGTCTGATACATTGGTCAGCGTAAAAGTGCCATTGCCCGATGTATCGCCGGACTCCCATGTCAGTCCAAAACCAACGTTGTAATCCAGACCATTAACCACATGACTTGCCAGTTGCAGATAATCTGCACTGTTAGTCGCCCCACCCAGACTAACAGTGCTGAAATCACCGGTAATGCCGCCGGTGGTATGGATAATAGTAAATTGTGTATTGATTAACTCGCTGGCATTGGTCGGCGCATTTTCGGTAAAGCCACTGATATTCAGCGAACCATCCAGAACTGCGGTATTGGCGGTAATGGTTGGAGGTGTAGTACCCAGTGCGACATTAAGGGTTGCGCCATCGTTTTGGGTTAACGCTCCGCTAATATTCAGTCGAGTGTTATTTGCTATCGCCGTGGTTGCTCCGGTTGCCGTGTTCAGACTACTGGCAATAAAAGTATCGCCCTGAGCCAGCGTCAAGGTTCCGCTATCCACATTGACGATGCCCTGAGAGGAACCTGCACCACTCAATGTGGCATTGCCTCCGCCCGTTTTCACCAAAGTTCCGCTACCGGTCAAACTGTTCGCCAGCGTACTGTTAGCCAAAAAGTCGAGTAACAACTGGCTATTATTGGCAATCGTTCCGCTTCCTGATGCGCCACCCTGAGTGACTTTCAATGTCCCGGCATTAATGGTGCTGCCACCGCTATAGGTATTTAATCCGCTCAGGGTCAATACTCCGCTGCCGGTTTTAATCAAACTACCGGTGCCGTTGATATCGCCACTGAAAGTGGTATCAGCAACATTGTTCGCCGTGAGTGCGGCACTCCCCAGATTGATATGACCCGTTCCACTCAGGCTATTAGCCTGTTGAGCAAAACCATTTAATGCCAGAGTACCGCTATCAGCGATGCTGATATCGCTGCTGGTGGCAAAGGCATTGGCAATACCCGTTTGCAGCGTACCGCCATTAATCAGAGTGCTGCCAGTGTAGGTATTCACCGAGGAGAGCTGTAAAGTACCCAACCCGGCTTTGATCAGGCTGTTGCCGTTCCAGCCGCTGGTAAATGGTCCGGTCTGATCCACCAGTACCATATCCACATTAAACAGGTCATCGGCATTGGCCAGCGTAAAGGTGCCATTACCCAGTGAAGAACCTGCCTGCCAGGTCAGGCCAAAGCCCACGTTGTAGTCAATATTATTCACCACCCGACCAGCCAGTATCAGGTAATCCACATTGCTGGCCGCTCCGCTCAGATTGACGGTTGAAAAATCACCCGTAATACCAGCGGTGGTATGGATAACATTAAATTCAGTACCGGTCAGCGCACTGGCGCTGGTTGGAGCACCGGTAGTAAAACCGGTAATATTTAGTGTGCCGTCCAGCGCGGCGGTATCTGCCGTGATTACCGGCTGAACACTGCCCACGGCCACATTCAACGCCGCCGTTGAGTTTTGTGTTAATCCGCCGGTTAGATTAAGTGATGAATCCGCTGCCACCGACGTGATGGCAGCATCTGCCGTGGTCAGGCTGCTGCCGTTAAATACGCCACTCTGGTCAAAGTTTAATGTGCCCTGATTGACGTTAATCACCCCCTGCGTCGAGCCTGAACCACTCAGTGTAGCAACACCGGGTCCGGTTTTGATCAGCGTTCCGCTGCCGCTCAGCACATTCGTTAATGTACTGTCGCCAGTAAAGTTCAGCTCAAGCGTTGCGCCATTATCAACGGCACCGGTTCCCAGAGCACTGCCCTGCGTGGCTACCAGTATTCCACTGCTGAGGATACTGCCACCCTGATAAGTGTTCACTCCACTTAGGGTCAGCGTACCGGTACCGGTTTTGCTCAGACTACCCGCGCCGCTAATCACGCCGCTAAAGCTGGTATTCGCACTGTTATTCGCGGTTAACTCTGCGCTCCCTAACAGAATGCTGCCGCTACCGCTCAGGTTATTCGCCTGCTGGTCAAAGCTATTCAGATCCAATGTGGCACCACCCGCCACACTGATATCACTGCTGGTAGCAAAGGCATTGGCAATTCCCGTTTGCAGCGTACCGCCATTAATCAGGGTGCTGCCAGTGTAGGTATTTACTGAGGAGAGCTGTAAAGTGCCCAGCCCCTGTTTAGTCAGGCTTTTGCCATCCCAGCCGCTGGTAAATGGTCCGGTTTGATCCGCCAGTACCATATCCACATTAAACAGGTCACTGGCGCTGGTTGGTGCACTGTCATTGAACCCTGTGACATTAAGCGTTCCCCCCAGCGTGGCGGTATCTGCATTAATTGCCGTTTGGCCACTGCCTACGGCAATATTTAATGTTGAACTGTCGCTTTGAGTTAAGGCCCCCGTCAGGTTCAGAATAGCGGCACCGGTCAGCGAAGTGGTAGCGCCATCAGCGGTTGCCAGACGGTCGGCATTAAATATGCCGTTTTGAGCAAAAACCAATGTACCCTGATTGACCGCAATATTGCCCTGGGTTGAACCAAGGCCGTCTAATATGGCGATACCGGAACCGGTTTTCACCAGATAACCGCTGCCGCTTAGTAAATTACTTAATGTGCTACTGCCGGTGAAATTCAACTCCAGAATATCGCCATTATTGACGCTACCCGAACCCAGCGCCTCTCCCTGAACAATGGTCAGCGTTCCCCGGCTGATGGTGGTACCGCCCTGATAGCTATTGATACCGCTTAAAGTCAGAGAACCCGTGCCGTCTTTAGTCAGGCTACCGGTTCCGTCAATCACGCCGCTGAAGGTGGTATCTAAACTATTATTAGCCGTTAACACTGCACTGCCCAGCAGAATGCTGCCGCCACCGCTCAGGTTATTTGCCTGCTGATTAAAATCATTTAAATCCAGCGTCGCATTACTGCCTACCGCAATCTCACTGCTAAAGACAAAGGCATTGGCGATGCACGTTTGCAAGGTACCATTATTAATTCGGGTACTGCCAGAGTAGGTATTTACTGAAGAAAGTTGTAGTGTACCCAGCCCCTCTTTGGTCAGGCTCTTACCATCCCAACCGCTGGTGAAGGTGCCAGTTTGATCTGCCAGCACGACATCAGCATTAAAGTTGTCTGAAGTATTGCTCAGGGTAAAAGTACCGTTACCCAGCGTATCGCCAGCTTCCCATGTCAGACCAAAACCCACATTATAATCAAGACCATTGACCACCTTACCCGTCAATGTCAGGTAATCCACACTACTGGTCGCGCCGCCCAAACTAAGGCTACTGAAATCGCCGGTAATTCCACCGGTAGTATGAACGATAGTAAATTGTGTACTGGTTAACTCACTGGCACTGTCAGGTGCACCGGTGGTAAAACCACTGATATTCAGCGCGCCATCCAGTGCTGCGGTATTTGCCGTAATGACAGGTTGTGTGGTGCCTAAAGCGACATTCAGAATTGCACCATCGTTTTGGATTAAGGCGCCACCGATATTAAGCTGGGTATCACTGGTTATTGCCGTGGTAGCGCCGGTGGCGGTATTCAGGCTACCTGCGGTAAAACTATCCCCCTGAGCCAGAGTCAGGGTACCGCTATCCACATTGATAGCGCCCTGTGCTGAACCCATGCCGGTTAATGTTGCATTGCCTGCGCCGGTTTTGACCAGATTACCATTACCTGTCAGAACATTTTCCAGCGTACTGTTACCAACAAAGTTCAACTCAAAAATACTATTGTTCGCGATGCTGCCGCTCCCGGTAACACCGCCCTGAGTCACTTTTAATGTTCCGGTATTAATGACGGTGCCACCGCTATAGTTACTCAGGCCGCTCAGGGTAAGTACCCCCGTTCCGGTTTTAATCAAACTGCCGCTGCCGCTAATGTCACCACTGAAGGTAGTATTACTCAGGTTATTGGCCGTCAGGGCGCCACTGCCTAGCGTAATATGGCCGGTTCCCGTCAGATTGTTAGCCTGCTGTGCCAGATTGTTCAGATCTAAGGTGGCGTCACTGGCAATATTCACATTACTGCTGGAAGTAAAGGCATTAGCAATGCCCGCCCGTAACATCCCTGCATTAATCAGCGTGCTGCCAGTATAGGTATTGACCGAAGAGAGTTGCAGCAGCCCCAGCCCCTCTTTAGTCAGGCTTTTTCCGTCCCAGTTACTGGTAAATGGTCCGGTTTGATCCGCCAGTATCACATCAACATCAATGATTGCACCGTCAGCGGTATTCAGATCGCCTGCTGAGAATACATCACCCAATGCCAGCGTTAAGGTTCCGTCGTTGATATCGATATTGTTCTGTGAGGAACCCACTCCCGTTAGCGTGGCTTTACCGTCACCGGTTTTCACCAAATCGCCGGTACCGTTCAGTACATTATTCAGGACGCTATCGCTGGCAAAATTCAGCTCAAGTGACGCATTATTGGTTATATCACCCGTACCCAGCGCCTCGCCCTGAGTCACCTTTAATCGACCAGCATTGATGGTGGTACCATCGCTGTAGCTATTTGTTCCACTTAGGGTAAGCGTACCGGTTCCCAGTTTAATCAGGCTACCGCTGCCATCAATATTGCCGCCAAAGATTGTATCCACACTGTTACTGGCGGTTAGTGTTGCCGTTCCCAAAATGATGTGACCGGTTCCGCTTAAATTATTGGCCTGCTGTGCCAGGCTATTCAGATTCAGCGTTGCGCCACTGGCAATAGTGACATCACTACTGGCAGCAAAGGCATTAGCTACCCCAGTCAGTAAGGTGCCCTGATTAATGAAGGTGCTGCCGGTATAGGTATTTACCGAGGAGAGTTGCAGCGTTCCCAACCCTTCTTTAGTCAGGGATTTCCCATCCCAACCGCTGGTAAAAGGGCCAGTTCTATCGGCCAGAACCACATCAACATTAAAGTTGTCATCACTATCAGCCAGCGTAAAGACGCCATTCCCCTGTGCAGTTCCCTCCAACCAGGTCAGGCCAAAGCCAACGTTGTAATCCAGACCGTTAACCCCTGCGCTGAGGGTCAGGTAATCAACCGAACTGGCAGCACCGCCGAAATCAACGCTGGCAAAATCGCCCGTCAGGCTGCTTAGAGTATGAATAATAGTTTTTTGCGTTGCCGCCAAATCGCTGGCATTCGCTACTGTGATGCCATCATCAATGCCGGTAATATTTAACACACCACCCAGAGTTGCCTTATTGGCTGTAACAATAGGGTTCGCATTGCCTAATTCAATGCTCATTGTCGCCAAATCGTTTAATGCCAGTCTGTCTGACAAGTTAAGCGATGTGTTGGCCGTAACACTGAATGCAGTATTGTAATTCAGACTCAGGTAGTCGGCGTTAAAGGTATCGCCTTGAGCAAAGATCAATGCTCCTTCATTAAGATCAATCCCTCCCTGACTGGAACCTGCACCAGTCAAAGTAACTATGCCTTCCCCTGCCTTGATGAAAAGGCCAATACCTATTAATTTGTTAGCCAGAGTTTCATCGATTTCGGTATCTAAACTTAATGTACTGTAGTTGGCAATTTCTCCGCTACCTGCTGCTTTCATATTAGACAGTGAAAGAATGCCATTTTGAACAGTTGTTCCACCGCTATAATCACTAACACCATATAATCCAAGATTATTAGTACCTGATTTAATCAAACCTCCAGTTCCAGTGATATTTCCGTTAAATATTGTCTCCAGAGTGGTATTTATGGTTAATGTTGCACTGCCTAATTTAATGTTGCCTTGGCCGGTAAGATTATTACTCTGTTGATTGAAATTATTGAGATCCAGCGTTGCACCAGCAGAAATATCAACAAATGAGCTGTCAGCAAAGGTATTTTCAACGCCAGTTTGCAGTATACCGCCATGAATCAGTGTTGCGGCGGTATAGGTATTCACCGAGGAAAGTAATAGTGTGCCGTCCCCCTCTTTGGTCAGGTTGCTGCCGTTCCAACCGCTGGTAAAGGGCCCGGTTTGATCCGCCAGCACCACATCTACATTAAACAGGTCACTGGCATTGGTTAACGTAAATGTTCCGTCACCTAACGAAGTCCCAGCCAGCCAGGTCAGGCCAAAGCCAACGTTATAATCTACGCCATTAACAATTCCGGCAGAAAGCGTCAGGTAATCTACTGAACTGGTAGCCCCGCCAAAATCAATACTGGCGAAGTCATCGGTTATACCGTTGGTTGTGTGAATCAGTGTGATTTGGTTAGCGGCCAGATCGCTGGCTTTAGTAGCAGTAATAACATCATTAATACCGGTAATATTTAATACACCGCCCAGCGTAGCAGTTCCGGCACTAATCACCGGATTAGTACTGCCTACTTCAAGGTTAGTGGTGCTGGTATAGTTAATGGCCAGATCGCCAGTAATGTTCAGCGCCGTATTATCAATAACAGAAAGGCTAACAGTATCACCCAAATAGAAACTATTGGTATTAAAAGTATCTCCCTGCGCAAATATCAACCCACCCGCATTGATACGAACGTCACCCTGACTGGAACCTGCCCCGGTTAAAGTAACGATTCCTTCATCATATTTCTCCAGTAAGCCAAAGCTGCTTAATACGTTAGCAAATGTCTGGTCATCTCTAATAAGCAACTTTAATGCACTCTTATTAACGATCTCTCCGCTACCAGCGGCATTAACGTTGAGTAAAGAGAGAATTCCGTTTTGAATAACTGTGCCACCGCTATAGTTATTATTTCCCGCTAAGCCTATTGTATTTTGGCCCATCTTAATCAGGCCACCACTACCACTGATATCACCATAAAACGTTGATGAAGATTCATTATTTAGGGTCAACGTTGCGCTGCCTAAATTGATGTTACCGTTACCAATCAGGTTATTAACTTGCTGATCAAAATCATTTAAATCCAGTGTTGCACCGCTGGCAATATCCACCAGAGAACTGGCAATAAATGCATTTTCAACGCCAGTCTGTAATGTGCCACCGCGAATTAAAGTAGTACCGGTATAAGTATTCGCGGCGGAAAGTAATAAAGTGCCATCCCCTTCTTTGGTCAGGCTGCTGCCATCCCAGCCGCTGGTAAAGGGCCCGGTCTGATCTGCCAGCACTACATCTACATCAAAACGGTCATCGCTGTTGGTTAATGTAAAGGTACCATTACCCAACGCAGGCTCGGCCAGCCAGGTTAGTCCATAGCCAATATCGTAATCTTTGCCGTCGCTGCTCTTAAAACCACTGATCGTCAGATAGTCATATTCACTGGCAGCACCACCGACATTAATCGTGCTGAAATTACCGCTAATTCCATCGGTAGTATGAATCATCGTAGTGGTACTGTTGGCCAGTTCACTGGCACTGGTTGGCGTAATGGCTGAATCAATACCCGTAACATTCAATGTTCCATCTAGTGCTACTGTATTCGCGGTGATAACTGGTTCATTTGTTCCCAAAGTGACATTGAGCGTAGAGCCAGAACTTTGTGTGAAGACTCCGCTAATATTTAACGTTGCATTGTCATTCAATGTGATGGTTGCACCGGATGCGGTGGTCAGGTTGACCGCATTAAAATCCCCCCCTGTGCAAAAACTAACGTACCGGCATTAACGGCAACATTTCCCTGAGAAGAGCCAGTGGAATTTAAGGTCAGTGAACCGGCACCTAATTTAGTTAATGAACCAGAACCCGATAACACACCTGAATAGGTAATATCGTCCAGACGGTTAAAGATCAATGCATCATTATTGATAATATTACTGATAATGCTGCCGCTGCTACCGCCAGAACCAATTTGTAAAGTACCACTATTAATTGATGTAGAACCGGTAAAGGTATTATCACCGGTCAGAGTCAGAATGGTTGAAGCCGAGTTTTTCTCCAGTGCTCCATTGCCGCTAACAACACCAGCATAAGATAAATCAGCGCTGTTGGTAAAAATCAGGCTGCCATTATCGGTGATATCCCCGGCATAACTTCCGGCTCCGTCAATCGTCAGAGAGGAACCGCTGTTGATGGTCATATCGCCGGTGTAGGTGTTATTGCCCGTTAGGGTAAGCCTGGTGCCATTATCTATAGTGACTGAACCACTACTGCCTATCAGACCAACGGCAAACACCGACTCCGTCTCACCTTTAAGCGTCAAATTGCCTCCGTTGATATTGAGCGTCGCGCCGGTAATACCGTTATCGTTAGTCAGCATAGAGACAATATGCGTCTTGCCATTCAAATCAACGGACGTGTTATTGGCCCGATACCAGAGGCTCTTTCCTGCGCCCAATACATTATCGGCCCCCAGAATCAGCGTACCGCCATCAATATAGGTATTTCCGGTATAGCTGTTACTACCATTATTTAACGTAATGCTGGTGCCGGCATTAATGGCAAGATCGCCATCACCGCTGATTAATGCGTGCAGTTCATCAGCGCCACTCGGCGTGGTGGCATCATTGGATAAGGTGGTAGTAAAACCGCTTAACAGTTGCAATCCGGTCAAAGCATAGTGGGTATATAACCCTGTCGCATCGCTCTCCAGAGAGATGGCATAGCTACCAATGGCAACGGTATTTCCGCTTTGTTGTATATTGGCGGTGTCCGCAATAGCGTTATTTGATAAATCTGTCAGCGTCAAACCTGATGCATCACCGGTTACGCTACCGGCGGTAATCAGGCGGAAATTTGTCCCTTCATCCTGCTGCAAAATATTAGCGGTACTACTTACGATGTTGTCAGGGTTGACGGCGACCGTACCGCTTCCCAATGTCAGGGTATTGGCATTGATCACTCCGGTAGGCAGATTTTCAAACCGTAGCGCCCCGCCGTTAAACACCACGCCACCAATAGTTTGTGTACCGCTATCAACAACAACGGTGCTACCGGTATCGAGTTGTAATGTTGCGTCGGTTAACGCAACAGTATTGTTCCCCGTCAGGGTGAATGTGCTGTTACCCAGTTGAACAGTACCGGTAAACAGATTTCCTGCTCCGCTACCAAACTGGAAGGTATTGGTTTTATCCAGCAATGACACCAACAATATGCCATTACCCGTTAAGGCGTTATTAAACTGGTAATTACCCGATGAAGGAGAATCAACAAACAGTGTTCCTGCGGAATCAATCATGACAGCAGAACTGCCAATTGAACCAGCATTAGTTAAACGCAAGGCACCGCCGGATACTTTAGTACCACCGGTATGGGTACTTGTCCCCGTCAGCGTAAAAGTTCCCGCTCCCGTTTTGCTCAGTAACCCGACGCCGCTAAACGCATTATCAGTAGCAATATCGAAACCATTAGAGTCAACCGTACCTCCGCCGCTCAATAAAGCTAATCCTGTTGCACTAAAACCACTGATAAAGGTGTTATTACCAGCGAGAGCTTTCAGTGTCCCGCCGTCAAGATTGACCTGACCGGAACCGGTACCCAATAGCGTATTGGTTAACACTGTACCCGCGTTGCTGACATTCAGTGTTCCTGCTCCTGAAGTCCCTACACTGGTTGCCACACGTGATTTTAGCGTTGAGCCAGCACCACTAACTGTCAGGGCGCTGCTATTACTGATTTGAGTGCTGGAATCTTCAACCGTATTTCCGCCATTAATCAATAAAGAGCCGCCAGTAACCTGAATATTTGAGCTGGCATCACCGGTGAGATTGACATTGCCAGCCAGCGTTAAGCTGCCGGTATTTTGTTTTAGCAGAGAGCCGGTACCGGTGATAGTTCCTGAGTAAATATCATTAGCCGTATTATTGACTGTCAGGGTTGTGCTGTTATTGGCACCCATGGTGATTGCACCACCGGTACTGCCGTTAAGGTTCTTCAGCGTCTGGTTTAATCCATTGAGATCAAAAGTACCGCTATTAACCTGCAGGCCACTACTGCCAGCAATCATATTGGCAATCCCAGCCTGCAAGATGCCATTGTTAATGGCGGTCGCGCCAGTAATGGCCTGAACTTTTGTCAGGGTGGTGGTTCCTGATCCTGACTGCGCTAATGCACCCGCCCCGCTGACAATACCGGTATAGGCATAATTATCTGCACGGTTAAACACCACGGTGCCACTGTCCGTGATGTTACTGGTGATGCTTCCTCCGGTGCTGCTCCCATTATCCCCAATCTGGAGTATGCCGTTGCTGTTAGAGACATTGACGGGACCGGTATAACTACCCTGGCCAGTAACCGTTAAGGTACCGCCATTATTCTTTACCAGACTGGTATTGGTACCTGAAAGAACCCCACTGGCATCGACAATCAACGAATTCTGCCCTGTTCCGTCAAACTGAATTGCCGTGGTGCCGTTGCCGCTGGCATTCAGCGTTCCGGTGAGCTGTAGCGACACATCATTATTGGTGGTGTTTTTGATATTACCGTTAAGCTGTGCCCCGCTGCCAATAGCCAACTGACCGCCGCTTAGCGTCCAGTTTTGTGTACCAGTATTAGTTAAAGTCCACTTACTGTTTTCCTGTTTATCAAACAGAACAAAGTGGCGATATTGAGTTGAGTTACCAATCAGAGAGAGATTAAAACTGTCAGAACCGGTGTCCCCCCCTAGAGCCAGTAGATCGTTACCACCAGCAGCATCAACAAAACCGGTAATAATTGAACCAGGCTCCAGGATCAGGGTATCAGCCGTACCTGACCAAAACATCGCCCCCTGACCTGATGTATTTTGAATAGTACCGCCATTACGCACGGTAATCGCCGCATTAGCGTTGATTGCCCAGTCAGAACCGCCTGCCGCCGTTGAAATTAACCCCCAGTTGATAATATTGGCAGTGCCGTACAACTGCATGGTCCGGGCGAGTGAACTAATGGTGCCACCCGCTTCATTGGTAATATTAATAGTGCCGGCATTGTTCCAGATAGCATAGTTATTACCGGTGGATATGGTGCCGTAATTATCGATAGTGGTATTATTTCCGGCAATATTTAATGGAATACCACTGGTGGAAGAAATGGTAGCACCAACACTATTATTAATAATATAAGTGCTTGTTCCCGTTAAATTTAGCGTTTCACTATTGATAGAAGTAATAGAACCTGCATTATTCAGTATTAAGTTAGTATTATTAACGCTACTTTCAATGGTATTGGCTGAACCACTTGTCGAAGTATTAGTCAGTATCCCATTATTAGTAATTAGATAGTTTCCACTGACTCTTAGTCCAATCAAATCTGCAGAACCTATACCAGGAGGAACCGAGGCATTTCCTGCATTAGTTAATGACCAACTGGTATTAGTAGGAGCTGTTGTCTGAATACCACTAAACGTTAAACCAGAATAAACATAACTACCGCCAGAGTTGATCACTAATCCAGTGTTATTGCCGGTATACGTTAGTAAACCAGTAAAACTGCTGTCCAGCGTTAAAGTACTTCCATCGGTACTGATAGTGCAGTTACCCGTTTCTGGCGTCGTTACCGAGCCGCCTGTTGCACCACAAGATGCATTAACACCGTTAGAAATGAGCCCCATAACCAATAATGGAAAAGCTCTATATAAACTAACCACTAACGGAGAAAGCCTATATTCAGGATGCCCATTCTCTTTATTTATAAATAACGGCGCCATACCATAATATTCCACTATTCTGATTTATATCTACAAGTATTGTTCAGTTCTTCAGAAATGAAATATCCACACACAAAATTAAGCTTTTTTTATTTTTTAATTACTTGTCTGAAAAACTTTTGCATTGATAACTATGGAATTAATTAAACAAGATAATGAAAATAAAAAACAGTCAATTTATTCAATAAATTATATTGATATGAAAAATATCACCATTGTTTTTAAAGAGATTTAAAAATCATTTCTAATTAGAAATGAAATTTAAAAATACGAATAAAAAATCAAAAAAACCTCCCATTAAAAATAAATTCCATAATACTTTTGACTGATATTATGAATAATTTATTTAACAGGTAGTAAAAATAACTCATTAAGATAAATACAAAAAAATAAGACCCGTTAATTCATCATTAACGGGCCCTCTGACTCAACTCGTTTTTAGGTTATGTGTTATAACCCATCATTTCCAACAGTTGCTGAGCCTGTTGTATGGCTTCCTGACGATGGGTAACGCCAATTTTCTGGTACAGATTACGAATATGCGTTTTGATCGTGGTGGAAGCAACGCCCAGCTCTCCCGCTATCTGGTCGTTACTGTAACCAGAATAGATGAGTCCTAAAACCTGCCACTCACGGTGGGTTAACTGACTGGTTCGAATCAACTCCGGCGTTTGTGCATTATTCAGCAGCTGATGAACAAAGTTCTCATCAAAGTGGGCAAACTTGTGTCGATAGTGCTGGTTAAGCTCGCGCAGAATACGCTGAGCATGATGTTGATTATGTTCGGTCAGGGTATTTAGCTGCAATAACTGGCGTAACTGTTGAGCCATACTTTCGCCTTCAATGACGAAGTTACTAATAATACCGGTGCGATAAGCCAGCGTCAGTGCCTCAATCAGCATCTGCTGTGCCTCACCATTTTGTCCTTTATGCCAATAAAGCATATTACACAGTATCAGATTTCGTCCCAGCTCACTGACCAGTTGTAGCTGACGAGCACTCTTGATGATATCCAGCAGAATGACTTCTGCTTCATCATAAAGTCCCAACAGAAGCTGAGCCCGGATAATATTGCGCCACTGCCCATGTTGAAAGTGATTATAAGCCCCGATCGGCCGTTGAGTTCGATGCAGCCAACTGGCTGCCGCAACTCGATCATCGGTCATTTGCCAGTAAATCACTCGCGGCTTATCGGCGTTGGTTTGCCAGTCGCTGTGGTATTGGGCATTACTTAACAGGTTTTCACAACGATAAAGGTATTGACGGGCATTATCCAGATTGCCGCGCGCCAAAAAGCATTTCGCCAACAGTGCCAGACACTGTAGCTGCTGCTGCCCATTATCTAAAATTTCCATTCCTTTACGGGTAGCCAGCTCCGCCTCATCAAGACGTGCCCATTGCCATAATAGCTGAGCGCGCAAGCGCAGCAGAAATTCATGCATTGGTAGTTGTTGCAGGTTGAACTCTTCCACCAGCGCAAAAGCTTTATCCTGTACTTCGTAGGCTGCCTGTACAAAGCCCTGAGCCAGCAGAATTTCACTCTGCTGTAGCAACGCCCATAGCGCATAGTGGTAAATTTCAAAGTGACGGGCCATTTGCTCGGTTTGCTGCATCATGCCAAGAGCTTCGGTCAAATTGCCTTTGCAATGCATCACTTCACCAATCACAGAGGTGGCAACGATTCGACCGTAATAGCTGTCCGGTGCCAGATTTTCAATTGCCGTCATTGCCAGCATTTCTGCTTCATCCGGTGCTTCAGAATTAATCGCAATTTGTGCACGCAAAACGTCAAACTCCGCGTACAGCCAGGGTTCAATCTCAATCTGTTTTGCCGTTATCTCTTTTTCTGCTTTAGTCAGTAACAGGTTTACTTCCGCATGACGGTGTTGCCCCTGTGCCAGCCAGGCCTGTAGCAAAATGAGTTTAGGTTTTTCAATCAGGTAATCGTAAGGCAGTGCATTGATACACTCCTCCAGCAACTCCAACTCGCCGTGATTAAACAGTGACCAGGCATGCTGTAACAAGATATCCCGCAGTAATTCGAGGTTATTCGCACTCAACGCGTGATAAATAGCTTCGCCCGAGTAGCCCATGTTGAGCCATCCCTGAGCGGCGGCCTTATGAATTTCCGGCAGCTCCTGAGCCAGCTCATTTTGACTGCGCTGGCGTAAAAAACTGGCAAACAGAGGGTGGAAGCTAAACCATTCACCCCGATCGTCCATACGCTGAATAAATAGCCCCTGACGCTCGGTCTCCTCCAGTCGCGCCTGGCTTCTGTCTTCTCCGGTAATGCAGGTAATCAGCTCCGCATTCATTGAACGCAGCACCGAACAACGCAACAGAAACGAACGCGTTACTGCATCGGTCCGATCGAGCACTTCATCCACCAAATAGTCATACAGATAGCGAATATTAAGTCCTGAAAGGCGTTTAGCCGATTGCTTTACCGAATGCCCGGACTGATGAGTAGAGAGCGCAATTAATTGTAATGCCGTCGCCCAGCCCGCCACTTCATCGCACAACCGATGGGACTCTTCTGTTGATACCGGTGCTTCAAGACGACGGTCAAAGAAATCTTTAGCTTCATCATGGGTAAACGCCAGGTGCTGGCTATCAATCTCTAATAATTGACCATGTACCCGCAATTTAGCAATTCCCAGCGCGGGAAGATTACGCGACAAGATCACCAGCGTAAGGTTTTCTGGCTGATGCTGTAAAAAGAAGCGCATCCCATCATGAATAATGTCATTGGTAATCAGATGATAATCATCAATAACCAGATACAACGGTTGCTGCCACTCTGATAATTCAACAAACAGCTGGGCAAATAGCGCGGTAATACTGGTGTACTGGTGCTTTTGAGTGAGAATTTCACTTTTCTCACAGAGCCCATTGGTTGCCTGTTGCACTGCGGAAACTAAATAGCTGGCAAAGCGTTGTGGTTGATTATCGCTTTCGTCCAACGAGTACCATCCCAGATAAGGCATTTCGGATGCCCATTGGGTAACTATGGTGGTTTTTCCATAACCTGCCGGGCTCGTTACCAATATCAAACGATAGTCAAATGCATTGGATAACTTATTCACCAAACGGTCACGCATCACTACGTGCGTTTGTCTTACTGGACGGCTGAGCTTCGATGGAATTAGCATATAATCAGACTCGAATCTTAATTAATATATGTAAATACAAATAGTTATAGCACAAATATTTCTTTTTGTACGCCCAGTCTGACACATCTGACAGTACCACAATATAACGCTAACCTGTGGTTATCTGAAAAGGCCCTGTGTCACAATTCCAACTTTCTGTTTTGATGCATGTCTGATATTAGTCGCATACTCTATTTTTATCCGCCCCCCAATCGATAATTTTGACCTTGAGAATATAAAAATCATCGTATGAATATGGTCCAACTACGCCCCACTCCTCCTCCCCAACTAATCCCCCTCGGGATGATGCTCTCCACCTGCATCAATGACAGCATGAGCGCTACTCTATAATTAACAAAATCAGAGGCCCTACCTACTATGCAAACATTTAATACCGCGCAGTTTCATGACAGTCTGGCCCGTCAATGGCGAAGCTTTGGTCTGCAATCGGCGCAACAGATGACTCAACACCAATGGTGGCAAGCACTCAGCCGTACATTAAACGAATTACTGCCGCTGCAGGCTACCGCTCCGGATACTCAGCAACGGCAAGTTAACTATATTTCAATGGAATTTCTGATCGGCCGTTTAACCGGGAATAACTTGCTTAACCTTGGGCTGTATCAACAAATAAAAACCGCTCTGGCCGACTATAAAGTTGACCTTACCGATCTGTTAGAGCAAGAAGTGGATCCGGCGCTGGGCAACGGTGGGCTGGGTCGTCTGGCGGCCTGTTTTCTGGACTCAATGGCCACCATTAATCAACCAGCCATCAGCTATGGTCTGAATTATCAATATGGTTTGTTTCGTCAGTCATTTAAACAAGGTCACCAGCATGAGTCTCCTGACAACTGGATGCGTGAACATTACCCTTGGTTTACCCGCAATGAAACGCTAAACGTACAGGTTAACTTTGGCGGCAAGCTGGTTAAAAATGCAAAAGGCGTTGAGCGCTGGGAACCAGCATTAACGCTGGTTGGTGAAGCCTGGGATCTGCCGGTCGTTGGCTATCAAAACGGTGTGGTTCAAACTTTAAGATTATGGCAATCCACCCACAGCGAACCTTTCGACCTGATGCTGTTTAACGATGGTAAATTCCTTCAGTCTGAACGTCTGGGCATTGAAGCAGCAAAACTGACTAAAGTTCTCTATCCCAATGATAACCATACTGCGGGTAAACGCCTGCGTCTGATGCAGCAATATTTTCAGTGCGCTTGCTCTGTTGCGGATATTCTGCGCCGTCATCATCTGGCCGGGCATAAAATTGAGCAACTGGCGGACTATCAGGTTATTCAGTTAAATGATACTCACCCAACCATCGCTATTCCTGAACTAATGCGTATTCTGCTGGACGAGCATCAAATGAGTTGGGATAAAGCCTGGTCGATCGTGAGCAAAACCTTTGCTTACACCAACCATACCCTGATGCCGGAAGCTCTGGAGTGCTGGAGCGCTTCGTTAATGCAGAGCCTTTTGCCGCGTCACTTTGCCATCATTAAGCAAATTGATGCTCACTTTAAGCCGCTGGTAGAAAAAACCTGGCCTAAAGATAAAGCCGTATGGGAAAAACTCTGTGTGGTTCATAACCGTCAGGTGCGCATGGGTAACCTGTGTGTTATTGGTGGTTCCGCGGTGAACGGCGTGGCCGCCCTGCACTCCGAACTGGTGGTGAAAGATCTGTTCCCGGAATATAACCAGTTATGGCCAAACAAATTTCATAACGTCACCAATGGCATCACTCCTCGTCGCTGGTTGAAGCAGTGTAATCCAGCGCTGGCATCACTGATTGATGACTCTATTGGTACCGGTTGGGTAACTGATTTAGACCAGTTGAAAAAGCTGGAACCGTTTATTGGTGATGCTGCTTTCCGTCAGCGTTATCAGCAAATCAAAGATGACAACAAGCAGCATCTGGCACGTTATGTGAAGCAGGTTACCGGTCTGGTCATTAACCCTGGTGCTATATTTGACGTACAGATAAAACGGTTGCATGAATATAAGCGTCAGCACCTTAATCTGTTACATATTCTCTCTCTTTATCGCCAACTGCGTGATAACCCGGCATTGGATATTCCACCGCGGGTATTTCTGTTTGCGGCTAAAGCCGCTCCGGGTTACTACCTGGCAAAAAATATTATTTATGCCATTAACTGTGTGGCAGAGAAGATCAATAACGATCCGTTGGTTAATCAGAAGCTGCAGGTGGTATTTATTCCTGACTATAAGGTATCGGTAGCCGAGCTGATTATTCCTGCCGCCGATGTGTCTGAACAGATCTCTACTGCGGGTAAAGAAGCTTCAGGTACCGGTAATATGAAGCTGGCCCTGAATGGTGCACTGACTATTGGTACACTGGATGGTGCTAACGTGGAAATCGCTCAGGAAGTAGGAAACGAAAATATCTTCATTTTCGGTCATACCGTTGAGCAGGTTAATGCCTTAAAAGCTTCCGGTTATGATCCGCTGAAATGGCGTAAAAAAGATAAGCATCTGGACGAGATTTTAAAAGAGCTTTCCAGCGGTTTCTTCACTCAGGGCAATAAACATGCCTTCGATCTGATGTTAAACAGTCTGGGCAGCGGTGGCGATCCTTATCTGGTTCTGGCTGATTTCGCCGATTACTGCGAAGCACAGAAGCGTATGGGTGAACACTTTGTCGATCGCGATCTCTGGACAAGAACCACAATTCTGAATACTGCTCGCGTTGGTATGTTCAGTTCTGACCGTTCTATCCGTGACTATCAGCAGCGTATTTGGCAGCGCAAAGCATAAGCAGGTATGTATGAAGAAAAAAGAGTCACTCCTGGAACAAACGGCAGCGGCCGCAGGCATATCAGGTAGTTATCTGAATGCCTATGGTCAGCCGGAGATCATCAGTGATGAGGTGAAACAGCTGTTGCTATCAGCAATGCAGTTCACCCTACCAAACGATAAGGAGGGGGAGCCGCTTCCCCCGGTTATCGTGTTACAGCAAAACAGCGCATTCTCCTTGCCACTGACTTTTGAAGCTCAGTGGCAGCTTGTATTAGAACAGGGAGAATTACGTCAGGGCAAAGTGGCTAAGGGTAAACCGTTAAAGCTACCAGCCGACCTGCCCTGCGGTTACCATCAGCTAACCTTGACTCAAGGTCAGCAGCAGTGGAGCTGTGAGGTGATTGTGGCACCCGTGCGCTGTTATGAGCCGGCCCCCCTTCATCATCACCAAAAGCTGTGGGGAACCTGCGTGCAGATGTATACCCTGCGCTCCGATCGCAACTGGGGGATTGGTGACTTTGGTGATGTTCAGCAATTGCTCAAAAGGGTCGCTGAGCGAGGCGGGGCTTTTGTTGGGCTGAATCCCATCCATGCCCTCTATCCGGCCAATCCTGAGTTTTGTAGCCCTTATAGCCCTTCTTCCCGCCGTTGGTTAAATATTATTTATATTGATATCAATCAGGTGGATGATTTTCATCACAGTGCTAAAGCGCAAAAATGGTGGCAGCAGGCCGCTACTCAGAAAAAGTTAGTCGAGCTACGTAACGTTGAATGGGTTGACTACACTGGCGTGATGTCATTAAAACTGGCTGCACTGAAGTTAGCTTATCAGCAATTTATTACCCGTCCGGAAAGAGATAAGTCACAACGGGAATTCAATGAGTTTGTAACTCTGGGTGGCGATGATCTACGTTATCAGGCAATTTTTGATGCCTTGTCAGTTCACCTGGTACAGGCTGGCCACTCCTGGCAGTGGTATCAGTGGCCGATTGGTTATCAGGATAGTCAGAATAAAGAAGTCAGCCAGTTCGCTCAGGAACATGCTTCTGAAGTGACATTCTATCTGTGGCTACAATGGTTAGCTCACCAGCAATTAAGTGAGTGTTACCGTATTTCCCGTAAGCTGAAGATGTCGATTGGTTTATATCGTGACCTGGCAGTAGGTGTGGCTCAGGAGAGCGCCGATGCCTGGAAAGATCGTTCCCTGTATTGTTTTAGCGCTTCAGTTGGTGCTCCTCCAGATATTCTTGGTCCACTGGGGCAAAACTGGGCGCTACCGCCAATGAGACCGCATGTGATGGTTGAACGTGCCTATCAGCCATTTATTGATCTGTTACGAGGCAATATGACCCAGTGCGGTGCATTACGTATCGACCATGTGATGTCATTATTGCGGTTGTGGTGGATCCCTCAGGGGGAAAGCGCGAAAAACGGCGCTTATGTACATTATCCGGTAGATGATTTATTGGCGATTCTGGCGCTGGAAAGTCAGCGACACCAGTGTATGGTTATCGGTGAAGACTTGGGTATTGTACCTAAGGATATCGTCAGTAAGTTAAGCACCTGTGGGGTTTACTCCTATAAGATTCTGTTTTTTGAGCAAGATGAACAAAATCAGTTAACGCCACCGGAAGAGTATCTGCCACAGGCAATGGCGACAGCAACCACCCATGATATGCCTACGTTGAAAGGTTACTGGCAGTGTGGTGATTTAGCGTTAGGCAAACAGTTGGGACTCTATCCTAACCCATTGGCTCTGGCGAAAATCTATCAGGAACGCGAACTGACCAAGCAAGGTATTCTGAACAGTTTGCATCGCTATTACTGTGTGCCGAAAAGTATGCGTAAGACGGTGAAGGATATGCCCATGTCTCCGGAGCTTAATCGCGGTATATTGCGTTATTTAGCACTGACGGAGAGTGCTCTGGTGGGTATTCAGTTAGAGGATTTACTGGATATGTCAGAGCCAGTAAACGTTCCTGGTACCTATAAGGAATATCCAAACTGGCGTCGTAAGCTGACGGACTCGCTGGAAAATATGTTTGCTGATTCATCGACACGTCGTTTGCTGAATGATTTGAATAGCAAGAGACAGTTGGCGGCGAGCCGGAAGTCGAAGCAGAAATAGCCGTAGGCTAATAATGAATATAAAGGGCCATCAAATGATGGCCCTTTATATTTTAATTGGTTTTTGAGGATATTCCGATTGGGAGATCGTCGGTACTTTAGTTTCGAGGATGTCGGCGTTGCCGACGATTGGCGTTTGGATAGTTGGGATCTGAGAATATTCCGGCCGTAATAGCTAATGTGTTCATATTATCTTTGTGCTCGGCCGGGGGGACCATCAGTACTTTGGTTCCGAGGATGTCGGCCTTGCCGACGATTGGCGTTTGGATAGTTGGGGTCTGAGAATATTCCGGCCGTAATAGCTAATGTGTTCATATTATCTTTGTGCTCGGCCGGGGGACCATCAGTACTTTGGTTCCGAGGATGTCGGCCTTGCCGACGATTGACAATGCTAACTGCCAGCCAGATATTACATTTGGGCATTTATTTTTTATATTGAGCTTTTTGCCCTTTGCCCTTTGCCCTTTGCCCTTTGCCCTTTGCCCTTTGCTTTGCCTTTGCCCTTTGCCCTTTGCCCTTTGCCCTTTGCCCTTCAGGTTAAAGCATCCGAATGTTGCCGAAGGAAGACCAGAGGCAGCACGAGCCGCATGGATGCGGCGAGAGGCATAGCGACGCCGGGAGCGGCTCTATGCCGGTGCGTTAAGCCTCTGGGCTGACTGAGGTTGCCGCCGCAACGCCCCTTTGCTCGACGCAAACTCCACTGCTGAGTCAAACTCAGCAACTGAGGCGGCGAAACCTTCTCTGAATCTAATTCAAATTACTTCTTACTCTTCACACTCCCAACAAACGTCTCCCTCGCCGTTGTCGATCCCAATCTCTCCGCTTCATCCAGCAACTTCAGCGCTTTATCAATATCCCCCTGCTTCACCGCAGTACGAATACTCTGGTTAAAGTACTCTTCGGTATCCGTCAGTACTTTTTCCGGCGCGGCATGCGCTTTTGCTGCCGGAGCTGCTGCTGGCGCAGGAATAACCGCGGTGGCCGCAGTATCTGATGAAGAGGTTGGCATCAACTGACCAATCATTACGTTGCCGTTTTGCTGGTCAGATTTCACCACAACTTTCAGCGTACCCTGCTCACTGTGTTGAGCAATTGGATCCGGAATATCCGGTACCGCATTCCCCACGCCCTTAGCATAAGCTTTGGCTGGAGCTGTTAATTTGGTGGTTTGTTGCAGGTCTTTATTGGTGGTGTACACCAGCATATAGATCTGCTGTTGGCCCAGGGCCGGAGTCAGGCGTAAAGTGCCTTGCAGGCGGTCGGTATCCATAACTTCAGGACCCGCATAAGCAAATCGTTCGCTGGGATAATACGCAGCCGGACGCATTTGCTCGTCCAATACTAAGACGTTAGGTGCATACACACTTTTATTGTCTACCAGGCTGGATAAAGTTATTTCCAAAGTACCGCGGTTAGCCGGCAGCGCGATGGTAGCAACCGCACCACGAATATCCCCCTGAGACAATTGAGGTGAATTCGCATCCAGTTTGATCGTTTGAGATGTAGGTGGAACCAGCGGCTGCCATGGCAACTGCTGTAGCTTACTGCCAGAAAGTGTAGGAGCGGTTGTCACGCTCTCCGGAGCCTGAACGTTATCACTGAACAGCGATACCGCCTGAGCCTGACCGACCATGCCGCTGCCAAGTGCCAGAGCTAAGCATAAGGCCAGATATTTGTTATTCATTATTTTTCCCTCTGAAAGTAGCAAAATACTCATACAACAGAAAAATGACAGGCGTTGAACAGTCAATCATTCACGCCTGTCATTGGGACATCAGATGTTATTACCACCAGGCTTCGAATTGAACGCCGAAGGAGAACTCATCATCATTTCCACGGCTGTAGGTTTTAGTCGAGGTATCATTGGTTGCAACACCGTCGTTATATCCCCACTTCTCATCCCAATTTGCATAGGTACCGAATACGCGAATGGCCGGACGAGACCAAATGCTGTTACCTGCTTGCCATTGTTGTGCCAGCGTAATTTTATACTGGCTGTTACGATCGCCAGTGTTCTGAGCCTTCACATTATCATAGCCTGCTTCCAACAATGTGCTCATAATTGGTGTCCATTTGTACATTGGACGCACACCCACGGTGTACCAGGTTGAGCCATTGTTGTTATCAAGATCGGTGTCCTGATACATAGCTACATACATCAGATCCCAATCCTGTGCCAGAGAAATGGCACCGTGATCCAATACGCGGACCATACTACCATTGTTATTTACGCTGGCACCTTGTGAGTGGCCAGTATTCCAGGAAGTCATTGAATCTGTTGCATATTGAACCACAAACTTGTTAAAACCACCTAACATACTTTGAGTATGCTCTGCGGTAAACATGGCGCCATCTTTCGAAGCGTCATCAGCTAAAGAATAACCATCACGCGCGTTGGCGCGGCCATAGTCCACACCCAGCTCCAGTACGCCATCCGGGTTGGTATTCAGGTTGGCTAAACGAATGTCAAACACATCGTTAGAGGTTGGAACCTCATCAGCCTGTCCATCAATCCAACCGTGAGAACCACCCGCTTCGGTATCACGGGTAACCGCCATCGATAATTTACCAAAGCCCAGATCGATATTTTCCAGACCTGCTCCCGGACCAGAAATATCCCAGTAGTAAAAGTCGATCATATGAACATCGTGACGCTGGTAGAAACGCTTACCGGCCCACATGGTTGAACCAGGCAACCAGTCGATCAGGTTTTCACCTTTCACGTTAATTTCACGGAATGCCGGGTCAGTTGCTTCCCAGTCGTTTGCCTGATCGATTGAGTAGGCAACGTTGGTGTCCAGATAAAACTTCTTGTCGCCTTCTTGCCATAACTGCTGCCCTAACTTCAGTTCTGCGTAGGTTTCACATTCGTTACCTAAACGGTACTTACTTTGTGCACCCGTCGCCTGAAAACATTGTTGGTCACCACCATCCCCTGACCAGCCAATACCAGAACGAGCATAACCATGAAAATCAACAGCCAGTGCCTGAGTTGCAAAAACTCCTGCTGCAACGGCTAAAGAAAGTTGTAACTTGCGGGACACGACCATCGTAGTTCTCCTATGATGCCACCAGGTGGCTTATATGTTTATTTAAACGCCCAGCTCTCTGTGTAACCGTTGACAGGCCCTGCCATCGCTGTGGAATAGATGACAGCGTTGTGGCGGTAAACCAATGGCAAAGGTGGAGCCTTCTTTTACCAGAACAACGTCGTTCTGACGGTAAATCAGGTTTTGTCCGATCGACGGAATTTGGATATGGATCTGTGTTTCATTGCCTAACTGCTCTACTACCTGTACTTCTCCCTCCAGCGTGACATCTGCAATCTCACTGGTTGTTAAATGTTCAGGCCGGATCCCCAGAGACATATTGGTCCCCACCTGAACTCCATGACTGTCTACCGGTAGCCAAACCAACTGCCCGTTTGGTAATGCGATCTGTACTTGTTCAATCGCCGTTGCGGTGACTTTCACCGGTAGGAAATTCATTTTTGGCGAGCCAATAAATCCGGCTACAAAGCGATTTGCCGGATAGTGATAGAGCTCCAGCGGCTTGCCCACCTGAGCAATGCGCCCGGCGTCCAGTACCACGATTTTGTCCGCCAGCGTCATGGCCTCCACCTGATCGTGAGTAACGTAAATCATGGTGCGTTTGAGGCGGTTATGCAGACGGGAAATCTCGATACGCATCTGAACCCGCAGAGCGGCATCCAGGTTAGAAAGCGGTTCATCCAGCAGGAAGACTTCTGGTTCAGCCACCAAAGTACGACCAATTGCTACGCGCTGACGCTGTCCACCAGATAGCTCTTTCGGTCGACGTTCCAACATATGCCCCAGCTGCAGCATCTCTGCCACCTGAGCGACCCGGTGCTTAATTTCACTCTTAGGTGCTTTAGCCAGCTTCAGGCCAAAAGACATGTTGTCTGCCACAGAAAGATGGGGATACAGCGCATAAGACTGGAACACCATTCCGATACCACGCTGTGCCGGAGGCACCTCATTCATTCTTTTACCGTTGATGGTCAGTTCGCCGGAGGTGATATCTTCCAGACCAGCAATCATGCGCAACAGAGTAGATTTGCCACAGCCCGATGGGCCTACAAATACGACGAACTCACCATCATCGATTTCAAGATTTATGTCCCTGGAAATGACAACATCACCGAACGCCTTACTTACATTGCTTAGCGTGACATTGGCCATAATTAGCTCCTCTCTGTTTGTCGGTTTCTGTGGTCATACTCAACCAACCGATAAATTGGTATGGCTGCGATAATGCATAAAAAATCGCAAGAACAAATCATCCACCGAAAGGTTTTTTATGGGGGGAGGAGCTGGGAGGATGAGATAAACAGAGGGGAGATGATTTCCTCGCTGAGGAACGAAAGATTGTGAATTTACTCACAAATTAATCACAGACTTTATGTGATGGCGCGCACAAAATGCGTTGTAATTGCAACACACATCACACAAAGGTGTTGGAGGGCATAGAAAAGAGGAGGATGCGTTTTATTCACTCAAGGCGGCAACATAGTCACTGTGTAAATGTCTTTGCCCCGGCAACCGAATACCGATTGCTATCCGGCCTACCTGACTAAATTGAAAGAAGGATAACTATGATGTTCCGTATACTAAAAGCTGCACGTCGTCATACCCAACGTCCACTAGCGGTTTCTAAGGTGGCAACCCTATCTGCTCTGGTCGCACTTTGTCTCTCCAGCTCGGCAATGGCCAAAATTGAACAAGGCAAACTGGTTATCTGGATCAATGGTGATAAAGGATACAACGGTCTGGCCGAAGTCGGAAAGAAATTTGAAAAAGATACCGGCATCAGCGTTACCGTTGAGCATCCGGATAAAATGGAAGAAAAATATCCTCAGGTCGCTGCAACAGGCGATGGTCCGGACATCATTTTCTGGGCTCACGACCGTTTTGGCGGTTATGCTGAATCAGGCCTGTTGGCAGAAGTCACTCCATCGAAAGCCCTGCAGGACAAAATCGCACCATTCACCTGGGACGCGCTGCGCTATAAAGGCAAATTGATTGGCTACCCTGTCGCGGTAGAATCCTTATCACTGATCTACAACAAAGACTTACTGCCAGAGCCACCAAAAACCTGGGAAGAAGTGACCGCTCTGGATACCAAACTGCGCGCCAAAGGTAAAAGCGCCATTATGTGGAACCTGCAAGAACCCTACTTCACCTGGCCACTTATTGCTGCTGACGGCGGCTATGCCTTCAAATTTGAAAACGGCAACTATAACGTGAAAAACGTAGGGGTAAATAATGCCGGTGCACAGGCTGGTCTGCAGTTCCTGGTAGATCTGGTGAAAAACAAACACATCAATCCTGACACTGATTACTCCGTAGCAGAAGCCGGCTTTATTAAAGGCGAAACCGCCATGACCATTAATGGTCCATGGTCATGGGGCAATTTGGATAAAGCCAAAATTAACTATGGTGTTGCTCTGCTGCCAAGCTTTAAAGGCAAGCCATCTAAACCATTCGTTGGCGTACTTTCTGCTGGTATTAACACCGCCAGTCCAAATAAAGATTTGGCCAAAGAGTTTCTGGAAAACTACTTACTGACCGATGAAGGATTAACTCTGGTGAATAACGATAAGATGCTGGGTGCTGTAGCTCTGAAATCCTATCAGGAGAAACTGGAAAAAGATCCTCGCATCGCCGCCACCATGAACAATGCGCAAAAAGGTGAAATCATGCCAAATATTCCGCAAATGAGCGGATTCTGGTATGCCGAACGCAGCGCCATTCTGAATGCGATTCATGGCCGTCAGACAGTTCCTGCTGCATTAAAAGATGTTGAAACTCGTATCACTAAGTAAATCAGTAAAACAGCGGCGCAGATGACTGCGTCGCTGCTAATCACCGGATGTTTATAGTATCCCGGGCCACCTAAAGGAGTTCGTCATGTCTGTTATTCAAACCGAATTACCACAAGGAAATAAATGGTTTAGCCTGGGTAACGGCCTGAAATGGCTGGTCATTACACTCTTCGCGCTGTTTGCATGCTATCTGGTGGTACTGATGTATGCTCAGGGCGAATATCTGTTTGCCATTCTGACCCTGATACTGGTGGGTTTGGGTTTGTATGTGTTTGCTAACCCGCGTGCTTATGCCTGGCGCTATGTGTATCCGGGTATGGCGGGAATGGGGCTGTTTGTACTGTTTCCTTTAGCCTGTACCATTGCTATTGCATTTACCAACTACAGCAGCGTCAACCAGCTCACTTTTGAACGTGCTCAATCAGTATTGTTGCAAAATCAGTTTACTTCCGGACATGCCTATAACTTCTCGCTCTATCCGGAAGGCCAAAAATGGCGTCTGTTTCTGAATGATACACAAAATGAGATGTTGCTCTCTGAGCCTTTTGATCTCAATGCACCGCCTCCAACCCTGAAAGTGGAGAAAACCACAGCGGCACCAACAGAAGAAGCCGCCCCTTTACGCGTTGTTATTCAAAATAACAAACAGCTCGGAACGTTATCCGTTCAACTGCCAGAAGAAAAAGTCTTGCGCATGAGTTCACTGCGCCAGTTTTCTGAAATTCAATCGCTGTATGTGCTGGGCGAGGATCAAAAGACCCTGCTCAACCAGCAAACCGGCGTTCGTTATCTGCCTAATAAAGATACCGGTTTTTATCAAGCGGTTGATGCTCAGGGTCAGTGGCAAACCGAAGTTCTGAGCCCCGGTTTTACCGTTACCGTCGGCTGGAAAAACTTCCTGACGGTGATGTTTGATGAAGGTATCCAAAAACCATTTATCTCTATTTTTATCTGGACTATCGCCTTCTCGCTGTTGACCGTTGTGTTTACCGTGGCGGTGGGCATGATCTTAGCCTGCGTTGTCCAGTGGGAGTCGTTGAAAGGCCGAGCCATCTATCGGGTACTTTTAATTCTGCCTTATGCCGTTCCATCTTTTATTTCGATACTGATCTTTAAAGGGCTATTCAACCAAAGTTTTGGTGAGATCAACATGATGCTGGAGGCGTTATTTGGCATCAAACCGGCCTGGTTTAACGATCCAACCATGGCCCGCAGTATGATTGTGATCGTCAATATCTGGCTGGGCTATCCTTATATGATGATTCTGTGCATGGGGCTACTGAAGACTATTCCTGATGATTTATATGAGGCTTCTGCAATGGATGGTGCTAACCTGTTCCAGAACTTTTTCCGTATCACCTTCCCATTATTAATTAAGCCATTAACACCGCTGATGATTGCCAGCTTTGCGTTTAACTTTAATAACTTTGTATTGATTCAGTTACTCACTAACGGTGGTCCTGACCGGATTGGTACCACCACGCCGGCCGGTTATACCGACTTACTGGTTAGCTTCACTTACCGTATGGCATTTGAAGGCAGCGGTGGACAAAACTTTGGTCTGGCGGCCGCGATTGCCACCCTGATTTTCTTACTGGTGGGTGCACTGGCAATTATCAACCTCAAAGCCTCACGTATGAACTTTGATTAAGGAGAGAGAATAATATGGCAATGGTTCAACCTAAATCTCAGCGACTACGTATTGGCGTTACTCATATTCTGCTGCTGTGTTTTATTGCGCTGATTATGTTTCCACTACTGATGGTAATCGCAATATCTCTGCGTTCAGGTAACTTTGCTACCGGCAGTTTGATCCCTGAACAAATATCCTGGGAGCACTGGAAACTGGCATTAGGATTCAGCATCACCGACGCCAACGGCAAAGTGACGCCGCCGCCCTTCCCGGTTCTACTGTGGTTATGGAATTCGGTCAAAATAGCGGTGATTACATCAATTGGCATTGTAGCGCTGTCCACTACCTGTGCTTATGCTTTTGCCCGTATGCGTTTTCGCGGTAAAAGTACGTTGCTAAAAAGCATGCTGATCTTTCAGATGTTCCCGGCGGTACTCTCTTTAGTGGCATTGTATGCGTTGTTTGACCGTCTGGGACAGTACGTTCCTATGTTGGGCTTAAATACCCATGGTGGCGTGATATTTGCCTATCTGGGAGGGATCGCTCTGCATGTCTGGACCATTAAAGGCTATTTTGAAACTATCGATGGCAGCCTGGAAGAAGCCGCAGCACTGGATGGAGCGACGCCATGGCAGGCATTCAGATTAGTTCTGCTGCCGCTGTCGGTGCCCATTCTGGCAGTAGTGTTTATCTTATCGTTTATTGCTGCCATCACTGAAGTACCCGTCGCGTCATTGCTGTTACGCGATGTGAACAGCTATACGTTAGCAGTGGGTATGCAACAGTATCTCAATCCACAAAACTATCTGTGGGGAGATTTTGCTGCAGCCGCCGTGTTGTCCGCTATCCCTATTACCGTTGTCTTCCTGCTGGCCCAGCGCTGGTTAGTCAGTGGCCTGACGGCTGGCGGCGTAAAAGGATAGTGTTTTTAAGCTACATCCCTCATTGTTGTCTTTGTCTCACTTCAGCGGTCTTTCAGACCGCTTTTTTATTGGCGCTTTTGATGCAGTACATTGATGCCATCAACTCGATATCAATATCATTGCCAAACGGATAGAACGCGCTGTAATTGATTTTAAGCAATAATTTTACTGTCAGTTAATCAGGGGAGTGTAACTCGAATAAAACACTACAGGGCCTTTCTGACGCTACATTTACCCCACCGAGAATATAAACACCCCGTACCGACAATAAGATCGTATGTATATGCAAGAACGAACAATAAGATTGTGAATCAATAGATAAAGGATGAAAAAGAGGTCGGGAATGGCAAATATCAAATTTCAGGCATAAAAAAAGATACCTTTCGGTATCTGCAAACTTCAAGATGGTGCACCCGAGAGGATTCGAACCTCTGACCGCTCGGTTCGTAGCCGAGTACTCTATCCAGCTGAGCTACGGGTGCTCTTTGATTCTTTCAAACAAATACTACGGCGGCATCTGTTTTTATTACAAACGCTGTTATAAAAACAACAGTGTAAAATATGGTGCACCCGAGAGGATTCGAACCTCTGACCGCTCGGTTCGTAGCCGAGTACTCTATCCAGCTGAGCTACGGGTGCTCTTTTGATTCTTTGAAACAGATATTACGAAGATATCTGTTTTTGATACGAATGCTGTTACTAAAACAACACTGTAAAATATGGTGCACCCGAGAGGATTCGAACCTCTGACCGCTCGGTTCGTAGCCGAGTACTCTATCCAGCTGAGCTACGGGTGCAGATTCTAACAACGTAGTAAATGGCGGTGAGGGAGGGATTCGAACCCTCGATGCAGCTTTTGACCGCATACTCCCTTAGCAGGGGAGCGCCTTCAGCCTCTCGGCCACCTCACCGTGTAATTACTATCTGCAGGCTGCTAAACGTTTAAAATGTTTATCAACACTGCGTGGCGCACATATTACTTTCCCGGACTTATAAGTCAAATACTTTTTCGTTGATTAGGTTCGTTTGTGCACTAAGCAAACAACACGAACAATTTGCCAGCAAAAAATCGTGCTTTTGTGGCTAAAACCAAAGGGTAAAACAAGAATATAAAAATGATGTAATAATAAAAAACTGAAGGGTTTTGCAAAAATCAACGCGCCTTACTTTCGATAATCGCAGGTAAGGCGCGTTTATTGGTTAAAAAGTCGATTGTTGTGACTTTTCAGCCTGAATTCGCTGGTAGATCTCTTCACGATGAACAGATACTTCTTTCGGTGCATTAACACCAATACGAACTTGATTACCTTTCACGCCCAGAACAGTAACAGTTACTTCGTCACCAATCATCAGCGTCTCACCAACTCTACGAGTTAGAATAAGCATTCTTTGCTCCTTGACAGATTAAACAGACCATTGCATCTCTTTGTGCATCCTGCCCATTATCCATGATATGCCCTAAGAACGTAAGCTATAAATCCGATAGATTAACTAGCATCACTGACTCATTCAGCCAATAATCAAGATAAGAACACGTATATGCCTAAGTTTAGCTAACTTTTGTCATTTTGTACTAATTTGTTCCAACTAAAAATATCAAACAATCCCGCGGGTTCCAAGATGATAAAAACGAATAATCATACAAACCTGCGGGATTTCCTGTTTTATAGCTTAGCCGCAACCCAATTTTCGACCGTTGCCAGTGCAGCCGGTAATGCAGCTACATCGGTACCGCCCGCCTGAGCCATATCAGGACGACCACCGCCCTTACCGCCCACTAACTGAGCAACAGGACTAATCAGGTCACCCGCTTTCACGCGATCGACCAGATCTTTGGTAACACCAGCAATCAGACTGACTTTATCATCATGTACCGTTGCCAATACAATAATTCCTGAGCCCAGCTGGTTCTTAATATCATCAACCATAGTACGCAGCATTTTTGGTTCTACGTTTTGCAGGTTACTAACCAGTAGCTTAACCCCTTTCACGTCAACCGCTTTGCTGACCAGTGATGAGCTCTCCTGAGCTGCCAGCTGATCTTTTAACTGTTGAAGCTCTTTCTCAACACCTTTGGCGTGTTCTAACAGGCTCTTCACTTTTTCAATCAGACTGTTGCTGTCGCCTTTAACTAATGATGCCACTTCATTCAACACATCACTTTGCTGATGCATAGAAACAATTGCATTCTCACCGGTAACAGCTTCGATACGACGCACGCCAGCGGCAATACCTGATTCAGAAGTAATACGGAACAGGCCGATATTACCGGTAGCATCAGTATGCGTACCACCACAGAGTTCGGTTGAGAAATCACCCATGGAAAGTACGCGAACCTTATCATCGTACTTCTCGCCAAACAGCGCCATCGCGCCTTTAGCTCGGGCATCTTCTAAATCCATGATATTAGTTTCTACCAGCAAATTACGACGAATTTGCTGGTTAACTAAATCTTCAACGGCACGAACTTGTTCTGGCTTCATTGCTTCAGGATGGGAGAAGTCAAAACGCAAATAGTTGTCATTAACCAGAGAACCTTTCTGAGCAACGTGCTCACCTAAAATCTGGCGCAATGCAGCATGCAGTAAGTGAGTTGCCGAGTGGTTAAGACGAATACGTCCACGACGTACGCTATCTACCACGGCATCAACGCTGTCACCGACTTTCAGTTCACCCTGAGCTAAACGCCCAACATGACCAATTGCCTGACCATATTTTTGGGTATCCTGTACATCAAAAGTGCTATTAGCTGATTTCAGCACTCCCTGATCGCCAACCTGACCGCCAGATTCGCCATAGAATGGAGTACTGTCCAGCACCACTACCGCTTCCTGACCGCTCTTAATTTCTTTAACTTCATTACCGGCAACAAACAGGGCGATAACTTTTGATGACTGCTCCAGACGCTCGTAGCCGCTAAAACAGGTTTCACCGTCAACGCGGATTAATTTGCTGTAGTCAGCACTAAAACCGCTGGATTCACGAGCGCGACGGCGCTGTTCTTCCATCGCTTTTTCGAAACCGACTTCATCAACTTTGATGTTGCGCTCACGGCAGACATCAGCCGTTAAGTCCAGCGGGAAGCCAAAGGTGTCGTACAGACGGAATGCCGTTTCACCGGCCAGCGTATCTCCGGTCAGCTTGCTCAGTTCTTCATCCAGCAGCGTTAAACCACGCTCCAGAGTACGGGCAAACTGCTCTTCTTCGGTTTTCAGGGTTTGTTCAACCATTGACTGCTGGCGACGTAGTTCATCAGCAGCACTACCCATAACGTTAATTAACGGCGTAACTAACTTATAGAAGAAAGTCTCCGTAGCGCCCAGCATATGACCATGACGCACAGCACGACGGATAATGCGGCGTAATACGTAACCACGGCCCTCATTTGAAGGCACAACGCCATCAGAAATCAGGAAAGCACAAGAACGAATATGGTCAGCAATAACCCGTAACGATTTACTGGTTAAATCAGTCGCTTTAGTTTCTTTAGCCGCAGCATCAATCAGGGTGCGGAACAGATCGATATCGTAGTTAGAGTTAACGTGCTGTAAAACAGCAGCAATACGCTCTAAGCCCATACCGGTATCAACGGAAGGCTTCGGCAATGGCAGCATGGTTCCGTCGGTTTGACGGTTAAACTGCATAAATACGATATTCCAGATTTCGATATAGCGGTCGCCATCTTCTTCCGGTGAACCCGGAGGGCCGCCCCAGATGTGATCGCCATGGTCAAAGAAGATCTCAGTACATGGACCACAAGGGCCGGTATCGCCCATTTGCCAGAAGTTATCTGATGCGTAAGCAGCACCTTTGTTATCGCCAATACGGATAATTCTTTCGCGAGGAATGCCGATCTCTTTTTCCCAGATTTCGTAAGCTTCATCATCTGTTGCGTACACGGTCACCCACAGCTTCTCTTTTGGCAGGTTAAACCACTGAGCGCCAGTGAGTAGTTCCCAGGCAAAATTGATAGCATCGTGTTTAAAGTAGTCACCAAAGCTGAAGTTGCCCAGCATTTCAAAAAAGGTGTGGTGGCGGGCGGTATAACCTACGTTTTCTAAGTCATTATGTTTACCACCGGCGCGTACACAACGCTGAGAAGTCGTTGCCCGAGTATAGGCACGCTTATCCAGCCCAAGGAATACATCCTTAAACTGGTTCATTCCTGCGTTGGTAAACAGGAGTGTTGGATCGTTATGCGGCACTAAAGAGCTGCTGTCGACAACCTGGTGCCCTTTACTATTAAAGAAATCGAGAAACGCTTGACGGATCTCAGCGGTGCTCTTGCTCATATAATTTCCAATATCTGGCTAAAATGAAGGCGATTCGTAAGTTAAGCACGAAAAAACGGAAGTAACCGACTTATTTACGAATTAAAAGTAGCCATAAGATAAAATTTCTTTGATGGGAAGTAAATCCGCAGAAGATTTATTATTCAGAATCGGTGAAAACTGATTGAATTTCGTCCTGAGCAAATCCGCGATAGGCCAGATAACGCTGCATTTTTGAGCGTTCTTTCCAGTCGCTCGGGATATCATCGCCAAAACGCTGGGTGGCCACTTTTTTGGCTTTCTCATACCAGTCAATTTCGCACTCTTGCATGGCCCGGGATATATCGTCCCGATCGATGCCCTTTTGCTGTAATTCCGACTGAATGCGCTGACGACCATAACCTTTATGGCTGCGGCTAATAATAAACTTACGGGAGTATTCTGCATCATTAAGCCAGTTGTACTGATGGCAATATTCAATGGCCTGATCGATGGATTCTTTGGAGATGGGTTCTTTTTCTGCGGTACGGTCAAAAGGAGAGTGCGCCGCAAGCTTACGGCGCATCTCTTGTTCACTATAATCACGCTGGGCTAATAAGCGCATTGCTCGTGGTAATAGTGATTTCATAACTAATCTACTCTATAACTTAAACTTACAGCTGAGATTAAAGCTCTTCGCCTTCTGGCAGCTCAGCATCATCTTCTACATCGCCACCCTCTGGCACAAACGGATTAGCGGTCAGCAATAATTCACGCAGGCGTTTTTCCAGATCATTAGAAATCGCCGGGTTTTCCTGCAGGAATTTCATTGAATTTGCCTTACCCTGACCAATCTTGTCGCCGTTATAGGCATACCATGCACCAGATTTATCGACCAGTTTATGTTTAACGCCCAGATCGATTAGCTCGCTCTCTTTAGAGATACCGCTGCCATAGAGAATTTGGAAATCTGCCTGGCGGAATGGTGCAGAAATTTTATTCTTCACCACTTTAACGCGCGTTTCGTTACCTACCACTTCTTCACCATCTTTAATTGCGCCTACACGGCGAATATCCAGACGAACAGAAGCATAGAATTTCAGTGCGTTACCACCGGTAGTGGTTTCAGGGTTACCAAACATAACGCCAATTTTCATACGAATCTGGTTAATGAAGATCACCAGACATTTAGCATTCTTGATATTACCGGTTAACTTACGCAGCGCCTGAGACATTAAACGTGCCTGCAGACCAACGTGAGAGTCACCCATTTCGCCTTCGATTTCAGCTTTTGGTGTTAACGCAGCAACGGAGTCAATGATGATAACGTCAACAGCACCGGAACGAACTAGCGCGTCACAAATTTCCAGCGCTTGTTCACCCGTATCCGGTTGAGAGATCAGTAAATCATCAACCTGCACGCCCAGTTTGGCGGCATAAATAGGATCCAGAGCATGTTCAGCATCGATAAAGGCACAGGTTTTGCCTTCTCTTTGCGCCTGAGCAATCACAGACAGCGTCAGCGTGGTTTTACCGGAAGATTCTGGCCCGAAGATTTCAACAACACGGCCCATTGGTAAACCACCAATGCCCAGTGCAACGTCCAGGCTCAGGGAGCCGGTAGAAACAGACTCAACATCAAGAGATTGAGTGTCACCCAAACGCATGATAGAACCCTTACCAAATTGCTTTTCAATCTGTCCTAATGCGGCGGCAAGCGCTCTTTGTTTGTTGTCATCCATTATGCGGCTCCGTGGTTATCAAATATGGTCATAAAGTAATACGAGATTTTATCTCTAAAGCGATGAAATGATTATACTGTATAATCATACAGTATCAAGTCAGTTTTAAATAAATTTTTCCAACACCACCGTCAGGGCGTATTCCACCGCCTGTTGACGGACCTGATGACGATTGCCATTAAAGCGTCTTTTGCGGGCAATCACTAGCCCCTCACTGTTCGCCCAGCCAAACCAAACGGTACCAACCGGCTTTTCTGTACTACCACCGTCTGGCCCGGCAATACCGCTAACCGAAATGGCAATATCTGCACCCGCCGCTTTTAGCGCACCGGTCGCCATTTCTCTCACCGTTTGTTCACTAACGGCTCCCCATTGAGCAAGGGTCTGTTGATTAACCCCCAGTAACTGTTGTTTAGCCAGATTACTGTAAGTGACAAAGCCGCGGTCGAAATAGGCTGAACTCCCCGCTATTTCAGTAAAATAAGCCGCAATCAAACCACCGGTGCACGACTCAGCGCAAGTGATCCACTGGCCTGTCGCAGCAAGATGTTGGCCTATCTGCTGACTCAACTCACATGTTCTGATATTCAAGATGGATACCCCCTGCGGTTAATATCTTGATACAGGCTACTCGTAACAAAGCCTGAGAACATATGTCTCAGGCTTTGTTCGCCCTACTAAAGATTACCATATCTGAACCATTGGATGAGAATCAAACCTGCCGGTATTAATATGCGAAACATCTTCCAATCTTTAATTTATTGAATCTTTGTCGGTTTTAATTCAACCAGCTAAATTTTCCACGCTATTAACTATGGCAGGCCGCCACTCGTGTCGCACTGCGATTATCCAGAAAACCAGACAAATGCGTCATTGCCAGAGCCAGTATCACGATCAGTCCACCAATCCATGGAGTATCCATTAGCCCCATGTCAGCGACAACATGACCACCAAGCCAGGCACCAATGGCAATACCCACATTAAAAGCGGCGATATTCAGACCAGATGCTACATCAACCGCCTCCGGAGTGTATTTATTCGCCAGTTGGACAACATACACTTGTAGTCCGGGCACATTACCAAAAGCAAAGGCCCCCAAACAAACACGGTTAATAGCGCACCAATCTGGCTGTTTGCTGTAAAGGTAAATACAAACAGTACTAATGCCAACGCCGCGAAAATGATATTCAGTGCCCGAACCGGTCCCATGCTGTCTGCCAGTTTACCGCCCCAAATATTACCAATAGTGACCGATACACCATAAACCAACATGATGCCAGCAACCGACCCCGCCTGAAAACCAGATACTTGTTGTAAAATAGGGGCTAAAAAAGTGAAGGCAATAAATGTACCGCCATACCCCACTGCAGTAATGCCATAAACCAGTAACAGACGTGGCTGAGTTAGAACTTTAAGCTGTGCAGATAGTTTTGCCGGAGCGGCCTGTTTCAAATCGGACGGAACCAATAAAGCACTGCCCAGCAAAGCAATAATACCCAGTACAGAAACGATCAGGAAAGTGGCGCGCCAGCCAAAATGCTGACCAATCCAGGTACCTAAAGGAACCCCTGTAACCAGCGCAACGGTTAATCCGGTAAACATCAGCGCAATAGCACTGGCCTCTTTATCTTTGGCAACCAGCCCGGTGGCAATGGTAGAACCAATTGAGAAGAACACCCCATGAGCTAATCCGGTGAGAATACGCGCGGCAATCAACGTTTCATAACCGGGTGCATTCCATGCCAGTAAATTACCACCAATAAACAACCCCCATCAGAGCCAGCAAAACTTTTTTGCGCTTCCAGCGCCCGGTAAGCGCGGTTAATACCGGAGCACCAACGGCAACGCCCAATGCATACAGGCTTACCAGCAGCCCGGCAGAGGGTAATGACACCTGTAAATCACTGGCAATCGTCGGGATCAACCCAACAATGACAAACTCGGTAGTACCAATAGCAAATGCACTCAGGGTCAACGCCCATAAGGCAAGCGGCATTTTTGACATGGAAAAAGTTCCTCGGATTGACTTGACTGACGTCATTGTGCTGATAGATTCTTTTTCAATAAACACCACTAATAGCAAAAGATTTTATCAATTATGACAATAATCACTCATTCTGAAGATTTGACTATTCTGATTGCTGTTGCTGATGCCGGTGGCTTTTCCGCCGCAGCGGAACAGCTGGATATTCAGGTTGCTAAGGTCTCCCGTGCCGTTGCCCGCGTGGAAAAACAGTTAAATACCACCCTGTTTTCCCGCACCACCCGGCGGGTAGAACTAACGGAGGAAGGAAAGCTGTTTATTGAAAAAGTCAGAGTGGGATTAGAGAAGCTGTCCGAAGCCGAAGAATGGCTGAAAATACGTCATGAAAAACCGTCAGGGCGTTTGCGTATTGACTCCGCCAGCCCATTTATTTTGCACCAGATAACGCCTCACATTAAGGCGTTTTCTCAACGTTACCCGCTGATTGATATTGAGCTGAGCGCCAGCGATGGCATCATTAATCTGTTGGAAAAGCGGACCGATTTGGCCATCCGTATTGGCAAGCTGGAAGATTCCACTCTGCATGCCCGCGTTTTAGGTCACTCAAAACTCTGGCTGGTAGCCAGCCCTGACTATTTACAGCTATCCGGCACCCCGGAAACGCCCCAGCAGTTACTGTCCCATCGACTGTTGGGATTTATTCCGCCTTCCGGCTTAAACCATTGGTCAGTGGGTAGCGGAATGACTATCACACCGGATATTGCCGCCAGTAACGGTGAGGTATTACGCCAGCTCTGTCTGGAAGGTAACGGCATCGCCTGTTTGTCTAATTTTATGGTTCAACGGGATATTGAGAACGGAAATCTGACTGTGATTTTGGCAGAACAAATGCAAAGCCCGCACCCACGGGAAGTGGTACAGGCAGTTTATTATCGCAATACCGCCCTTTCCAGCCGCATAAAGCTATTTATCGACTTTATTGAACAGAAAATCACCCTTTAGTCTTGCGTCACAATAGTAATCGCGGGAAATGCCAGATGATGCATAAACTCTCTCAGTATTAGCAAACGCGCGGCAAAGCTGTTTTCTCCGGGAATACCTTCTGATGCCGCAGGTCTGCCCAGCATCACCGCAGCCAAACGGTCGAAAGTGCGTTCCATAGTATCCAGAGACATCGTCAGTTCGGGTTGTTCCGTCAGACCGGCAATCAAGGCAATATCCCGAATGGATAAATCGCTGGTACCAAGACGAGCCCCTGCCGGAATAGAAGTGCGAATACGGATCACTTCATCTTCGACTGCCATAATGGCATTTTCCATTTCATCCGGTGTTGGAGGCTGATGATGAAAATAGTCTGCCGCCGTTTTATCACTACCGATATTTAATACCTGAACCTGCGCTGGCCTACCTGTATCGCCGGAAATAACCAGCGTCTTTTGACTACCAATATGCAGCAAGGTTAATGGAGCATCGTTTTGCAAACATGCCTGTAATACTGCATATTGTTGCTGTATTTCTGCTTCGGATAATTGATGTTTTTCCGTTGGTAAGTTGCGCATTGCCACCTCTATTACTGGTCGTCAGTTAGAGGTTGATGATACAACAAAACCAGCGCGTTAATCTGCCAGGCTATAACAAACCATTTGAGATAAAAAAAGTGCGCCCATGTCCGGCGCACAACCCCAATCAGGGAAATAGTCGAAAAAGGCGCAGACCCTTTCGCTTAATACTACCAATGAGCTCTATTTCATCCTATCAAAACCTGAGGGTTCGATATCCTATGAATACTGGATTTATAGCCTGTAACACCAGCTACAGGCTAGATGTGATATGTTGACTACCACCAGGCTTCAAACTGAACGCCGAAAGTGACCTCATCATCATTACCACGGCTGTAGCTGATACTTTTGGTATCTTTATAGGCATTGCCACTATCGTCATAGCCCACTTCTCATCCCAGTTGGCATATGTTGCGAATACACGAATAGCCGGACGAGACCAGATACTGCTTCCCGCCTGCCACTGCTGGGCCAGCGTTACTTTATACTGACTGTTACGTTCACTGGTACGTTGCGATTTGACGTTATCGTAACCGACTTCCAGTAGTGAACTCATGGTTGGCGTCCACTTATACATTGGACGTACCCCTACGGTGTACCAGGTAGAACCGGTTTGATTATCCAGATCGGTATCCTGATACATGGCCACATACATCATGTCCCAGTCGTTACCCATTTGGATGGCACCGTGGTCGAGAATACGCACCATACTACCGTCATTATTTACGCTGGCGCCTTCTGCATGTCCTTTATTAACCGTATTGGTATTAGCAGAGGTCATGGCGTCGGTCGCATACTGAACCATAAACTTATTGAAGCCACCGAACATGCTTTGGGTATGTTCCGCCGTAAACATCATGCCGTCCTTTGAGGCATTCTTATCCAGCGAATAGCCATCACGGGCATTGGCCCGGCCATAGTCGAATCCCAGTTCCAGAGTACCATTGCTGTTAGTCTCCAGACCTGCCAGTCGCACATCGAACACATCATTCGAGGTAGGAATTTCATCCTTTTCGCCCATAATCCATGCCTGAGAGCCACCGGATTCAGTATTTCGGCTGGCAGCCAGCGACAACTTACCAAAGCCCAGATCGATATTCTCCAGACCTGCGCCGGGGCCGGAAATATCCCAATAGTAGAAGTCAATCATGTGTACATCGTGGCGCTGGTAGAATCGCTTACCCGCCCACAGCGTGGAACCGGGTAGCCATTCGATCAAGTCCTTACCTTTGACGTTAACTTCTACGAATGCCGGAGAGGTGGTTTCCCAGTCATTAGACTGATCGATGGAATAAGCAACGTTAGTATCGAAGTAGAAACTTTTGTCCCCTTCTGTCCACAGCTCTTGCCCCAGTTTAAGTTCAGCATAGGTTTCACATTCGTTGCCCAGACGATATTTGCTTTGAGCACCCGTGGCCTTAAAACACTGCTGCTCGCCGCCGCTTCCGGTCCAACCGATACCGGAACGGGCGTAGCCGTGAAAATCTACCGCCAGTGCCTGAGTAGTAAATAATCCCGCGGCGATGGTCAGTGAAAGAGGTAACCGGTTAAATCCTGCCATTGTCTGTTCTCCTTGTATTGCCACCCAAATAGCAGCGCATAGTTATTTCGGGTTCATTGCTATCCATCGTTAGTGATGGCAGAACCTTCTTTGTTGGTATAATGTTGCTCTGGCGACAAAATCAGACAGGATATTTATTCAACAGATAAACCCAACCGGCAGGATGAAACGAATTCACCCACACATATTAATGATTAATATGCGTTAATATTGGTTAATATAAATATTTCAAGGGTTATCTCAGCGAATTTATATTTCCCGCATAGACGCCATCCTTATCATTTTAAAAAATAAATAATAACCGGCTATTTATTTATCGATAAATATAAATAGCTCAAATAGACAAACTTTAATTATGACAGAGGCTAGCATAAAACTTTTAAAGCTGTCACCCGCATTATTCACATGTGATATTTTATTTATTTGTGATTTGTTACATTAATAAAACAGCATGTTTTAATTAATATTTAAAATATAAAACACCTTTGTTATTTAAAGAATTTTTATTTCACTTTTTTTTGTTTAAAATAAAAAATCACTTATTTAGTCTGATAATCAATTTTCGATATTGTGAGTCATCTCACAAGATATAGATAACTGATACAACGGCTATGTCTGTTCCATTTATTGTTAATCAAAAAACAACGCTATCCGCCATTGGTTTACATAAAAATGGAATCATCACAACTGAAGAGACCAATCATCTGAATCCACTGATATTTGTCTGTTTTTATTCGCTATATCTCTGATGGTTATGTGATGTTCGGGTATGTTATCAAAGCTAAAATCTGCTATTGTGTTGATGGGCTTATAACGCACTTAATTCACGGGTTTATCTATGTTCACTCACACTTCAATAGCAAATCTTAATGGTCTGGAACTCATGGTTTATAACTATGCCATTAAGAATAAAGATAAAGTGATGTACATGACTATCCGTGAGCTGGCAGATGCAGCGGAAGTCTCCACAACGACGGTACTACGCTTTTGCAAAAAGATGGGCTGCGATGGCTATTCAGAATTTCGTATTCGCTTTAAGCTCTATCTGGAACAGGAAGTCCACCAGCCGGTTAATTTTGGCGTCAGTGAAATCCTTAGCTTCTTTAAAAGCATCAACAATGAAGAGTTTGATGAGCTTATTAATCAAGCAGTTATTCAAATAATTAATGCTGAACGCATTGTGTTTGTAGGCGCAGGAACCTCTGGCTCATTAGGCAAATATGGTGCCCGCTTCTTTTCTAACGTGGGTAAATTTAGTAACTATATTGACGACCCTTATTATCCGATTAGCAGCGATATGTTTAAAAATGCTATTGCCATCATTCTTTCCGTTTCGGGAGAAACGCCGGAAATACTGCGTCTGGCCAGTCAATTCAGTTTGCACCATTGCAAAATAATTAGTATTACCAATAGTGAAACTTCTTCTTTAGCCCGCATGGCTGACTTTAATCTTTCTTATCATATGCCCCAGACATTAATATCCGGCGAATATAATATCACTACTCAGGTTCCGGTTATTTATATGCTGGAAGCCATTGGAAATCATTTAGCTAAAACTTATCTTAAAAAATAAAACAGTCTGTTTTATTCTTGTGACAAATTACTTTTTTAGCGAATTGTTATATCGTAACATTCTATTTCTTTTTGCTAGGCTTCAGGAAACAGAATAATAATTCCTCATATAATCTGACGAAACACGAGAGTGTATCAATGGTTATTCGTACCTGACGGCAGGAGAATATATAATGGCAATTGATTATGCCCAATCGGCAAAGGAAATTGTGAAACTTATTGGCGGCGATGATAACGTGATTAACCTCACACATTGCGCAACTCGTTTACGCTTTATTTTAAAGGATTTCTCTAAGGTAAATAAAACAACGTTAAGTCGGGTAAAAGGCGTCATTACCGTTCTTGAATCCAGCGGCCAGTTACAGGTGGTTATTGGTAACCACGTTGGTGATGCTTATCAGGAAGTCATGAAGCTGATTCACATTGATGAAAAAGCCAGTGCCAGTGCGGGACCAAAAGTCGGTATTGTCAGCCGACTGATGGATATTATCTCCAGTATCTTTGTACCCTTTATCTATCCATTAGCTGCCTGTGGGATATTACAGGGCATCATCTCTTTCCTGAGCGCGATTGAAGTGATGGATCCGGCCAGTGGTACTTACCGCATTCTAAACTTCGTCTCCTGGACTGGCTTTACCTTCTTGCCGGTGATGGTGGCTTTTACCGCAGCAAAAAAATTCAACGTCAATCCTTTTACCGCCGTGATTTCTGCCTGTGCGCTGGTATGTCCGGATTATATGAATATGCTGACGGCCAATAAGATTGCTACGCTTAATTCCGCCGATCCAGCCATCCATAAACTGATGCAGGAAGCGTTAAGTAATCCGGAAATGGCAACGGTTCTGACACAGTTAGCCGGTATTCCGGTTACCGCACCCAATCTGGACTTCTTTGGTATTCCGGTGCAGTACCTGAGCTATACCGCCGCCGTTATTCCCATTATTTTGATGGTATGGGCAATGTCATACGTTCAACGCTTCTTTGAACGCTTGCTGCCGCTGGTTATCCGCAACCTGTTCACGCCAATGTTCTGTATTGCCATTATGGTTCCGCTAACCCTGTTGGTGTTTGGCCCAATCGGTAACGCTATCGGCGGCGGTATTGGTAACGTGTATAACTACCTTTATCACCTCAACCCTTCTATTGCCGGCTTTGTTGTTGGTGCCATGTGGATGCCACTGGTTACTCTCGGCGTTCACTGGGGGATTACACCGGTTACCGTCGGTAACTACGCAACGCTGGGCTATGACACCTTTACCGGCCTGCAAGCGTCACCGGTATTTGCTATGGCGGGCGCGGTACTTGGGGTCTATCTGAAATCCAAAAACAGTGAAATGAAACGGGTCGCCCTTTCTGCTGGGGTCACTGGTCTGTTTGGTATTACTGAACCGGCTATCTACGGTGTTGCCTTACGGCTGAAGCGCCCTATGTTATGCGGCTGTCTGGCCGGAGCTATCGGTGGTGCTATTGCTGGCTGGTTTAATGCCGTCTCCTGGAGCTACTGTTTACCTGGTATTGCGGTTCTGCCGGTGTTCTTTAAAACCGGTCATATGCCGCAGTTCCTTGGCTTCTTACTCTCCATTACCGTCGCCTTTGTGCTTGGCACAGTATTTACCTGGCTGGCAGGATTTAAAGAAGATGATGAAGTTCAGGATCGGCCAGAAGACAAGGACGACGAGTCACAATTGCTGGCTGCAGGTGAAAGCGCGCCAATCACCAGTCCACTAAAAGGAGTCGCCATTGAACTTGCTGAAGTTAAAGATGAAGCCTTCTCCAGTGGTTTACTGGGTCAGGGGGTCGCGATTGTTCCACAAGAAGGCAAAGTTTATGCGCCGTTCAGCGGGCGAGTAGAAACCGTTCTCCCCTCTCAGCACGCGATTGGTCTACGCTCAGAGTCAGGTATTGATCTATTGATTCACGTGGGATTCGATACGGTAAAACTGGCAGGAAAAGGCTTTAATGCCTTGGTAACTGAGGGAGATGAAGTGAAGCAAGGCCAGTTGTTGATTGAATTTGATATGGCCTATCTGGCCTCTCAGGATATCGATGCGACGACAGTGATTGTGGTCACCAACTCGGAAGAGTTCTCGCTGATTAACTCACAGCACCATGATGTCAATAGCGGTGATGAGCTGATTACGGTTACCAGATAGTAAGGACTAAATGAGATGCAAAATATGAAACAACATCAATTACCTAAAGATTTTTTATGGGGCGGTGCCGTTGCGGCCCATCAGGTTGAAGGCGGTTGGGATCAGGGTGGTAAAGGTATCAGCATCGCGGACGTTCTAACCGGCGGACGGCACGGTGTCGATCGGGTGATCACCGACGGTATCATTGATGGCTATCTCTACCCTAACCATCAGGCGGTAGATTTTTACTCCCACTATAAACAAGACATCGCGCTGTTCGCCGAGATGGGATTCAAATGTTTTCGTACCTCGATCGCCTGGTCGCGTATTTTTCCTAAAGGCGATGAACTACAGCCAAACGAAGCTGGCCTGCAGTTTTACGACGATATGTTTGATGAACTGCTGAAATACAATATTCAGCCGGTAATTACCCTGTCGCACTTTGAGATGCCCTGGCATCTGGTAACAGAATACGGCGGCTGGAAAAACCGCAAAGTGGTCGATTTCTTTATTCGCTACAGCGAAGTGGTGATGCGCCGCTATCAGCATAAAGTGAAGTACTGGATGACGTTTAATGAAATCAACAATCAGCGTAACTATAAAACGCCACTGTTTGGTTATTGTTGTTCTGGTGTGATTTTCAATCAGGAAGAGAACCCCGAGCAGGCCATGTATCAGGTGCTACATCACCAGTTTGTCGCCAGCGCGGCGGTGGTCAAGTTGGGTCATGCCATTAATCCTGAATTCCAGATTGGCTGTATGATCGCCTGCGTTCCGCTCTATCCTTATTCCTGCAATCCGGACGACGTCATGTATGCTCAGGAAGCTATGCATGAACGTTTCCTGTTCAGCGATGTACATATGCGCGGCTATTACCCAAGCTATATTTTGCGCGAATGGGAACGTAAGGGTTTCGATATTGTTATGGAACCACAAGATGCTCAGACCCTGCGTGATGGCTGTGCCGACTACATTGGCCTCAGCTATTACATGAGCAATGCAGTACAGGCTAATGCTAAAGGTACAGGCAGCGCATTATCAGGATTTGAGGGCAGCGTACCAAATCCTTATGTAAAAACGTCTGAATGGGGATGGCAGATTGACCCGGTTGGCCTGCGTTATTCATTAAACATTCTGTATGAACGTTATCAAAAACCGCTGTTTATTGTGGAAAACGGTTTTGGTGCCATTGATAAGCCCGATGCCAGCGGCAAGATTAACGATGACTATCGTATTGCCTATATGCAAGCGCATATTGAGCAGATGAAGAAAGCGATGACTTATGATGGTGTAGAGGTCATGGGATATACCCCATGGGGCTGTATTGATTGTGTTTCCTTTACTACCGGGCAATACAGTAAACGTTATGGTTTTATCTACGTTGATAAGCATGATGATAACAGTGGAACCATGAAGCGGTCGAAAAAGGCCAGCTTTGACTGGTTCCGGAAGGTGATCGCCAGCAACGGCGAAACCCTGTAATTCATTGCCAAAATATATCGCTGGTTGGTGAACGATATTCTTCACTAACCAGCGATATTGCCTCATTTAGCCTCTGTTTCCTGTAGAGAGTTAGCCGTACCACAGGAAATTACTGTGCGGTATAGCCGCCGTCAACCAGTACCGAAGCGCCGTTAACGAAGGTGGCTTTATCTCCGGCCAAAAACATCACTACGTTTGCCACTTCCTCAGGCCGACCAAGGCGTCCTTGCGGATGCAGTTTCACCAGTGCATCTTTTTGCTCAGAGGTTAATGCACTCAACAAAGGCGTATCAATATAACCAGGACAAACCGCATTAACGCGAATACCTTTACCGGCATAATCCGCCGCCAGTGTTTCGGTTAGCAGTTTGACACCACCTTTAGCAGCGGCGTAGGCAGTAACATGTTTTTTACCGACAAAACTATGAATGGAACCACAGTTAACAATGACCCCTTGCTGTTTCTCTGCCAGCCAGTGGCGAATGGCTACTTTATTGCTGAGAAACACCCCGGTTAAATTGATATCGATGGTTTTCTGCCAGTCATCAAGGCTGAGCATATCAATGGCGTTATCTCTGGCTATACCGGCGTTAGCAAACAAAATATCCAGACGTTTAAAATGATTTAAGGTTTGGTTAATCAGATTCTCCTGATCTTTCTCGCTGGTCACATCTGTTTTAACAAACAGAATATCCAAACCTTCAGCCTTTAATGATTCCGCCACTTTTTGACCGCTATCGCTGATATCCGCGATCACAACGGAAGCACCTCGTTTAGCGAACGCCTTAACGGTTTCAAGACCAATTCCGCTGCTACCACCCGTGACGATGGCGACTTTCCCCTGAAAACTCATACTGACCTCCCCTGTAACTGTTTTATTAACGTTATGTTGTCTTGATCATTGATACGCTTTTGGTGGGGATGATGTTTCACATAAAGAGGGATTTGATTACAATTTATTCACAAAATTGAAACATGACTATAGAGAAGTACATACAGATATCTCTGATAATTGAGACGGCTGACAAATCTAATCAATCTGCATCGGTGAACATTCCGGCCGTAAATACAATGAGTGTTTATTGCTATCGTGGCCGGCCGGAAGACCATCTATACTTGAGTATGGAGTGCGTCGGGCCTAAGCTGCCTACGGGCACTTCGTTGGCTTACGCCAAGTCGACCCCCACAGCACCTTCTCCCTCCGATTGACTATCTTTGAGTGTTAATACCTAACCCTGATTCTGCTAACAAACATCAGAAATATTTTAGATTGGTGATAAAGGATTTTTATACCCTAAATAGTCTCTTGTTGAGAGGGACGGGTGTTGGGGGTAACTTGGCGTTAGCCAACAATAAACAGGTGAAAATCTGTTTGAACAGAGTGAGCACTCTGCAACTAAGTATTGACGGTTTTCCGACCGTTTATGGTGCTGGTATTACGGTCGGAATATCCACTAATGCTAATTAGCTAGCCGTAGGAAAGCACTAATGCGCTCCCCTACCGCCAACAATACTCAATTATCTGGCGCGTTTAACCGCTTCACCTAGCTGCCATACCGCCATAGCATAGTGCGTACTGTGGTTATAGCGGGTGATGGTGTAGAAATTGGGTAGCCCGTACCAGTATTCATAGTTGCTGCCCATATCAAAGCGTAGCAAGCTGGCTTCCTGATAGCCGCCAAGGGAACTTTGTGGTCTTAGCCCGGCGGCGGCCAACGTAGAAAGTGGGTAGACGGTGTTAAAGCCGTGTTTCAGTGAAGGCGCTTCGCCTACGCCTGGTACGGCGATCGGTGCATTTCTCTTCCAGCCGTGCGCCTGGAAGTAATGCGCTACGCTGCCAATAGCATCTTCCGGATCCCACAGATTGACATGACCGTTGCCATTAAAATCGACCGCATAGTCTTTAAATGAAGATGGCATAAATTGACCATATCCCATGGCACCAGCATAAGAACCGCGTAAAGAGAGCGGATCGTTGCCTTCTTTACGTGCCATTAGCAGGAAGGTTTCCAGCTCACCGGTGAAATATTCAGAGCGACGTGGGTAGTCGAAAGAAAGCGTGGCCAATGCATCAATGATGCGGGTTTTACCCATCACGCGGCCCCAGCGGGTCTCTACTCCGATAATACCAACGATAATTTCTGGTGGAACACCATATTGTTGCCAGGCACGTTGCAGGGCACCTTCATACTGGTTCCAGAACACAACGCCATTTTGTACGTTGTCCGGCGTGATGAACTTACTGCGATAGCGAATCCATGAACCATTTGGTCCTGATGGCTTACCGGTGCTCACTGTCGTAGACGGTGCCTGCTTGTCCATCAGCTTAATGACATAATCCAGCCGCTTGGTCTGGCCTAATACGCTTTGTAACTGCTGACGGTCAAAACCGTGTACCTGTACCATCTTGTCAATAAAGCGGGATGTCGCCGGATTATAGGCAAAATCACCATCAGACAGATGGTTAGCGTGTTCAGCTTCAAGCTGAAAACCGCCTCTTACGGTATATACACTTGGAAGCTGTGTTGTTCCGGGTGCAGGCGCAATAACAGGAGAAGTAGACTTAGGCTTAAAGAGCAGCCAAATAACGCATCAAATATCCATATGACTAAACAGAAAAAGAATGGCGACTATGGTAAGGCATTATCTGTCGTGAACAAACAGGAATATGCCTGCCCTGCTGTACCGCCCTGAATCAACGGGTGATAAAACAGTCAGGAATCGCTGGGTTTATTAACACTAACGGATATAATCGCAAAAGAGTTTTAAATTTTATGGGGTAAGAGATGAGATTACAGGGAACGTTACGCTATTGTCTGCTCGTCAGTTCATTGCTGCTAACTGGCTGCCACAGCCTGCTCAATCTCTATTATTCCGATACCCTGCCCCGTAAAGAAGGTCAAATCACACTGGCAGGACTACATGAACCGGTCAGCGTACGCTATAACAAGATGGGCGTTCCATTGATTAAGGGCCAGAATCTGGATGATGTCTATCTGGTTTGGGGCTATATCCATGCGTCTGAACGTATTAACCATATGGTATTAATGCGTCTGACTGCGGAAGGTCGATTATCTGAATATCTGGGAGAAAGCGCGCTGAGTATTGATAGCTTTATGCGCAAAATGCGCTTTCGTCAGGCCGCTGATAAACTTTACCAGCAAACTAATGCCCAAAATCGCCGCTATCTGCAAGCTTATGCTCAGGGAGTAAACCTGTGGTTGGATACCCATCAGGATAATCTACCGATGGATTTAGCCGCTGCGGACTATCCGGTTCCTGCATGGCAAGCCACAGACGCCATTTTGATCTTATCACTGGCTAACTTTGGTCTGGCTGGCAACCTGCATGAAGAGATTGATAGTCTGATTATTGCCCAACAGCTGGGCATCGAGCGACTCCCCTGGCTGTTCCCTGTTTATCCGGATGAACCTATTCCCCATGCTGAAGCAAAAAAACTACAGGGACTTAATCTACAGCCATTACAACAGGAAGCTGATCAGTTAAAGCTGGTTAGCCGCTCGCTGGAAAGTATTCATCTTCACGATATTATGGCCTCCAATAATTGGGCATTAACGGCCGATTTAACGCAAAACGGTGGAACTTTGCTGGCAAATGATACCCATCTGCCCATCGGATTACCTTCGTTGTGGAGTATGATCCAAATCGAAACCCCTGAGTGGCAAATGGCGGGAGCTGCGATTCCGGGAATTCCGGCGATTGTGTTGGGTGCCACGCCGGAACTGGCCTGGGGCTATACCATGGTGATGGCAGATAATCAGGATCTGTTTTTGGAACAAATGCGCCCCAGCGCTAAAGGTTTTGAATATCTGTATAAAGGAAAATGGCTACCGGTAAAGCAAACCCAGGAAGTCTTCCATGTTAAGGGACTGCCCGACGTTAGGGAAAATATGTATGAAACTCAGCACGGTATTTTGCTGAATGAATCGCTGAAAAACCGCAGCTATCTGCTACAGCCACTGGAGGTGGAGTCTCGTTACGGCATCGCCCTGAGTACCCTGTCACCCACCAACGACGATAACAGTATTAATGCGCTAATGGCGATCCCCTACCAGCGACAAGTGCCTCAGGCGATGGCATTAGCCAACCAGATTAAAGTCATCTCAGTAAATATGCTGTTGGCGGATAAGCAGCAAATTGGCTGGCAGTTAACCGGCAGCTATCCATTGCGCAAAAATGGCCTGGGTTTGTTCCCTTCACCGGGCTGGGACGGCAAATATGACTGGCAGGGTAGCGCACCAACCAAAAGTTACCCGTCAGCACTAAAAAATAAACAAGGCTGGTTAGCTAGTGCAAATAACCGCATTGTAGAAAAAGGTTATCCGGTTAATTTTTCACAAACCTGGGCCCATCCGGAACGTTTCGAGCGCATCTCAACCATGTTGAATGCGACCAATCGGCATAGCCTCACCACCATGAAGCAAATGCAATATGACCAGTTGGACCCAATGGTAGCCAAACTTCAGGTTTATCTGAGAGACCCGACACTCAGCGTAGCCATTGCCCGTCTGCCTGAACCTGAACAGCAGCAGGCGAAGTTGGCCCAGTCCCGACTGATGGATTTCGACGGCCAACTGCATGCAGATAGCCCGGCAGCAGCACTGTATAATCTGTTTTTATCGGCGTTTAGCCACCAGCTGTTTGCCGATGCCTTTACCGACCATCCACAGGCCTGGCATGCCTTTGTGGAAAGCTCAAAATCCTATTCGGCTCAGGCGGACCATTTGCTGTGGCAGGATGACAATAAAGCCAACGCCAGTCCGTTCTGGCAAAAAGCAGACCCGGCTCACAGCGGTAAAGCGGCTATTGTGGCCCGTGCGCTGGCTAGCGCGGTGCAACATGGTGAACAACAACTTGGCAACGACTATTCACGCTGGCAATGGGGGCAACTACATCGCTATAAGTGGAATAGCCTCTCATCTCAAATAGCGCCATACCTACCGGAAGAGCAGCAAAAAATGATTGTTCGCCTCGATGGCTATCTGAACCGGGGGCCTTACCCTGCCGGGGGAAACATCAATACGGTGAATATTGCCAGTTACACTATGGGACAAGACTTTAATACCCTGCTGATCCCCGCCATGCGTTTGATTGTGGATTTCAGCCAGCCCGATCCGGTTTGGGTGATGAACAATGCTGGTCAATCAGCGAATCCAGCCAGCCCACACTATGCTGATAATATTGATGACTGGTTAAAGGGGGAGTATCAAAACCTGCCTTTCAGTCAGGAAGGTCAACAGCGACTGTACAGTGCCAGTGCAATCAATTTTGTACCGGGAAAAACTGCATTACCGGTGTCTGAGAGACCATGACATTAGCGACGTTGTTTCAGCGGTTTACCCCTATTGAGCAAGAGGTCTCTCACCAGCTTGATATGTTGCGCGGTTTCAGCACCGCCATGGTGTTGTTCTGTCACGCCTATTTACTGTTTCTCTACCCGGTCTGGCCTGCCATTATGCTGCCTGTCTATCTGTTTGCTCACGCCTGGGTAATGGCGCTGTTTGCCCTGAGTGGTTTTCTGATATGTAAATCTGCCTGCTATAACATTCAGCAAAACCATCAGTTTAATATCAGACGTTATGCTTTTTCCCGCTTAAACCGCATTGTTCCCCCTTTCTATTTTGGTTGTGGGGCGCTGTTATTAATCTATCTGATCTCTCCCTGGTTTTTTGCCTCCGGTAGCCGTGAACTTGCGGTTATCAGCGATACCATGAGTCAGGCTAAAATGGTGCTGGATGCCAAAAGTTTTACCGGCGTTCTGCTGTTTGTGAATGGTTTTTTAACTGAAACCCCCGCCAGTAACTTCTCTTTCTGGTCTCTGCCGTTTGAGGTTTGGTTTTATGTGTTATTCGGCCTGCTGCTTTGGCCGCAAAATAAAATAGCCATCTTTAGCGCAGCCCTGTTAATGCTGTCGTTAAGCCTGCTGAATTATGCTTTTCTGCTGTATAGCCTGATCTGGTGTGGAGGAGCCATAGCGGCACTCTTGCATAACCACCAACACCAGCTTAAGGCCAGAATTTTACTGGTTATCTTTTCTCTCACAACCATAGTGCTGCTTGTGTTAGCGGTGAGCGGGCTGTTTATGCTACCGGCCGATGTAGACAAACCCAAACTACTATTGGCGCTATATGGCACCCTGTGCGGCCTGGGTTTTGGCTTGCTGTTCTATTTAATGAGTTTTCAACGTGTACGTATTCGCCTGCCCGGTTACCGTTTGGCGAAAAGCTCATACAGTATCTATATTCTGCATTTTCCTTTGCTGCTGTTTATCTATGGCATAGTGCAACCCTATATTTATCAAAATTCCTTTTTGCTGCTGGCTGCTACAGTAGTTATTGCCTGTGCCGTTATGCTGGCAGGACTCATCGTTGGTCGATATATTGAGAAACTAAAACCTTTCCCGTAACCGTCATGTTAATTAACACTGATGGAGGAAAAGCTGTCCTGCTGATTTATCTGCATCATTTCAAAATAGCAATCAGTGATAAGCACAATCAATAACGGAACGTTAAAGTGGCACCCCGTATCCGGAAAATCATAGATAAAAACAGCCGACCGGAAGTAAAGGAGCCCCTATTTTATGCAGTCGCTATTTCGTTTTTTTGCCCGCCACAGCACCACGCTGTTCTTTCCCATGGCGTTAATTCTGTACGATTTTACCGCCTATCTGAGCACGGATATGATTCAACCCGGTATCATTCATGTGGTACGGGATTTCAACGCTAATGTTAGCTTAGCGCCTGCATCGGTTAGCCTGTATATGGCTGGAGGTATGGCACTACAGTGGTTATTAGGCCCGTTATCCGATCGTATTGGCCGTCGGCCTGTGTTGATAACCGGTGCGCTGATTTTTACCCTCGCCTGTTTTGCCACTCTGTTCACCACCTCAATGGAGCAATATTTGCTGGCGCGTTCCATTCAAGGCACCAGCATCTGCTTTATTGCCACCGTTGGTTATGTGACGGTACAGGAGGCATTTGGTCAGACAAAAGCCATTAAACTGATGGCAATCATCACCTCCATTGTATTGATTGCACCGGTTATTGGTCCGCTGGTTGGAGCAGCCCTGATGCAATTCACTCACTGGAAAGTGCTGTTTGGCATGCTTGCCGTTATGGGATTGATAGCCTGGCTGGGATTACTGTTCAGTATGCCGGAAACTATCAAAAAGAGTGATCGGCCATTTAGTGCGGGTACCGTAGTTAATGATTTCAGGAACGTATTTCGCAATCGTATTTTTCTTACCGGCGTAACAACTATCTCATTAAGTTATATCCCCATGATGAGTTGGGTGGCGGTCTCTCCGGTGATCCTGATCGATGATGGTGGCCTCACGCCATCAGAGTTTGCCTGGATGCAAGTACCGGTATTTGGTGCAGTTATTCTGGCGAATATTGTGGTGGCAAAATTTGTCAAAGACCCCGGTTCACCCGCATTTATCTGGCGCGCGGTACCTTTTCAGCTGGCTGGACTTATCACCCTTATCGCCGGTAATTTACTGATGCCACACGTTTGGTTATGGTCTATTCTCGGTACCAGCCTTTATGCATTTGGTATCGGGCTTATCTTTCCAACCCTTTTTCGCCTCACGCTATTTTCTAACGACCTTCCCAAGGGTACGGTTTCCGCCTCGCTAAATATTGTGGTTCTCAGCACCTGTGCCGCCTCTATTGAAGTGGCCCGCTGGCTCTCTATTTTAATCTGGGGGGAAGAATCCCCTTTCATCTGCTGGCGCTTATCGCCGGAGTTATGGTGGTATGGTGTCTGGCGAAACTGCTAAGCCGTATTCAGGATCGCGACAGAATGCTTGCCATTAATATCGAAAATAACTAAACCTCATACTTAAAGTGAAATGCGGTCTTCGTGCCGCTATTTCACTCATTCATCAAAAAGTGTGCTGCACGCCACAAAAGTTCACAAAGCAAACCAATGGATCGATAAAACACTTTACAAGGTGTGATATTGGAGTCTATTTTATAAAAAAACACATATCAGCCTATTTTTTTACTTAATTAGTTTTGATTCAAAACTAATTGGAGATAACCATGAGCCCTAACGTACCGAATACCCTGAGACTGATGAATAAGTCTTTAGTACTCAATGTGATTCGCGAACATACTCCCCTTTCCCGGGCGCAAATCGCTAAAATCAGCGGTATTACTAAAGCGACTATCTCTGAGATTGTTACAGAGCTGCTGGATGAGAAAATCATCTATGAAAGTGGGATGACTGAAGGTGGTCTGGGCCGTAAAGGGGTAATGGTTAATTTTGATGCCAACCACGGTGTGGGGGTTGGTATCGATCTGGGTGGCACTAAAATATCCCTGTCTCTGTTTAATCTGAATGCTGAATTGCTGGCCACCGCACAAACTGAAACTTATAAAGTGGCTACCCGTGCTGAATTTTTACAGCACTTTAATCACGCTATTCGCCAATTCCTTAATAAACATGCAGTTAGTGCCGACAAACTTAAAGTGATTGGCATCGCTACACCGGGCATTGTTGATTATCACCACGGTATTGTGCTGGAAGGCTCCCCTAACCTGCCGGAATGGGAAAACATTCCTCTGGCCGATGAGGTTTCCGCCGTATTTAAGGTACCGGTGGTGCTGGAAAACGATATTCGTTCGGCTCTGATTGGTGAAATGTGGCGAGGCAAATGCCAGAAAGTTCATAGCGCCGCATTAATTGGCGTCGGTACCGGATTAGGCGCTGCCTTATTAATGGACGGAAAAATCATTCGTGGTGCAAACAATGCCGCCGGTGAGATCGGCTATATGATGTTTAGCCGGGAGCACCTTTCGCATAACTGGCGTAATAAAGGCTGCTTTGAAGTCCATGCCTCTGGTTCCGGTATCAGCCAACGCTATCAGGAACTCAGCGGTAAAACGCTGAGCGCTGAAGCGATAGCCAAACTGGCAAACCAGGGGGATACGCTGGCTGAGTCACTGTTCAGAGAACTGGCTGACTACTTAGCCATCGGCATCCTGAATATTGTTGCCATCGCCAACCCGGAAAAAATCATTCTGACCGGCGGTGTCACTCAGTCTGCCCCACAATTTCTGCCTTATATACAGGCCCATATTAATCAACATACGTTTTCACAAACCTTAATTCAGATAGAACAATCCGAACTGGGTACTCAGGCCCCACTCTACGGTATTGCCGTACTGGCATTGAATCAGGTTTATCCCTCAATTCAATTTATGTCTGATGCTCAGCTCAGTTAGCGCCAACTAAATAGACGATTATCAAGCGAGGATTTCACCATGTCAGGTATTCATCTCCACCCTCACGATATTCTTGATGAAGGCGTGGATAACATTGTTAGCCGTTTGGCAAAAATGGGTGATATTGATCATCTGTTTGTGGAAGTTAATACCATATTTGAACGTAACCCCTACCCGGTAGGTCATCTTCCCCATAATCCAATTCATCAGGTCGTCATGGGTACCGGCACTCTACATGCCAGATTGAATGATTATCAACAGGGTGCGCTGTATCAGCGGGTTGACCCTACTATTCTGGCGGGTCAGGACCCGTTAGCCATCATCAAACAACAAACTGATGGCACTGAGCTGAAAGTGATCCCTTGGGTCAATATCCTTAACGGTGATTTTGCCGGCGATCTGGCAAATAATCAGGTAATTGATTTTCAGGGCGACCCGGTTGAACACTGGTTGTGTCCTAATGCGCCGGACGTGATTGAACTGTGGAGAAAAACCTTCCACAGTCTGCAAAAAACATACGGTTATGATACCTATCTGATTGACCGTATTCGCTTTCCAGACTGGGCAGGGAAAACCGTTAGCCCACGCGGTCTGCTAACCTGCTTCTGCCCACACTGCCGAAAAAAGATGCAACAGCAGAATATTGATATCAATAACCTGATATTCACCATTAATCAGTTAGTGATTCTGCTCAAACAGCATGAATATGACGTCGTTGTCGATTACTTGCTGAATGATCCTTTGCTGAAACAGTGGCAACAATTCCGTCAACAAAGCATCAGTCACTTTGTCGAAAACCTGTTGCACGACGTTAATCAACATGATGGTTCGTTGAAGCTATGGCTCGACCTGTGGCCACCCGCTTACTCATGGATCCTCGGTCAGGATTATACCCAGCTCACCAAACTCTCTCCGGCATTAAAGCATTTCCCTTATCACAAACTGGGCGGCGGTGCGGATGTGCAGGGGCTGATTAATTTTCTGGCCAATACACCAGAGAAACAGGAAAAGGCCTTCTCGGCCTTCCTGCGATTATTCAATTTGCCTTACGACCTGAGCTATCAGCAGTTTAAGCAACATGGATTTCCTATCGCCTTCGTTAAGCAGCAAAACGATATTGTTCGTGAGCGCTCACAGCCCGGCACCTGGATTTTCAGCGGCATTCAAATGTGGAATATCGATGCCGACGGCCTGTTAGAAGCGGTGAAAGCGGCCAAAAACAGCGCCTGTGATGACCTGCTGTATTACTGCTATGGATGGGCAACCGACGATCTGTTTACCGCTATCGGTCAACAATCCACTAAACGTTAACACTTTCATCCTGACATCAGGGAGAACAAAACATGACTAATGCACAAAAATGGAAAGTGTTCTTTTTGTTGTTTACCACCATGTTTCTACTGGGTGGTATCCAAAACACCAAGGGCATCATTCTGGAGCAGGTCCATCACGACATCGGTTTAACCATGTCGCAGATAGGTACTTTAATTTCTACGTTTCAGTACGGTTTTCTTATCGCCAGCCTGCTTACCGGTTATTTCACCGATAAGAAAGGATTACGCTTTATGATGTTCATTGGTGCCAGCTGTATGGCCATTGGCCTGGTGGGCACCAGTATGGCATTTACCGTGATGCTGTTTCTTGGCTTCTATCTGGTTATCGGCCTGGGTATTGGCTCGATGCTGGTCTCTATCGTGACCGTCATCCCGACCTTCTATAAAGAGCGTGCTGGCATGATGTTCAACGTGGCAAATGCCATGTTCGGCGTTGGTATGATTGTCACTCCACTGGTGCTGAATATGATGTTCAGCCATAACATTTCATGGCGCATTTTCTATATTGCCGTGGCGGTTATTGTGGCGCTGATATTGCTGGTACTGACCACACTTCGGTTGGAAAAATCTGGCGGTATGGACATGAACGTTAAAGACTTCATGCAACTGCTGACGAATCCCCGTCTGATGTTAGTCATTGCCTACTTACTGTTTTACGTGGCAGCGGAAGTGGCTTTCCTTAACTTCTTCCCAATTTTTTACAGCTCTCTGGATATTGCTAACGCTACCGTCGCCGAAAAAACCGCTACCGGTGCCTATGTAATCGCCAGCTTCGCGGTGCTGTTTACCATAGGGCGATTTATCGGTGGATTTATTAATATGCGTCTGGGGGAGCGTAATACGCTGATTCTGTTCTCTGCCCTGTCGCTGATTACGCTGATTATCAGTCGTATGATGGTGTATGAGTGGATCTATGCCTTTATGGCCTTCGGTTTTGCTATGTCGGTTCTGTTCCCTACCGCTTCAGCAATTGGTACCCGTATGACCGATAAAAGCGGCAGCATGCTGGGACTAATTTATGTAGCATCAGGATTAGGCGGCGCCTTCGCCGGTTGGCTGGTCGGTATGCTGTCAGATACTTACGGCATTGCCTTCGGCTTTAATACCCTGATTGGCTTTGTTTGCGTATTCCTGGTGCTTTCCTGGTTTGTCAGAGAAGCACCGAATACCGCCAAATAGTCAAAGGGTTATAACAGTAAAATAATCAAGAAAACCTTAAGGGATGAGAAATATCTCGTCTCTTAAGGCAGCTAACAAACTTGATCAATCAGCAACTGTGCCTATTCCGTCCGTAAAAACGATATTGCTCATATCACCCTCGTACTCGGCCGGAAGACCATCTGTACTTAGCTAAGGAGCGCTCCGGGCATAGATTCCCTAGGGGCACTTCGGCAGCTAAAGCTGCTACGACCCCAACGGCAATCTCTCCCTCCGATTGGCTATGCTAAAACATAAAACTGAATCATATGACTTTGTCATCAATCTAAAGGAACGAGAAATATCTCGTCCTTTTTTATGCCGAAATTCTTTCCTCTTTAGCTCATCAAAATGACGAGTCCTTGCTTTATTGGTAAACTCAGACATTACTTATTAAAGGTAAATAGTTCTCCTATTAAGCAACCGGTTTCAGCACAGCTTCAAGTATGACGCGTAGGTTATGAAACAGATTAAATTCTGCTGTTCATATCGATAGCTCCAGGAGGGGCAATGAAGAGTAATCCACAAATTTTAAACCAAAAGTATCAGGAAGCCCTTGCACTGTATAACAAAAGTGAATACTTAAAGGCCGAGGGTATTCTGCGTCAATTAGTACAGCGGGCGCCAAGATCTTTCGATGCCATACATTTGCTTGGTGTTGTTTACTATCTGCTTAATCGACATAGCGAAGCAGAAACCTTCATTCGCAAAGCTGCCGTTATCAAACCAACGTCTGAATGTTATTTCAATCTTGGTTTGGTTTATCGGGAATTAAATAAAGAAGCGGAAGCCGAAACGGCCTTCGTTAAAGCCATAAAGCTGGATCCAAGACATGCCAAAGCAGCCAATAATCTTGGCAATATAGAACTTGGCAAAAAGAATTTCGTTAAAGCAGAACACTACTATAATCTCGCGATAACCAGCTCCCCTAAGTATGCCTTAGCCTATAAAAATCTGGGTCTCGTTCTCAGGGATACCAACCAGGAAGAAAAAGCTAAACAGGTACTACTGAAAGCCATTGAATTTGATCCTAATCTTGCTGAATCCTACTCAATTTTGGCTGGCATGTATGAGAAGGATGGCGAATTTCAATCCGCTATTGATATGTTCAAAAAGATTGGTAACTACTGTTCAGCACAGCGTGCTGCTCGCCGGGGTGCCTACTGGGATGGACTGGCGGAGTTGGACAAAACGGCATTAGACAGCTTAATCAACAGTAACGAATTCAATTTTTTTGAGCCATGGTCACTGTTAAACGTTTCCGGATTAACGCCAATTCAGCACCGGGATATTGGTAAAAAATTCGCTCAATTTAAGCTGAAATCGGCATTGCAACGTCCTCCTGTACCGCTGGCTGCGCCGTTACCTGCCGATAGTGTATTGAGAATTGGATATCTCTCATCTGATTTCTATAATCATGCCACCATGCATCTGATGTCTGGCATTCTGGAAAAGCATAATACGGATAACTTCCTTATTCGGCTCTACTCTTACTCTCCCCAAAGGAAAGACTCCTACACCGAACGTCTGAGTGCATTGAACATTGAAGTCATCGACCTCAGCAGCATGTCAGACCATGAAGCCGCTAAAACCATTGCTCAGGATAATTTACATATTCTGGTTGATTTAAAAGGCTTCACGCAAGGTACCCGATTGGAGATTACGGCATTACGCCCGGCTCCGGTTATTGTGAGTTGGTTAGGCTATCCCGGCTCGTTAGGGGAGCCAAAACTGGCAGATTACATCATTGGCGATCCGGTAGTGACTCCGGTCGAACATGCGGAACACTTTAGTGAGACGCTGGCATTAATGCCTCACTGTTATCAGCCCAATGATGACAAAAAGAAAATTGCCCCACGCCCAACCCGTGCGGAGCAAAATTTACCGGAAGATGCATTCGTTTTCTGTAGCTTTAACCAGATAATGAAATATACCCCGGAGACGTTCGCCCTTTGGTGCAAGCTGTTACATAACGTGCCAAACAGCGTCTTATGGTTACTTAGCAGTACATCGGTACCCGTGAATAACTTGCGCGCTGAAGCAGTAAAAAACGGTATTGATCCACAGCGCTTAATTTTTGCTGATAGCTTATCCGTAGATCAGCACCTTGGCCGTTTACAACTGGCAGATTTAGCGCTGGATACTTATCCGGTTGGCTCACATACTACCGCCAGCGATACCTTATGGGCCGGAGTGCCATTGGTTACTCGCCTTGGGCCGCTATTTGCCAGCCGGGTTGCTGCAAGTCTGGTTACCGCCGTAGGATTACCTGAGCTGGTGACTGAAACCGATGAAGAGTACTACCAGCTAGCACTTGCATTAGCCAATGATCCGGCACGAATTCAGCAGCTAAAAGAGAAACTGGCGGCCAATCGAACCACCTCACCGCTGTTTGATACCGAGCGCTTTACCCGCGATTTAGAGCGGTTGTATCGGGCTATATGGCGACAGCACAGTGAAGGCAATGCGAAACGGGATCCGATCGTTTTGCCGAGTGAATAGTTAATCTTTTGATATGAGAAAGCGCTCTTCGATATGGAGGGCGCAACACATTGTAATTAGGATCAAAAACCATCGAAACGTATCAAAATCAGAAAGGCTCGAACCGCCCCATTAGTCTCATTCGCACGGCTGAGCAACATCAAACTGGCGGAAAGCTCTGGTTCATTTAGCGCTCGGTAGATTAGCCCCGGAATGGCTATTTGTGCCAAGGGTTCTGGCACAAGCGCAACACCCAGTCCGGCAGCTGCCAGTGCCAGAACGCTGAGAGTAGAAGCCGAACGATGCGCCACATTCGGTTCCCGACCTGATAGCCGGCTTAATGTCCTGTAGAGCCGTTCATCTGCATCATGAGTATCGTAAAGAATCAACGGTTCTTCTGCCAGAATAGCCGCAGTCAGGTTACTTTCATTCACTAATGAATGATCCACAGACATCGCCACTACCCTGTCCCAGCGCCCTATCTGTTCACAAATCAATGTTGGAGCATGCATGGTGTTATGGTCCGGCGCGTAACCGATATCTATTTGTCCACTCATAATTGCGTCCACCTGAGCCTGTGGCGGCATTTCCCGGATAATCAATTCCACATCCGGATAGGTATGACGGAAAGCGCGTAAATCCTCCATCAACTTACCGCTGAAAACGGCATTTCCGGCGAAAGCTACCCGTACACAGCCGGTTTCACCTCTTAGTGAACGCTGTACTATTGATCTGGCGTGATCTGCCTGCGCTAAAGTACGTTGCGCTTCCACTTGCAGCAACTTCCCCGCCTCGGTCAACTCAACGCGCCGACTGGTCCGTGCAAACAACGGACCACCAAGCTCTTCTTCCAGGGCCCGTATCTGCATGCTTAATGCGGGCTGAACGATGTTCAGGCGCTCAGCGGCGCGGCCAAAATGGCCCTCTTCAGCAACCGCTAAAAAATAGCGCAAGTGGCGCAAATCCATATCTCTCACCTTTAATCAAAAAATATGATGAATCAGTCATATCTATATATTTGTCTTATTTTAATTTATTACTAAAGTAGATACCAATAACCCAATCTTTAAAGCGAGAACCACCATGGAAAATAATCTTGAAGACCGTACGCAAATCGCTGATTTAATTAACGGTTGGATACACCGGGATCTCGGACAGTGGGAACCATTACGTCATTTATTCCATCCTGATGGCATCATTGAGATCACCTGGTTCGAAGGTTTATTCAGCGAATTTGTGAACGGCTCTATGCGTATGGGAAAGTCAGATCTTCGGACGAAACACCTGATTGGTACACCTGACATCACCTTTAACGGTAATAAAGCCATTGTTGAAACCAATGCGGTGATTATTGGGGAAAACGTCAAACTCAATCTTGGCTGTAATGTACATAATCGCTTTTACGATTTGGCGGAAAAACGTCATGGTGTCTGGAAACTGCTCAAGCGCCAGAGCGTCTATGACATGGGAACATTTACGTTTCCATTAGGGCTGGTGGAAATCGATCAATCTTTGGCGGCCAAATACCCACGTGAGTATGCCGCACTGGCTTATCTTTTAGAAAAAAGCGGCTTTCCCGTCAACCGCGTATTCGCCACACGAGGAAGTGAACTGGAGCAAGCAATGAAAGCGCAAGGGCAAGCCTGGCTGAACGGGTAAAACGATTGTAATAAAACAGGGGAAATTCCCCTGTTTTAACCAACCTCTATTAAGCCCCCTGACGGGTCGCTGCCAGCACAATTTCACGAATACAGACATATTGCGGCTGAGAATAAGCAAAATCAATTGCGTTAGCCACATCTTCCGGGCTCAGTACTTTACCGCCCATATCCTGTTTCCAGGCCTGATAACCGGTTTTGATTTCATCACTGGTGGTATGACTCAACAACTCGGTTTCCACTGCGCCAGGGGCAATCACCACTACACGCACATTATGTGGTGACAGCTCTTCCCGCAGGTTTTCGGACATGCCGTGTACCGCAAACTTAGTCCCGACATAAACCACATGGTTAGGGAAAGTTTTACGACCAGCCACCGAGCTGATATTAATAATGGTTCCGGCTTTACGCGCCATCATCCCTTCTGTTACCGCATGAACACCGTTAAGCAAACCTTTCACGTTCACATCCAGCATCTGATCCCATTCATTTGGATTTTGCTGTTCAATATTGCCTAACAACATCACCCCGGCATTATTCACCAGCGCATCCACTGGCCCAAATTTCTGTTCTGCCTCTTTTACCGCAGTGGCAAATGCATTGCGATCGGTTACATCCACAGCACGACACAATGTGTTTGGCAAATTCAATGCAGTCATACGTTCAATACGACGAGCCAGCAGTAACAGCGCATGGCCTTTGGCAGACAACAATTTGGCCGTTGCCAAACCTATACCAGAGCTGGCGCCAGTAATCACAATTAAAGGCTTAGATGCAATACTCATTGGTCTTCTCCATAAATAAAAATGATGACTAATGTCATACCGCTACTTTAAATCCGGATGAATTTAGTTAAAAATGGTTTATTTCTTTCACCGTCATAAGAAATTCCTATGGATAAGCAACAACTCAAAGCTTTTATTTGCGTATTCGAAGAACGCAACATCACTCGCGCCGCTCAGCTATTAAGTCTGACACAGCCTGCGCTGTCCGCCACGATTAAGGCACTGGAAGACGATCTGGGAATACCGTTATTTATCCGTAAAACCCGCGGTGTGGACGTAACCGAAGATGCACGGGTGCTCTACCCTCATGCCCGGCGTATGATTAATGATATGGCTGCGCTGGCATCACGATTCCGCAAACGTCAGGATAAAACACCGCTGACCATCGGTATCGAACATGATATTGCCTCATCCCATCTGGTCACTTTGTTGGAAAAAGCGCGTACAACCATGCCCGATGTGCTGCTTACCCTTGATCCGGGCTGCACCGGAGATATCCGGCTTGGCTGTGAAAGTTTACGCTGTGAAGACGAACTGTTTATTCCGCTATTTGACGAAAATTATGAGCTGGTCTTCCCGGCTACGCATCCCCTTAATCAGGAATCCGCACTGACCATTGAACAGCTGCATGACCAGTCATGGGTGATGTTGCCAACTCACGATTCTCACCAGCGTTTTCTACCGTTTTACGGTGCTTCCGCCAGTACGCCAGCCGCCAATGCAGGAAACTTTATGCTGGCGTTGGACCTGGTAGAAGCGGACTTTGGCTTAACCATTGCCCCAAAACCGCTGATAGAGACTCGCTGTGATTTAGCTTCCCGCCCACTGCCCGGTCATCCACTCATGCGTCGGATAGGTATTTGTTATGCGGTACAGGCGCTGGAAAACCCGGCTATTGAACAGTTGTTGAAGGGGTTGAGTGTGTAGTGTGGGGTTACATTGTGAGCTAAATTCATAACACCATGAGCTTGTTCATAGTGTTTGTGGTATTACCTTCACCTTTAATTGTTGATAGAACGAATCCCAATCGGTTTTACCCAATTGGGATTTGTTTTAAACGCCTTTATTTTGCATATTCTTTCCGAATATTAATTTCTCTGGCTCTAACTACCAATAAATGTGTTAGCCAGAAAAAAACCGACGGGTAACGCAGCACCTACCCCACATAACCCTGGTAAAATAAAGGGATGGTTAACCAAATAGGAACCGTTCCAACGTTTACTCATATAAGAACCCGTGTCATCGGCAGCAATCGCATAAGCTGCCGTTGGATAAATATTCGTGATATACATCGCGCTCATCGCGACAAAAGCGCCGACGATAGTCGAGGCTTCAATGCCTAACGAAGCAGCAATTGGTATCAGCAAAGCTGCTGCTGCGCCGTGGCTGAACAATGCCGCACTGGTAATAAAAAACACCAACGCCAATAGCGCAGGATATTGCCTCAGAATTTCACCAGCCTGTTCTTTTATCTCAGGAATATAGGCCCCGATAATTGAACCGCTCAGCCAGGCGATACCAAGGATAACCACCAGCGACTCTGTGCCATCAGAAAACAGGCTAGCTTTTTTAATGCTTCTCAAACTCACATTACAGGTCACTACAATCAATAATGTGGTGACAAACATCGTAATAATAATAATGTCGCGCGAACCTATTTTATGACCAATTATTGGCTTAAAAATCAGCATGGTAACGATAAATACCACTGAGGCGAGAAACAAATAAACGGCGCGTTTCGCCAAATGGCTGTTAGGGAGTTCCTTTGAATCCTGAATGCCGACTTCAATTAATCCTTTTTCTTTTCTATCGATAAATATTGGATCGTTAAGTAATTCACCCCCCTGACGGCTGGCAACAAGCGCCGCTACGCAAATAGCGACAAATCCAGTCGGGACAATAACCAAAAGCACATCGCCGTAAGGAACACCCATTTTTTCAACAACAACATACATTGCCGCTGTCGCAGCTGAAATCGGTGATGCCGTGATGGCGATCTGACAGGAAACTACCGCCGCAGTTAACGGCTGACTTGGCCGTACGCCAATGGATTTAGCGACTTCTTGAATTACTTTCAAGACAGACAGCGTGGTATACGCAGTACCGGATAATACCGTCAGAACGAAAGTCGTTAATGGTGCAAGAAAGTTAATATAGCGAGGGTGATTACGTAATAATTTTTCTGCTACCTGAACCATAAACCTTAGTCCACCAGTGTTTTGCATCGCCGATAAAGCCAGAATAACGGAAAGAATAATCAAAATGACGTCAATCGGCATTTCACCGGGTTTTATACCGAATAAGAATACCGCTATCGCCATACCCAGCCCACCGGCAAGCCCAACGCCGATTCCGCCAAGCCTCGCTGCTAATATAATAATCCCTATTAACAATACAACATGAAGATACACCATGATCCACACCTCTTATCCGTAAATGAATTTTTTCGAAATCAAGCGTCTGGCTGCAGCAAACACGGAATAGCGTTATTGTGAATCAATGTTAACAGTCATAAATCGTGAATAAAATTAGCCATTCGTGATAGCAATAAACACAATTTGTGAATAATTACTGTCATCTGAAAACGTCAACGTTCTTTACGGTTATACGTCAGTAAACGAGTCATGACAGGCTGTTTTGTATAAGCGGAGCAGCATATGTTGGGGGTGCCATATTCAATGGCTGGATGATGGTCTGTATCAAGTGGAGACAGTTGGGTATGCCAGGCACTTATCTCGTTTCACATGATTTCAACTCTATACGCTTATTTTTTAAATAACCTGAGCCTTAGTCATTGCTATTACAAGTGAATTTTGCGGGAAGCTTCCAATTATTAGCTGTATGCGTTTGCTCATAACTGGGCTAGTATAGCGGCAGGAAATTTTTGACGTCGGTAGCCCACAAGAAACTCGTAGTCCTGTATTCTCACCTGCACTTTATGGGATTAAATGATTTTTAGTGAAACCATAATCGATATTAAATTCAATAGATTAAACAGACCAATCATATGAGTAATAGTGCAAATTTAGATTCCCACACTCCCATGATGCAACAGTATCTGAAGCTGAAAGCTCAGCACCCTCAGATTTTACTGTTCTATCGTATGGGGGACTTTTACGAGCTGTTTTATGATGATGCCAAGCGTGCCTCCCAGCTGTTAGATATTTCGCTGACCAAACGGGGAGCGTCTGCCGGTGAGCCAATTCCTATGGCGGGCGTACCTCATCATGCGGTAGAGAACTATCTGGCGAAGCTGGTGCAGTTGGGTGAGTCGGTTGCTATCTGTGAACAGATCGGCGATCCGGCCACCAGCAAAGGGCCGGTAGAACGTAAAGTGGTACGTATTGTTACTCCGGGCACCGTGAGTGATGAAGTACTGTTGCAGGAACGTCAGGATAATCTGTTAGCCGCTATCTGGCAGGAAGGCGCACAGTTTGGCTATGCCACGCTGGATATCAGCTCAGGGCGCTTTCAAGTTTCCGAACCCGTGGATAAAGAAACCATGGCAGCAGAAATTCAGCGCACCAACCCGGCTGAATTACTTTACCCGGAAGATTTTGCCTCCATGGAGCTTATCGACCTGCGCCATGGCCTGCGCCGTCGCCCGCTGTGGGAGTTTGAATTAGATACAGCTCGCCAGCAGCTTAATCTGCAGTTTGGTACCAAAGACTTGAATGGTTTTGGCGTAGAGAAATCAATACGCGCCCTGCGTGCGGCTGGTTGCCTGCTGCAGTATGTTAAAGATACTCAACGCACTTCTCTGCCTCATATTCGCGGCATTACGCTGGAACGCCAGCAGGATGGCATCATTCTTGATGCAGCTACTCGCCGCAATCTGGAACTGACAATCAATCTGTCAGGTGGTACAGAAAATACGCTGGCAGCTATTCTTGACCATGCAGTGACGCCAATGGGCAGCCGGATGCTTAAGCGTTGGATTCACGCACCTACGCGTAATATTGAATTACTGCGTAACCGTCAGTCGGCTATCAATGAATTACAAGGTTACTACACCGATATTCAACCTTACTTGCGTAATATTGGCGATTTAGAGCGTATTCTGGCCCGTCTGGCGCTGCGTACCGCCCGCCCACGCGATCTGGCTCGTATGCGCTATGCATTTCAACAATTGCCGGATATCCATCATGTTCTGGCACCGCTGGACTCCGGCTATATTCAGACGCTAAAAAATCAAATTAGCCAATTCGATGAGTTACAGGCATTGTTGGAACGCGCCATTATTGAATCACCTCCGGTATTAATCCGTGACGGTGGCGTCATTGCTCCCGGTTACCATGCCGAACTGGATGAATGGCGAGCTTTAGCCGATGGCGCAACTGATTACCTCGATCGTCTGGAGATTCGCGAGCGGGAAAAACTTGGGCTGGATACGCTAAAAGTTGGCTTTAATGCGGTTCACGGTTATTACATTCAGGTTAGCCGCGGTCAGAGTCATTTAGTACCAATTAATTACGTTCGTCGCCAGACACTAAAAAATGCAGAACGCTATATCATCCCTGAGCTCAAAGAGTACGAAGACAAAGTACTGACTTCTAAGGGCAAATCACTGGCCTTAGAAAAGAGCCTGTATGATGAACTGTTCGATCTGCTGTTACCGCACCTTGAAGTGCTACAACAGAGTGCTTCTGCGTTAGCCGAACTGGACGTGCTGTGTAACCTGTCTGAACGTGCTTATAGCCTTAACTACGTATGTCCACAGTTAACCGATAAACCGGGTATTTCTATTACCGGTGGCCGCCATCCGGTGGTTGAACAGGTGCTGAATGAGCCGTTTATTGCTAACCCGCTACAGTTATCACCACAGCGTAGAATGCTGATAGTTACAGGCCCCAATATGGGCGGTAAAAGCACCTATATGCGTCAGGCAGCATTGATTGTGTTGATGGCCCATATCGGCAGTTTTGTTCCCGCAGAGAGTGCCACCATTGGCCCGGTCGATCGTATCTTTACGCGTATTGGTGCCGCTGACGATCTGGCTTCTGGCCGTTCAACCTTTATGGTCGAAATGACAGAAACGGCTAATATTCTGCATAACGCAACGGAACAAAGCCTGATTCTGATGGATGAAATCGGTCGCGGTACCTCTACTTACGATGGCCTTTCGCTGGCATGGAGTTGTGCTGAAAATCTGGCCAATAAAATTAAAGCCATGACGCTGTTTGCCACCCATTATTTTGAACTGACTACCCTGCCTGAACGAATGGAAGGGGTGGAAAACGTTCATCTGGATGCGGTTGAACATGGCGACACCATCGCCTTTATGCACAGCGTACAGCCTGGCGCCGCCAGTAAAAGCTATGGCCTGGCGGTTGCCGCGCTGGCAGGTGTTCCGAAAGATGTGATTAAACGTGCCAGACAAAAACTGAAAGAACTGGAGTCGCTGTCAATTAACGCGGCCAACAGCACCGCGGAAGGCTCACAAATGGCGCTGATTACCGTTGAAGAAACATCACCGGCGGTAGAAGCACTGGAAAATCTGGATCCGGATACCCTGTCGCCTAAACAAGCGCTGGAATGGATCTACCGGTTAAAAGATCTGGTCTGATTCTTCCCTTCCTGAACGTAAAAGCCGGGCAATGTTTTCATTGCCCGGCTTTTTTATCACCACCAATATCACTATTTACTTCACCGTCTCACGCCCTGTATGAAACTGTATAATCTCATCAAGCGTCGGTGCTTTATCCTTATTGGTTTGGCTTTCGCTATCCCACAATTTCGCCAGACTAATAGCCTGACCGCAGTGAATAAACGCCTCTTCGATATTAACCACAATCACACACTTCACTTTTTTACCGGTGTCAGTGAAAAACTCACACAGCGAAGGATCGATAGAGATGGTTGCTTTACCATTCACGCGGAACGTTTCGTTATAACCCGGAACTAAAAAGGTTAAGCCAACCTGCGGGTTCTCAATAATATTCTGCAGCCCATCTAACCGATTATTACCTGCATAGTCAGGGATTAGCAGCGTCTTCTCCCCTACCGTTTTGACAAAGCCCGGATATCCTCCTTTCGGAGAAGCATCCACACCATTTTTACCCACGGTCGCCAGCACAAAAAACGGAGACATGGCGATCAGTTTCTGACCATAAGGTGCCAGAAAATCAATCTGCTTTTTCACTACGATTTCATGTGGCATCTCGTAGTATTCACGCAGTTGCTGTTGAGAAGAGACTACGTGTTCAGGTTTTATATACATAATACTATCTCTGCAAAGTAAGCCAGTAAGTTCCGGTCAACTTCACGGGAAGAAACCGTTGATTCATTTCATCCATAGTCTGCTGAGGGTCGATATCCTGATACAGTTCAGGCTGGATCCATTTCGCCATGACTTCAGCACCCACAACATTAAATGGTGAGCCAGAAAAGTAATTCCAGAAGCCATAAACCCGGCCGTTTTTAACCGCATCAAAGGTATTAATCCCTTTCTGCTCTACCAGGGCTTTTAACTGACGCTGGCTCAATGCCATATCGACACTGGTACCCAGCGGCAGCGCTTTCTGTGGATCGACGCCAGAATGCCCGGTGGCAATATAGACCTGCGGATTTTTCTGGATTAGATACTCAAGGCTCAGTAACCCGCCATTAGCCGTTGGAAATTTATCGGCACCAACGTTCTCACCTTTAAACAGTGAAATATATTCACCAAGCCCACCGGAACCACTGCTCCAGCAGCATTCCCATACGCCAGGATAAGCATGAAGCAATACCCGTGGATGCTGTAATTTAGGGCTATCAAGACGGGAGGTTAATTTATCCATATGGCTTTGATAGAAGGTTATTAATTCCTCAGCCTTCGCTTCACGGTCTAACACCTGCCCCAGTATACGTATAGAAGGAACAGTATTTTTTAACGGTGACTGATAGTAATCAATAAACACCACCGGAATTTTGCTTTTATTCAGCAACGCGATCAAAGCTTGTGAACGTGGAGCCTGCCATGCCTCAAAAATCACCAAATCCGGAGACAAAGACAAAATCGTTTCCAGAGACAGCTCATCACCGCTGCCGCTGCCAATCGTCTTCAGCGAAGAAAGTTTAGGAAACGTTTTCTGATAAAGTTGGTAAGTAGCAATATCAAATTTCTTTAATTCACTTCCCCAGCCAACCAAAAATGACGTTGGATCTTCATGGGCAAATGACAAAGCAACAAAGCTATAGCCTGATGCTAAAACCACCCGTTGTGGTTTTTGATTGATAACCACCTGATTACCTAAAACATCGGTGACCGTTTTTGGCCACTCCGCTGCGCTGGTCGTTGAAATACTGAAAATCAGCACTAACACCAGCTTTAACAAGCTTTTGCTCATCGAATTCTAAAACCCTTTTTATATCAAAAGTGAAAACGGTTGATACCCTAACCCATTTGAAACCGGCAGATCATACCACCGCTGGTAACTATAGCTCAGAAATAATGATAACTATTCGCAATATATTGAGTTCATACGCGTTATATCACGGGATGAAAACTATTCATCAAGCTTCTTGTGGTTTCAATTGACATAAACATACAAAAGAAAAGAGAATACGCATGATAAGTATTCTCATTTTAGAAACATTCATCAGGATGCCACATCTATGAACAACCCGGTTGCACCGAATAGCCTGGCTTACAAGCCATTGGCTTATGCTATTTTACTTAGTTTTGCCGCAGTTTCTCCAGCGATGGCCGAAGAAACCACCAATAATAAAGATGCCAACAGCGACGAAACCCTTATCGTTACCGGTAGTAACACCGCGATGAAAATGGATACCCCCGCGGCTGAAACGCCAAGATCGGTATCAGAAGTCACAGAACAAGATATTAAAGACCGTAGCGCAAAAAAAATTGATGAAGCCTTACGCTATAGCGCAGGTATCCAAACCGGTCAGTATGGCGCGGATAACCGCACAGATTGGTTAATTATTCGGGGCTTCGAATGGGCTCCTTATCAAAATGGCCTGGCGAGTATCTACAATGAAGCGGGATTCTACTCCTAGCATCAGGAAACATACGGTATAGAGCGCATAGATGCCCTTAAAGGCCCGGCCTCAATGCTGTATGGTCAAAATCCACCGGGCGGTTTGGTAAATATCATCACCAAACATCCTACCCGTTTAAAGCAGGGTGAAATTGACGTTGCCTATGGTTCAGACGATTACCGTCACTTCGGCATCGATACTTCAGGCCCCGTCAACGACGAAGGTAACGTACTTTATCGTTTTGTCGGCTTTGCCAAGAAAGATAATGGCCCGGTAGACGACGCATCCAGCGAGCGTTACTACTTCGCGCCAAGCATGTCGATTGATTTTAACGATAAAACTAGCCTGACTCTGCTTACCAGCTACATGAAAGATAACACCAACCCAACGAGTGGCTTTAAGCTGCCATATGGTACGCTGCACAGCACGCCGTTCGGTAAGGTGGATAAAGACACCAGTTTTGGCGAGCCGGGCTACAGCACAGGCGACTCAGAGCAGTTCAACATTAGCTATGAGCTGAGCCATATGTTCAATGATACCTGGACATTTAAGCAAAACGGTTCTTACAGCTATCTTAACCTGCTGTTACGTAACGTTTACGGCTCCTATATGCTTGATGATCGTAACGTTCAACGCGGCCTGACCTATCGCGACGGTAGTGCTCAAAACTATGCTATCGACAACCGGTTAGTGGGTAACTGGACATCAGATCGTTTTGAAAATACCTTGCTGCTGGGTACTGACTACTCAACCATTAACTCACGCGGTACCGATGGTAACATTTATAGTTTCGGCAGCCCGCTGGATGTTTTTAATCCGGTTTACGGTAACTATACGCCTGCTACCGACGACGAATTATTTGGTCACCACACCAAACGCTTCCAGACAGGTCTATATGTTCAAAACCAGCTGAAGTTTGATGATAAGTGGCTATTACTGCTTGGCGGTCGTTATGATAAAGCGCGTTCCAGCGATATCATCTCAAACGCTGGCGCAAACAGTAATACGGTCGATAGCCGCATCGATATGGATGACCATAAGTACACCAAAAGTGCGGGTTTGATGTATCTGTCTGATAATGGTCTGAATCCGTACATCAGCTACTCAGAATCTTTCCAACCGCTGTCCGGACGTGATGGCAGAAACAAGCCTTATGAACCGCAAACGGGACAACAAACCGAAATCGGTGTTAAGTATGTACCGGCAGGTTTCAATGGCTACTTTAATGCGGCCGCGTTTGAAATGTATCAAAAGAACATTTTGACGACCTCAAACGACCCGACCATTAACTATGCTCAGGTCCAAACCGGAATGGCGCGTTCTCGTGGTCTGGAACTGGAAGCCGTGGGTTATGTCACCGATTCCCTTCAGCTTCACGCCAACTATACGTTAAACCGTGTAGAAACCATTCGTTCTGGCGATAGTGATGAAATTGGTAATCGCCTGCCATTAACGCCGCTGCATATGGCTTCCCTGTGGGCAAATTACTCCTTTAATGGAAAACTTGAAGGATTAACCATAGGTTCAGGCGTTCGCTATATTGGCAGTACTTACGGCGATAAGACCAACGATAAAGATCTGAAAGTTCCGGCTTACACGCTGTGGGATGCCATGGTTCGCTATGACATCAATAAAGAGTGGCAAGTACAGGTTAACGCCAGCAACCTGACGGATACCAATTACGTGAGTGGCTGTAACTACTGGTGTTACTACGGTGAAGGTCGTAACGTTACCGCTAAAGTTAACTACCACTGGTAATTACTGAGATTTATAAATGCAAAAATGGCCCTGCTTTTGAATCAGGGCCATTTTTTATTCGGTTGGTATCAGCTATCAAGGGGTTCCAACTGGTTCACATTTCGCTCTCGACTCAATAATCTGGCATTCGACTGCTATCCCATAATAATTCGACTTCATGGAAGGACCACCATCAGCCGGGGAAATTTCCGGTGCAAATGTCTTTAAGTAATTAACCAATACCACATCATCAAAATTGGCACAGCTTTCAACCTCTTTAACGAATGTATTTATCTTTATGCTGTCTACCACTGAGCCAACAACTCGCTCTGAAATGTATTTAGTGAGAAAACCATCAAATAGCTTATCCGTGCACTCTTGAATGTCTGTTTCTGCCATTCTGACTTCCTGCCCACGGATAACCGCACCTTGCTTAATTAACCTGTCACGAATGCTGCCTTGACTCCTGCCCAGCGCAGAAACACCGAGATGATCTTTGAGGTTAATATCAGCCCCTAATCGTATCAGTGTCTCCACATTTTCAGGCTTTTTAGCCTCTACCGCTGACATTAACGCGGTTTTGCCACGAGGAGTCTGATAGTTAATTTCAGCTCCATGTTTAACTAATAATTCAATAAGACCGGGAGTGGCATCACGAACCGCGACAAATAATGGCGGCTCTCCGCCTTTATCGGTGCTATTAACGTTAGCCCCATGTGAAATAAGCAATCTGGCGTAATCGATATTGTGATTATAAAAAGAATGAATTAGCGGGGTTGTACCATATCCGGTAGGTGCATTGACATCAGCTCCGGCATTAATCAGGAGCGTCATAATATTGGTGTCATATTCCCGGGTAATGACATAATCCAGTGCGGTACTGCCTTCATGATCTTTGGTATCAACTTTAGCTTTGGCATCAAGCAGAACCTTAACTGCGTTAATATCCGGCTTTGGATATAGACTATAGTTATCGTCGGATACCATCGTTTCACTCTCATTCGACAATGGCTTAGTTCGCAGGCTTTCGATAGTTTTACGATCTTCTAAAATAGCGTTATGGCTTCCAAGCGCCATCATCAATGGCGTACTGCCATCAGAACCCTGAAGATTTACATCACTTTTAGCTGCAATCAACATCTTAAGCAGCTCGGGTTTATTCTCTACGCCAATCCCCAGCATCAGTGCCGTTATCCCTGAAGCCGTTTTTTGATGTGGGTTAGCTTTGTGGTCTAACAGCAGTTTCACTACATCCTCTCGTCTCTCCTGAGCCGCTATCATTAAGCAGCTAATACCTTGTGGTGAAACGCTGTTGATTTTAATCCCCTGGTCTATGGCAGCTGAAATTTCACTCAGTTGTCCGTTCTGACAAAGCGTTAAAAAATCATGTGTTTGTTGAGAGGTCTGTTGATCATCGCAACCACTGAGCAGCAATAATCCGATTGATAGGCAGAAAAGACGAACACGATTCAACATATAAGCACCCTATCCATGGCATAACTTGTCTGAAGGGAATTAATATTTGTCAGTCTAACTGATTCAGATAAAAAAACACCCGCGTATCAACGCAGGTGCTTTTTCGAGATTTAGCAATGGTTATTCCTGAAACAGCGCCTCAATATTCAGCCCTTGTTTCACCAGGATTTCACGCAGTTGGCTCAGCCCTTCTACCTGAATTTGACGAACGCGTTCACGGGTTAACCCGATCTCTGCGCCGACATCTTCCAGAGTTGCCGCTTCATAACCTAACAGGCCGAAACGACGAGCTAATACTTCCCGCTGCTTTGGATTCAGTTCAAATAACCACTTAACAATGCTCTGCTTAATATCGTTATCCTGAGTGGTATATTCAGGATCATTGTTATTTTCATCCGGTAGGATATCTAACAATGCGCTATCTGATTCACCATTTAATGGTGAGTCCACAGAAGTCACACGCTCGTTAAGGCGTAGCATCCGACTAACATCACCCACTGATTTATCCAGTTGAAGCGCGATATCTTCCGCACGCGGCTCGTGATCCAGCTTTTGAGACAGCTCACGGGCAGTACGCAAATAGACATTCAGCTCTTTAACAATATGAATCGGCAAGCGGATAGTTCTGGTCTGATTCATGATGGCGCGTTCAATGGTTTGACGAATCCACCAAGTTGCATAAGTAGAAAAACGGAACCCTCTTTCAGGATCAAACTTTTCTACCGCACGAATAAGACCCAAATTGCCCTCTTCGATAAGATCAAGCAGAGCAAGGCCCCGATTGTTATATCGACGAGCAATTTTAACAACCAAACGCAGGTTACTTTCTATCATACGACTGCGGGCAGCGGCATCGCCACGTAATGCCCGCCGGGCAAAATAGACTTCTTCCTGCGCGGTTAATAAAGGTGAAAAACCAATTTCTCCGAGATACAGCTGTGTCGCATCCAGCACATGTTGAGTCACATCTTGTGAAAGCAGTATGTCATCCGTGGAGCTATCTTCTTCGACGATATCCAGTTGAGCTTTTTCGTCGAACTCCGTGGGTTCATTTTCATCGAATTCGGCATTTTCAGGCCATTCGTTGACTTTCAGCGTATTGGAACTCATTTTTGTTTTCCTACCTGTAAATTGCGACAATCAGGCAGGAAAACATCTCCTGCCCAGTTAACGCTGCGGCAAATGCTGCAGCGGGTTGACGGACTTGCCCTTATAGCGGATTTCGAAGTGCAATCTCACTGAGCTGGTGCCCGTACTACCCATTGTTGCTATTTTTTGACCTGCTTTGACTTCTTGTTGCTCAGCCACGAGCATTGAGTCATTGTGTGCGTACGCACTCAGATAGTCATCATTATGTTTGATAATGATTAAATTACCGTATCCACGTAGCGCATTGCCCGCATACACAACTCGCCCATCAGCGGCTGCCAGTACAGACTGACCACGCGATCCTGCAATATCGATCCCTTTATTACCCCCTTCAGAGGTAGAAAAGTTCTCGATCACCTTTCCTTCAGTCGGCCAACGCCAGCGAACATTTGAAGTACTGCTGCTACTTGCCGTTGCCGGAGTGGTTGCTGTACTGGTTGCTGCCGTTGTGGTTCCTGCCGCTGCTGTAGTCGGTAACGTTTTATCAACATTTTGTTTACTACTTGAGGCAGTGTACGCGCCTGAATTTGCAGAATCAACACCTGTTGCAGGATTTTGATTAGAAGTCACAGTTGAGACGGATGCCCCATTATTACTGGTTCCAGCCAATGTTCCGCCGGTATTGGTGCCGCCGCTAACGTTTAAGGTCTGACCAGCTGATAGAGCATAAGGTTCTGAAATGTTATTTTTTTGTGCCAGTTCACGATAATCATTACCGGTAATCCAGGCAATATAGAATAAAGTATCTCCACGAGAGACGGTATAGGTTGGTCCCCCGTTGTAAGAACCTTTTGGAATATCTGAGTAGCTACGGTTATAAACAATACGATCGCCGGAAGTAGCAACCTGATTACTGGCCGCTTTATTCTGATTAAACGGATTGCCGCTACCCTGAGCAGATGCGTTTGCCGTTGATGTTGCCGGAGCCAGCTCTTGCCCTTCGGTATAAACGATATTTGGACGACTGGTATCCATCGCCATTGTCGTCGCTGACCCGGAGGTTTTTGCTGCTGTTGAAGTGGAGGCAGTGGAATAGGTTCCGCTGCTATTATTAATAGAAGTAATTGGAGCAGGTTTTGTTGGTTCACTACTACAACCAACCAGTAACATCGTTATCGCTGCGCCTATTGTTATACGCCGATATGTCATCATCGGGCTTCCTTTATTCATGCTTCCCCCACCGTGTAGCAGAATCAAAACTGATAATATCCATGATTACTCCGTTAATAGCGGAATAAACCTGCCATAAATATGGCGACTTAAAATTAGGTATATATGACGCTGCCGTTGCTGAAAAATCATCAGGATCGCGGCAGATAACGTCACGTTTATGCGACTTATACTACTAACAACTCTCTAATAAAGACAGATAGTTATAAATTGGATACTAAATTGATATCTAACGTCAAACAAGAATAGATAAATTTACCTATCTCTACATATGGTTCAGGCCAGTTCCCCTTTAACCATTGGAACAAAGCGCACCATCTCAATGGTATCCACCATTAGCTTATCGCCATAGCGTTGAACCAGTTGCAGCAACTGAGACTGACGTTGTTCCCCCACTGGCAGCACCAATCGACCACCGTCAGCCAGTTGTGTCATCAGGGATGGCGGAATTTCATCCGGTGCAGCGGTAACGATAATTGCATCAAAAGGCCCTCGAACCGGCCAGCCTTCCCAGCCATCACCGTGGCGGGTTGACACATTATGCAGGTCGAGCTGCTTCAGGCGACGCTTCGCCTGCCACTGCAAACTCTTAATCCGTTCAACGGAATAGACATGCTGTACCAGTTCGGCTAAAACCGCCGTCTGATAACCGGAACCTGTGCCAATCTCCAGCACTTTCGAATTCTCGGTCAACTTCAGCAATTCAGTCATTTTAGCCACCATATAGGGCTGAGAAATGGTCTGTCCGGCACCTATCGGTAATGCGGTATTGTCATAGGCCTGATGGGATAATGCCTCATCAATAAAAAGCTCGCGCGGAACGGATGCTATGGCCTGTAGAACCCGCTCATCGCGGATCCCCTGCCCGACAAGCTGTTTCAGCAATGTCTGCATACGTTTACTTGGCATTCTCAGGTAACCTTAGTTTGCAATAGCCATTGATTAATCACATCTTGTGCTGCATACGCGGTTAAATCAACCTGCAATGGCGTAATGGATACATATCCCTGTTCAACCGCGGCAAAATCGGTATCCGCACCCGCATCATCTTTCTCTCCCGGAGGTCCAATCCAGTAGATATCATGTCCTCGTGGATCCTGCTGACAGATAACTTTATCTGCCGGATGGCGCTTACCACAGCGCGTCACTTTAAATCCTTTGATATCACTTAAGGGAAGATCCGGTACGTTAACATTCAAAATACGATTAGTACGTAATGGCTCCTGCTCCAGCATATGCAATAGTTTACAGGTCATTATCGCCGCAGTTTCAAAGTGTTGGTTTCCCACCAGAGAAACCGCTAATGCCGGTAATCCTAAATGACGACCTTCCATTGCTGCAGCAACCGTACCGGAGTAAATAACGTCATCCCCGAGGTTTGCCCCTGCATTGATGCCGGATACCACAATATCCGGACGTGGCACCATCAGCGCATTCACGCCCAGATAGACACAATCGGTTGGCGTACCCCGCACAGAGATATCTCCCTGTGGCTGGGTATCAATACGCACAGGTAATTCCAGCGTTAAGGCATTAGAAGAGCCGCTGCAGTTACGATCCGGAGCAACGACTTGTACCTGAGCAAACTGCCGCAGATGTTCAGCCAGTATCTGAATGCCCGGCGCAGAAATGCCGTCGTCATTGCTCAGAAGTATTCTCATCATCAATGCTGCCTGCAGCCCTTAAACTCTGAATAAGTATGAATGATATTTATCCCCTGACCCAATACATCAGAAGTAATTCATTACGATTAACACAAGTTTGATTATAACCACTTCTGCACGCGCAGGAAAACCTGACAGCCCTATTCAGTGGCGCTTTCTTCCGATATTGCTCTCAGTATGGCGATAAATTATGCAAACAATCATCAATGAAACAATTAACCCTTATCCCGGCTGAACTAAACTATAACCACAATATCCAAATGGCTGTCATTTACTATCACCACCTTGTCAGACTATCTGACGGAGTAACGCTATGAGTATTGCCAGTAAGTTACGCTGCCGTGGGCTTACCTTTGTTTTGATAACCGCACTGTTTTTTACCCTGTTTCAAAACGCACTGGCATTAACGGCATTCTGGCAGGCTATTGCTGATACCGGGCGGCAGCACTGGTTGTTTATGGCTACGGTTCCGGTGACGCTATTCTGTGCATTAAATATTGTGTTTAGCTTACTGTTGCTGCCCTGGCTGCGTAAACCATTGGCTATTATTTTGCTGCTGGGTGGAGCTTACGTTAACTATGTGATGTACAGCTTTAATGTAGTTATTGATCGCAATATGATGCAAAACGCCTTAGAGACCAATTATCAAGAAGTCATGGCGCTGATAACCCCCAAGATGATGTTGTGGTTATTGCTGCTGGGCGTACTGCCTTCTGTATTAGTTATCGCCGTGAAAATTTAGCCAGCACAACACTGGCTAAAAGCGGTGGGGGCAAGGCTGGCAAATATCGGCCTTTCGCTGTTGGTCATTCTGGTTATCGCTTTCTTTTTCTATAAAGATTATGCGCCGTTAATTCGTAATCACCCTCATCTGGTCAAAATGCTGGTACCTACTAACTATGTTTCTGGTGTAACCAGCGCTCTCAAACGAGAGGTGGAGAGCCATCAACCACTGGTTGATATCGGTATGGATGCGCATGAAGGTGCGGTTATTCAGCAGGAGCCGAAAAAAACGCTGGTCATATTAGTGGTCGGCGAAACCGCCCGGGCGGCTAATTTTTCATTAGGCGGTTATCCGCGAGAGACCAACCCCAAATTAAAGCAAAATAACGTTATTTATTTCCCTCATGTCACTTCCTGCGGCACAGAGACCGCGGTTTCTGTGCCCTGCATGTTTTCCGATATGACGCGCAAAGAGTATAACGCGGTAAAAGCAGCCCATCAGGAAGGGTTAATGGATATTGTAGCCAGAGCCAAAGTCAGCGTATTGTGGCGGGAGAACGACGGCGGATGTAAAGGCGCCTGCGATCGCATTCCTCATCAGGATATAACTCAGCTAAAACCGGATGGCCTGTGCCACAATGGCAGCTGTTATGATGATGCTCTACTGAGCAAACTGGATAACTATATTAACGGCCTGACCAACGATGGGTTGATTGTATTACATCAAATGGGTAGCCATGGCCCGGCCTATTTCGAGCGCTATCCTGCTGAGTATCGACAGTTCACTCCAACCTGTGACAGCAATCAGATACAGGATTGCGACCATCAGTCGCTGATTAATACCTATGACAATACGCTGCTTTATACCGATGCCATGCTGGATAAAACCCTCCGCCTACTGAAAAGCCACCAGCAGAAATTTGCCACCGCACTGGTTTACCTTTCCGACCATGGCGAGTCATTGGGTGAAAAAGGTTTATATCTGCACGGAACCCCTTACTTACTGGCCCCCGATGAACAAACCCATATCCCTTTTCTGATGTGGATGTCAGATGACTATAAAAAAGATTACCAGATAGACAGCGGCTGTCTGGAAAATAAAGCCCGGCAGCAGGAGTTTTCACAGGATAATTTATTCCATACCATTCTCGGAATGTTGGATATAAAGACTCAGGAATATAAATCTGAACTGGATATTTTGCAGGGATGCAGGATGAAGGAATAGGAGAACCATCGCGACTCAATCGCGATGGTTCTATCAATCACTCTTCCGGTATATCTTCACTGGTTGCGGTTAACATCAGCTCTCGCACCACGCTGGTAGCAAAACTACCCGCCGGTAACCAAAAGCTGACCGATACCGTAGCATCATCCAGCCATTGCCATGCCATTTGCTGAGGTTGAACCAAAATAGCCCGACGAGCAGGTTCAACCCGCTCGCGTTTCACCAGTGAAAACAGCGTTTGGTCATCAACCAATACCTGTTGTTCAAAAATCTGTGCTTCCAACTGGGTGCCCAACTCACCGTCACCCGGCAATGGCGCAGTTACCCGCAATTCACCATCATTTAACCGCTGCTGCAAAGATTCAAGCTCTTCAGGCTGAGCCACAAACCAGCTTCCTCTGCCACTCAGTTGCATGGCATCACCAGGTATCACTTGCTGATGCAAAGATTGCGCAATTCGCTGGCTGGCAACGTGGTTAAACATCGCGCTGCGCGCTGCAGACAGATAAAAACTGCGCTTGTTACGTTCTTTTACGCTGATTTCATTATTAGCCCAACGTTCTGCCATCACCAGATTATTGCCCTGACGGCCAAAACGTTGTTCACCAAAATAGTTGGCAACGCCCGACTGCTGAATTTTTTGTAAGCGTGACTCAACATCCTCTTTCAGACTGATATCCCGTAGCACCAGTTGGAAAAAATTTCCTTTAAGCGTACCAATGCGCAACTTACGGCGATGACGTGCTACTTTCAGGACTTCACAGCCTTCCAGAGTAAAAGCATTAAAATCAGGCGTGTCTTTACCCGGCATCTGCAGGCAAAACCACTGCTCGGTTACCGCATGACGATCTTTAAGTCCGGCATAGCTCACCACCCGACCGGATACTTTGGCAAAGCGTGCCAGATTATCGGCGACAAACTGAGTATTGCAGCCAGTCTTGCGTAAATAGACCAGCACGTGTTCACCCTCACCATCGGGTTCAAAGCCCAGATCTTCTTTAACGCAAAAGTCTTGTGGCGACTTTTTAAGGACGCCGGTGGCAGTTGGTTCACCGTATAGCCAGGATAATGACATCATGCCGTTATTCATGCCTTAACCAACAGGGCGACGGCCTCACAGGCAATACCCTCTTTACGACCGGTAAAACCAAGCTGTTCTGTTGTGGTGGCTTTAACGTTTACCTGCTCCATATGGCAACCTAAATCTTCGGCAATATTCACCCGCATTTGTGGAATATGAGGCGCCATTTTTGGCGATTGAGCGATGATAGTGACATCAACGTTACCAACCACATACCCCTTGGCTTTCACTTGCCGAAACGCTTCCCGCAGCAGTTCTCTACTATCCGCGCCTTTATAGGCCTGATCGGTATCAGGAAACAGCTTACCGATATCACCCAGTGCCGCTGCGCCCAGCAAAGCATCGGTCAATGCGTGCAGTGCCACATCACCATCGGAATGAGCCAGTAAACCAAACTCATAAGGGATGCGAACCCCACCAATAATCAGCGGGCCTTCGCCGCCAAATTTATGTACGTCAAAACCATGACCAATACGCATCAGTCACTCTCCTGTCTATTATTGGTGTGTAAGATAAAATGTTGCCAGCGCCAGATCTTCCGGGCGGGTGACTTTAATATTGTCTGAACGACCGGATACTAACAGCGGATGAAAACCGCAGTGTTCCAAAGCTGAAGCCTCGTCGGTTACTACCGCACCTTCTTGTTGCGCCCGAACCATACATTCAAACAGCAGTTCCAGTGGGAACATTTGTGGCGTTAAGGCGTGCCAAAGGCCATTGCGATCGACGGTATTAGCAATGGCGGATTTATCGACAATCGCACGTTTCATGGTATCTCTGACCGGCATGGCTAAAATACCGCCCTGCTTTACCAGTAATACCGATTGAATCAACTTATCTAAATCGTCATAGCTCAAACATGGACGTGCAGCATCATGCACTAAAACCCAGTCAGCCTGCAGAGCCTTTGCCTGCTTCAAACCTGCCAATACGGAATCAGAACGCTCAGCGCCGCCAATAACGACAGAAACCCGAGGGTTTTGTGCCACAGCCAGTTGAGCAAAAGTATTATCATTAGGATTTAATGCGACAATCACCTGACGAACGGCAGTATGAGACAACAGCGCATGAATAGCGTATTCAATGATAGTCTGCTGACCAATAGTCAGATATTGCTTGGGACAGTCAGCCTGCATGCGGCTACCAATACCTGCGGCGGGGAGTATGGCAACAATATCTGGATAAGATGACGTGGAGGAAGAATTGGCCTGCGTCACTACTTTTTACCGCCTTGTGCTGGCTGAGACTGTTCAGGAATAATCCGGTAGAAGCTCTCTCCCGGTTTAATCATGCCCAGTTCATTACGGGCACGCTCTTCAATAGCGCCTTGCCCGCTTTTCAGGTCGTTAATTTCTGCGAACAGCCGTGCATTACGAGATTTCAGTTTGGCATTATTATCTTGTTGTACAGCCAAATCATCTTCTACACGGGCATGATCGTGCATGCCATTTTTGCCCAGCCACAGGGAGTACTGCAACCAGCCAATAAGTACAATTAATAACAGCGTAAGTTTTTTCATCCCGCCCCCTAAAAACCGGCTAATCATCCCATAACTCAAGGCCAGACTCCATACAGAAATGGGATAAAACTGAACTTATCGCGTTCCCGGCGTTAACATTCCCTGTGTTGAAAGAAAGTGTTGTAATTGATCCTGGCTTGGTAAGGCCGCCCATGCCCCTTTGTGGGTTGTCGATAATGCACCACATGCGCTGGCCTGACTGATAATCTGACTCAGGGTTTTTAATACATCATTTTCTTGTCCCGGAATACCATAACGAGCGATCCCCACTAATAATCCGGCCATAAAAGCATCACCCGCTCCGGTAGTATCCACGCTGGTTATCGGATAGCTGTCAAATGCGTGGATGTCATTCTGGCATAGCACCAAACACCCCTGCTTACCCCGGGTAATCACTATCAATGCTGCCGGATAATTACTTAGCCGCGCCAATGCATCAGACCAGCTATCATCAGAACATTCGGTTAACCAAAACAATTCTTCTTCTGATAATTTAAGCACATCGGCCTTAGCGCAATATTCTGCAATCACCTGATGCATTTCCTGTTTATCCGCCCACATCTGGGCGCGCAGGTTCAGATCAAAGCTGACTATTCCTCCCTGCTGTTTCACCTGACAAGTGATATTCAGCAGTGAATCCCGACAGACTCTTCCGGTCAGGGCTAATGAGCAGGTATGTAAAATGGCAGCAGACGTATCAGGTAATGCATGTAAAGAGAGAAACTGATCCGCAGAAGGACTCACTAAAAAGGTAAAACTACGTTCACCGCTGGCAGATAAATCGACAATAACCGTACTGGTTTTGTAACGATCATCCTGTTCAATACACTGACAGTTAACCCCTTCCTGTGCCAGTGATTCCGCCATAAAACGGCCAAATGGATCGTTGCCCACCCGCCCGACAAAACCAGACGGATGCCCTAAACGGGCAACCCCTACTGCCACATTCGCCGGAGCACCGCCAGCACAGGCCTGATATTGCATATTTTCCAGCGGTAGCAGATCCACTACCACATCACCTAATGACCAGATTTTTATCATATTGAATGTTGGTTGTTATAAATAGCTGGGGGTAGTTTAACTGAAATTAGGCTCAGATGTGTTACATCAAGCAAGCTTTACTCATCTCTTGCCCTTCAATCCTTTGACCTTAGGAGCACTGGAATTCAGCTGACGACTGAGAGAGGGTAGCACGCCAAACAGGGATGTTTGGCGAGGCACTGCTTCGCCTGGAGCGAATCAGTGCCGGTGCGTAAGCCCGAACGAAGGAGGAAGGTAGTCGCCGTCAGGCGACCTGAATTCGTGTGCGAAGGCGCGGGGGGTGCAGGGGGGCATTCGCCCTAATGCCCCCCTGCTCGGCCACTCACACCAATGTTAATTCAAACTCCGCACTATTAGTGGACGAAATGTACTCAGCAATAGATACAAAAGAGCATTTAGCTAAACAGATAACACTTTGCTTAAGAACGCCTTGGTCCTGTCATTCGACGGTGCCGTAAACAGTTTCTCCGGAACATCTTCTTCCTGAATAATCCCCTGATCGATAAAGATAACCCGGTCGGCAACATCTCTGGCAAATCCCATCTCGTGGGTTACCACCACCATGGTCATACCTTCATGGGCCAGCGCTTTCATCACTGCCAGCACTTCACCCACCAGCTCAGGATCGAGAGCAGAGGTAGGTTCATCAAATAGCATCACTTTCGGTTCCATCGCCAGGGCTCGAGCAATTGCCACACGCTGCTGCTGACCGCCAGATAGCTGACTTGGGTAAGCATCAATTTTATCGATCAACCCAACTTTCTGTAGCAGCTGTTCTGCGCGTTTTATCGCTTCTGCTTTAGACAATTTTTTCACATCCATCGGCGCCAGAATCAAATTCTCCAGTACTGTCATATGAGGAAACAGATTAAAGCGCTGGAACACCATCCCCACACTCTCACGCAGCTTATTCAAATCGGTTTTACGATCGTGAACGTCATAGCCATCGATAGTAATTTCGCCGCCGCTCATCTCTTCCAGCGCATTCATACAGCGCAGAAAAGTACTTTTGCCAGAACCTGAAGGGCCAATGATACAAACCACCTCATTAGCAGCAATATCGCAGGAGATACCGCGTAAAACATGGGTTTTATCAAATTGTTTTTGTAAATTACGAATCTTAATCACTTCGGCCTAACCTCTTTTCCATATGCCTTACCATCAGCGAAAGTAAGAAAGTAATCACCCAATAAACAATAGAGATTGTCAGATAGGGTTCCCAGTAGCTGGCATAGGCGCCAGAAACAGTACGGGCGGCGTAGGCCAAATCGGCAAGCCCGATGGCGGATGCCAGCGAGGAGTCCTTAACAATGGCAATGGCGTTGTTACCCAGCGGTGGCAACATACGGCGAAACGCCTGCGGCAGAATAATCTTGCGCATGGTTTTACCATAGCTCATCCCCAGTGAACGGGCTGCCTCCATCTGTCCACGGTCGATAGACTGAATACCGGCGCGGAAAATCTCGGAAACATAGGCACCGGCATTAAGAGTAATTGCCACTACGCAAGAGAGGAACGCACCATATTCCGAGCGCAACATACGGGCGAAATCCACCGACATGATGCCACTGCTAACCAATAAACCATCGCGAGGATTGATCAACAGAGGGATCAGCGCAAAGTGCACCACCATGATCTGAACAAACAGCGGCGTACCGCGAAAAGCACTGACATAAATCTTAACCGGCCACTGTACAAAAATATGCAGCAAACGGTTCAAACCGCGATTGCGAGGTGCCTGCGCCGTACCGCCCAGCCCGAGAATTAATCCCCAGGTTACGCCCAGTATTACACAGATGATGGTACATTTGATGGTCATCCATGCGCCCTCGGCAAACAGCGGGGCATACTCCTGGATTATCTCCCAGCGAAATCCTGACATAAAAATGAATCCGTTATAGAAAAACATTCAGGGCGAATAATCGCCCTGAAAGGAATATCAGTGAAAAAATTACTCGGCAGGTAATACCGGTACGTTGCTGTCAAACCACTTCTGATAAATGCTCGCGTAAGTACCATCAGCAATGATTTTCTTCAGACCGGAATTGATCTTATTGCGTAACTCTTCATTACCTTTCGCCACGGCAATACCAAAGAATTGACGCTCAAATTTGTCATCAGCAACCAAAGAGAACTCTTTTTCCGGATGGTTTTTAATGTAGAACTTGGCAACACCTACGTCACCTACAGCCGCATCAATACCATCTTCATACAGTTCTTGTAGCATCAGTGGAGTATTATCAAAGCGCTTAATTGAAGTGCTGTTTTTACCCAAAACTTCTGATACCACAATATCGCCGGTGCTGGAGTTAACCACGCCCACTTTCAGCGGTTTCAGCTCGGCAATAGACTTAATATCTTTACCTTTTGGTATCACAATAGCCTGTTCAGCAGGGAAATATGGTGCTGAAAAATCAACCATTTGCTTACGCTTATCGGTAATGGTGATGCCAGAAATAATAATGTCACGATCGCCGCTGCCCAATGTTGCGAAGATCCCTTCCCACGGCGTATTCACCAGCTTGATATTGAAATTCTCGGCTTTAGCAATCGCACTGATGATATCGATATCAAATCCTTCCAGCTCTTTTTTACTATTTTCGAATTCGAAAGGACGATAAGTACCACCAGAACCCACAACGTAGGTTGGTTCCGCTGCATTGGCAACAGGTAATGTACACAGGGCTGCAGCCAGGCATACACCAAAAATAGAAAGACGTTTAAACATTTGTGCATCCTTTATTATTGCATGGAGAATCGTGAAATTATGCATGAAAAGCGCATAAAAATACACTGGATATGCAATGGTTATGTAAATAAATAAGATTTACGTCTATTTTCCTGTTATGGCAGAAAAATACGCTGAATACCGTCAGTAATTTAACAAAAAAATTACATCCCAATCCGCATAACTAGTTATTTTGTATAACATTTAACCAAGAGAATGGCATATGACCATATTAATACCAGAAGCGTGATCTCAAGCAGGTATGTTATTTGATCGAAGTCAAATGCTGGTAAAACAGAACTAATAGATAATCGGAAACTATTTACCACTATCATTATTTCTTAATGGAACCATTAATATGTCAAATGATAACCCACAACCCGTCCCATCTAAGGAGCTAAAGATTGGGGCCGGTGCCTACTTTGCACTGTTTTTTGCCGTTGTCTTTTTCTCTGGAATTTTTGGCCCAACATCCGCAACTACTCTCTGGATTGCCGCGCAGATTAAAGAGCTACATGCACAGAATCCGGAATTATCCCACTGGTTAACGGATTGGATTGTTCCATTATTATCAACCATTGATTTCACCACCCTCAATGGCTCGTTTGGTAAAGTGTTAACCGGCGTTAGCTAGGTCGATGATGCCCTAAAAGCCACTAATGGTACTTATCGTGGTACCGGTGGCAGTGGTGCAATGGAAGGTTTCCTGTTTGCCTTTGGCCTGATCCCTTCAGTTATGTTCGCTCTGGCAATGATCAATGTGCTGGAACACTATGGTGCTCTGAACGCAGCGCGTAAATTATTAAGCGTTATTCTACGCCCTCTTCTGGGCATTCCTGGCGTTACCGGTCTGGCTATTATTGGTAGCCTGCAAAGTACAGACGTGGGCGCATCACTGACTCGCGCTCTGGCGGATGAACAAAAAATCAATGCCAAAGAAAAAGAAGTGCTAACCATGTTCCAGTTTTCTGGTGGCGCCATGATTACTAACTTTTTCTCTTCTGGTGCCGTGTTATTCACTCTGGTACTGGCATCTGGTGAACTCGCTGTTCCAACCACCATTGGAGCCTGTATTGGCGTTATTTTCATTATGAAAATTGTAGGTGCCAATATCATGCGTCTTTATCTGACAACATTCCCAGATAAAGATGAACAAGAACAACAGCCATCAAACGCAGCGACAGAAAAATAATAAGGGAATAATGCATCATGTCTAATAACTCAAATCCAATGATCACTGATATTTTTGTTGCCGGAGCGCGTAAAGGCTGGGGAATTGCGACCACAAGTACACTACCTAACGTACTGATGGCGTTTGTCATTATTAAAGCATTACAAATCACCGGACTGTTAGATCTGTTAGGCAAGCTCTGCGAGCCTGTCATGGCGCTGTTTGGCCTGCCGGGAGAGGCTGCCGCTGTTTTAATTAGTAGCTTGATGTCAATGGGTGGAGCAATCGGTGTTGCCGTCAGTCTGTTCCAGAGCGGACATCTTAATGGCGAACATCTGGCAATTCTCGCCCCTGCAATCTATCTGATGGGTTCGTTAGTGCAATATGTCGGACGCGTTTTAGGCGTTGTCGGCACTAAGGGTAGCCGCATTCCATTAATGTTGCTTATTGCCGTTATCAATTCATTTGGTGCGATGCTGCTGATGAGAATCATCATTAATTTATAAGCGAATATGCCTGTTCAACACGAAACAATTAAGGAAGGATGAACCATGCAGTTAAACCAATATTTAGATGAATTACGTCCGCTGGTTAATATTGATTGTGGAACTCAAACCACCGAAGGCGTTGCCGTTGTTGCCGGTCTGATGGAGAAAAAATATAAGGATTTAGGCTGGCATGCAGAAATCGTTGATCTGGGTAAAGAGGTCGGCCCGGGCGTGTTTGCTACTAACAAACCTGGCGCCACTCAATTTGACGTATTGCTGATTGGCCATATGGATACCGTATTCCCACCGGGAACCGCAGCCGAGCGTCCAATGTCTACTGATGCAACCCGTTTATATGGTCCGGGTGCTGCGGATATGAAATCTGGCCTGCTGAATATTCTATGGGCTATTCGCGCACTGGATGATAAAGATGTGCAGAGATTATCCATTGCCGTTGCTATGAACCCGGATGAAGAAACCGGTTCAGTTTATTCTCATGAATGGTTGGGTAAATACGCTAAACAGAGCCGCTATGTGCTGGTTGCCGAAGCGGCACGTGCTGATGGCTCTCTGGTTAAAGCCCGTAAAGGTATGGCTCGTTATAACATTGAGTTCCACGGACGAGCAGCCCACGCAGGTAACGCACCGGAAAAAGGTCGTTCAGCCATTACCGAATTAGCGAACTGGATTCTGGCAATTAATCAGTTAGGTAATGCAGAAGCGGGCACCACCCTGAACGTAGGTGTCGTTAAAGGTGGTGACGCCGCCAATATCGTTCCGGACAAAGCTCAGGCGGTAGTTGACGTACGCTTCTGGGATAACAATGAATATCACCGCATTGATAAAGCTATCAATGAAATGAGCAAAAAAGCGTATGTGGCAGACGTAACTTCCACCGTTACTGAAATGGCGCATACTCCGGCGATGTCTCCTTCTGCAGAAACGGAAAAGCTGATGACATTAGTTGAGCGTTGCGGTGAGGAAGAAGGTATTCCGGTGAAGTGGCAAGTGGTAGGTGGTGGTTCTGATGCTAACCATACGGCAGCATTAGGCGTTCCTTCGCTGGATGGTTTTGGCCCGATCGGTGCCGATTTCCACAGCCCGGCGGAATATGTTGAGTTAGAGAGTATTATTCCGCGGATTAAGTTGCTGAGTCGCATTATTAAGTCACTGTGATAGTTTCTCTGCTTTGATTCTAAAACCGCCCTTTGGGCGGTTTTTTTATTACAGGTTAATATCGTGGATATTCCGACTGTAAAAACTATATTCGAACATTATCAAAGTGCTCGACCGGAAGGGCTATATACTTCGTTTCAGAGTGTTGGACTCTGGCTGTCTCCCGTTAGCTTTTCTGTAACGTAAAAAAATGAAGTGAACACCAACTATTGGACTGTTTACCCAGTGGCTAACATGGTCTGGGTTCTATATTGTACTGGACGTCATTAGAGGTCAATTTTCCAGATAAGTCGCCATTTAATATTGCCAACCCTTATCTGAATAACGCACTGGATTATCAGCCTTTTCAGCTTATTAAACTCTCTATCCAGCATCCTATTTATCAGATTGATGTCAGGATTCAGTTAAAAGTAAAAACAATATGTGAGCTAAAAAACATAAACTGACACATCAGATTTCCATATGATAAATTACGCTTTTTCAGCATAACCACTATATAACTGTCAATTTTTAGCAAAAAATATCTAATAACAAGGTGTTATTCAAATAAAAGGATTTTTTATGAGAAAAAA